>NZ_CP128361.1:1226040-1532550 GCF_030345075.1 Solwaraspora sp. WMMA2065
CCGCTGTGGAGCGGCATACCGAACGCGGCCGGGATCGTCGGCTCCGCCGTCGGCACCCTGACGCTGGCCGCTGTGCTGGCCAGACGTGGCAGCCGTGCCGCGCTCGTGCTGGGCTACCTGGTCGCGGTCATCGGTGCGGTCGTCGCGGGCGGTGCCGTGCTGGCCGACGCGGCGGGCCCGCTGATGGTCGGCATGCTGCTGCTCGGTGTCGGCAACGGCGCAGCGCAGCTGTCCCGGTACTGCGCGGCGGACCTGTACCCGCCCGACCGCAAGGGTTTCGCGGTCGGCGTCGTCGTCTGGGCGGGTACGGTCGGTGCGTTGGCCGGGCCGAACCTGATCGCGCCACTCGCGCGGTTCTCTACGGGGCTGGGGCTGCCGCCGCTCGCCGGGCCGTACTTCCTGGCGTTGGTCGGTGCGGGTGCCGCGGTAGCGGCGTCGGCGACCCTGCCGACCACCCGGGCCGGCACGCGGCGTGGTGACCCGGGGCCCGGTGCCGTGTCGGCCGGAGTGTGGCGACGGCCGGTGGTCCGTACGGCGGTGGTGTCGATGACCGCCGGCCAGGTGTCGATGGTCGCCGTGATGACGATGACGCCGTTGCACATGGACATGCACGGTCACGGCCTCGGCGCGGTAGGTGCGGTGGTCAGCGCACACCTGCTCGGCATGTTCCTGCTGGCGCCGCTGTCCGGGCACATCGTCGACCGATTCGGGGCACGGACGGCGATCCTCGCCGGCATCGGGTTGATCGCCCTGTCCACGATGGTCGCGTTGGTGCCGGCGGCGGCGAGCGCGCAGCTGTACGTCGCACTGTTCCTGCTCGGTTCCGGCTGGAACCTCACCTTCGTCGGCGGCAGCGGCCTGCTCGCCCAGTCGTTGACACTCGCCGATCGCCAGCACGTCCAAGGCGGCGTGGACGCGGTCGCCTGGGGTGCCTCGGCGGTGGCCAGTGTCGGTGCCGGAATGGTGCTCGGCACCGTCGGGTATCCGGTCTTGGCGGTCAGCGCCGGTGCGGCGGTGCTGCTCCCGTTGTTTCTGCTGGCCCGGGCGGACGTCCCGGCGGCCGTCCCGTCCTCCGGCAGAGCCGAGGACCCGCCGGACCGGCGCGGCGGGCAGCCGTGCTGCTAGAGCGCGGCGGTCGGCCGTGCTGCTAGCGCCCGCCGGTCCGGGGCCGGTCAACCGGGCGCGGAGTGTTGCCGTCGGCCGGCCCCAATGTGGTCATGTCGACGACGAGGTCGGCTCGGTCCCGGCCGGCCCCGATCAACCGGGCGTTCGGGTCGTCGACGGTGGCCACCCAGGCGCGGGCGGCGGCGGGTGACTTGCCGAATTCGACGTGCCGGCGGGTGAGACGGTCCCGCCGTACGTCGTCGTCGAGTTGGCAGAACCACACCTCGGCCAGCAGCGCACGTACCGCCGGCCAAGGCTCTGTGTCCGCGAGCAGGTAGTTTCCTTCGGTGACGACCAGCCGCACCGGTGGGTCCACCGCGATTGTGCCGGCCACCGGTTGTTCGAGGTCGCGTTCGAAACCCGGCGCCCAGACGGTCCGGTGTCGTTCGGTCCGCAGCCGGTGCAGCAGGGCGAGGTAACCGTCGCCGTCGAAGGTGTCGATGGCACCCTTGCGGTCGCGTCGGCCGAGCCGGTCCAGTGCCGCGTCGGACAGGTGGAAGCCGTCCATCGGCACCAGCGCCGCCGGGACCCCGACCTGCCGCAGCCCGGCGACCAGCAGCGCCGCCAGCGTCGACTTGCCCGCCGCCGGGCAGCCGGTGATGCCGAGGAGGAGCCGGCCGTCGCGGGGGACAAGCCGGTGGGCGCGTGCGACGAGTTCATCGAGCATGCACCAGCTTAAGCAGCGCCGGGGAGCCGTTGGCCGACTCAGCGGCGGACACGGGTATCCGCCGCCGGCCCTCGACCCATTGACATCGAGACTGCAGGTAGTTAACACTGTCGATTCAATCCGGCAATCGCGCGGCAATCGTGCCGGGTGCCGTGTTAGCGCTAACACCAGAGGAGCTGGATACCTGCCGGCTGCGGCGTCGCTGCCGTCCGGTGCCCGGCAGCGCCACGTCGTGCGCCAGCACGTAGGCGGCGGACCGCCGGCACTGGCCGGACCCGACCAACTCCAACTGAAGGAGACCCGATGCCGAGGACCCTTGCCCGGCTCAGCGCCGTCCTTGCCGCCGCCTGCCTGCTGCTCACCTCGTGGTCGGTGGCTGCGGCGAGACCGGCTGCCGCGCTCGACCCGTTCGCCGGGTACCTGATGGCCCACTTCACCGGTGAGTCGGCCAACGGCGAGCAGATCTATCTGGCGCGCAGCACCGACGGGCTGCACTGGACCGACCTCAACAACGGCAGCCCGGTTCTGCTATCCACAGTGGGCACCCGTGGCGTACGGGATCCGGTCCTGGTCCGCTCACCGGCCGGCGACCGGTACTGGATCATCGCCACCGATCTGCGGATCGCCAGCGGCACGTCCTGGAACGACGCCGCCAACCGGGGCAGCACCTCGATCGTCGTCTGGGAGTCCACCGACCTGGTCAACTGGTCGGCGCCGTGGCTGCTCAACGTCGCTGGCGGTATCGCGGGCGCCGGCAACGCCTGGGCCCCGGAGGCGATCTACAACCCGGCGACCGGGGACTACGTCGTCTACTGGGCGACCAACTCGGCCCGCAACGGGGTCACCAAGCATCGCATCTGGTACGCGCGGACCAGCGACTTCCGCACCATCGGTGCTCCGCAGCTGTACATCGACCGGGGCAGCGGCCAGGGCATCATCGACACCCAGATCATCGAGGTCCCGAACAGCGTCGGCGGCTACCGCTACTACCGGGCGTCCGCCGACGGTCACATCACGATCGAGGCGAGCAACTCGATCCTGGGCAGCTGGACGACCCTCGGCAACCTGTCGCACCTGGGCATCTCGAACGGCGCCGGCGGCGGCAACGTGGTCGAGGGCCCGATGTGGGCCCAGTTCAACGGCCGTGACGAGTGGGTGCTCTGGCTGGACCAGTACGCGACCGGCCGCGGCTATCTGCCGGTCACCTCGACCAACCTGGGCAGCACGGGCAACTTCCGGACCCGGTCGGACTACAGCATGGGCGGCAGCCGTAAACGGCACGGATCGATCCTCAACCTGACCGCGGCCGAGCAGTCCCGGGTGCTTGCCCGCTGGGGCGCGACCACCCCGGTGAACCGGATTCAGTCGTACAACTACCCGGACCGCTACGTGCGGCACGCCGACTTCGACGTGCGCATCGACGCCAACGTCAGCCCGGCGCAGGACGCGCAGTTCCGGCTGGTGCCCGGCCTGACCGGCGGCTCGGGCTACGTCTCGATCGAGTCGGTCAACTACCCGGGCCACTACCTGCGGCACTACGCGTACGACTTCGAGTTGGCGCCCGACGACGGCTCGGCGGTCTTCGCCGCCGACGCCACCTTCCGCCGGGTCGCCGGCCTGGCAGACGCCGGATGGTCGTCGTTCCAGTCCTACAACTTCCCGGACCGCTACATCCGGCACTACGGCTACCAACTGCGCCTCGACCCGATCGCCGACGCGCAGGCACGCGCCGACGGCACCTTCCGCGTCACCGGCTGACCCGGTGGGCGGTGTCGCCGCCGACGGAGACACCGCCCACCGACGGCGCGGACCGGCGTCGACTGGTCCGCGAGGGCTCCGATGGCCCACACTGAGCCGGTGCAGAAGCAGACAGCGCCGGTACGGTCCGCCGTGGTGGTCAACCCGACGAAGGTCACTGACCTCGACGGCCTGCGAGCGGCAGTCGACGCGAGCCTGGCCGAAGCCGGCTGGGCGGCACCGATCTGGCTGGAGACGACGGTCGCCGAACCAGGGCGGACGCAGGCCCGGGACGCGGTCGCGGCCGGGGTCGACGTCGTGTTCGCCTGCGGCGGCGACGGCACCGTGATGTCGTGTGTCGCCGGTCTGGTCGGCACCGACGTGGCGCTCGCCATCCTGCCGGCCGGCACCGGTAACCTGCTCGCCGCGAACCTCGGGCTGTCGACCGACCTCGCGGCCGGGCTGGAGGTCGCGGTGGAACGGCAGACCCGCCGGCTCGACGTCGGTCGGCTCGACGACGAGCGCTGCTTCGTGGTGATGGCCGGCATGGGATTCGACGCGAGCATGCTGGCCGCTACCTCCGAGCAGGCCAAGGCGCGGATCGGCTGGCCGGCGTACGTTGCCGGCGCTGTGCGGCACCTGCGGGACCGGCCGGTGCCGGTGCGGGTCCAGATCGACGACCAGCCGCTGGTACGGACCCGGGCCCGCACCGTGCTGGTGGCCAACGTCGGCCGGCTGCAGGGCGGGATGCCCCTGCTGGCCGACGCCGAACCCGACGACGGTCTGCTAGACGTCGCCGTGCTGACGCCACGGACGCTGCGGCACTGGCTCGCGCTGGCCTGGGCACTGGTACGGGGTCGGCGACGGGTGCCGCGGATGCAGGTGTACCGGGGGCGTGAGGTGTCGGTGGTCAGTGACCGCGACCAACCCCGCGAGCTCGACGGCGACCTGATCGAACCCGGCGCCACGCTGCGGGTGACGGTCCAGCCGGCGGCGTTGCTGCTGTGCGTGCCGCGTCCGGCGGATGACCCGGACCTGTCGGTGGACGCGGGTGCGGCCGCGCGGCGCGGTGCGGCGCTCGTCGAACGTACCCGTCACCCCAGATGACCCGTCCCGGGGCGTGACCGCCCCGAATCAGCCGTTGTCGGTGCGTCCGAGTCGGGCGAGCAGCCCGGTGTGCTGCCGCTGATGACTCTCGGCCCGCCGGCCGAGCGCGTCCGCCCGGCCCCACCGGCCGGGTACGTCGAGCAGTTCGATCCGAGGTATCGACGGCGGGAGATGCGGGTCGACGCCCAGATGGTCCTGGTACGGGGTGAGATCCAGCATGGTACGCAGCAGCAGCAGGACCGCGCCCGCCGACCAGCCCTGTGGGCTGCACGCCGTCGGGTACTCGACCGGGTATCCGGTCAACTCGCGCCGGTAGCCGGCGAAGGCCTCCGGCAGCCGTCCGTCGAAGAACCCGGACGCCTCGATCATCCCTTCGGCGATCCGGGCGGCCTCCTCCCGGAACCCGTACCGGCGCAGCCCCCACGCGATGATCGAGTTGTCGAACGGCCAGACCGACCCCACGTGATAGCCGACCGGGTTGTACCGTGCCTCGGTCTCGGCCAACGTCCGTACCCCCCAGCCGGAGAACATCGCCGGTCCGAGCAGGTGTTCGGCCACCTTGCCGGCCCGGTCCGGCTCGACGATGCCGCTCCACAGCAGGTGCCCCATGTTCGACGCCAGCGCGTCGACCGGGGTACCGTCCGGGTCGAGCGCGAGCGCGTAGTATTCGCCGTCGGCCACCCAGAAGTCGCGGTTGAACCGCTGCTTCAGGTCGGCGGCCTCCCGCTCCAGCCGGTCGGCGTACGCCGGGTCGTTCCAGAACTGGCGGGCCAGCCGGGCGCCACGGATCTTGGCGTCGTAGGCGTAGCCCTGCAGCTCGCAGGTTGCCCTCGGCAGCGCGGACAGCCGTCCGTCGCGGTAGGAGATCGCGTCCCAGGAGTCCTTCCAGCACTGGTTCTCCAGGCCGTTGCGGGTATTGCGGCGCCAGTAGGAGACGTAGCCGTTGCCGACCAGGTCGCCGTACTCGTCGATCCAGTGCAGCGCGGCGCGGGCCTGGCGTTCGAGCCCGCGGACCAGTTCGGTGTCGCCGCTCCACCGTTCGTACTCGTCGAGCAGGATCACGAACAGTGGGGTGGAGTCGGCCGAGCCGTAGTACGGGGTGTGCGGCTGCTCCTCGAACGCCGCCGACTCGCCGTACCGGAATTCGTGCAGGATCTTGCCGGGCTCCTCCTCCCGCAGGTCGTCGAGGCTGCCGCCCTGCAACGAGCCGAGCAGCCGTAGCACCGGGGGAGTCAGCCGGGGCAGGAACGGCATGGTCTGCAGACTGATGAAGATGCTGTCCCGGCCGAACAGCGTCATGAACCAGGGCAGTCCGGCGGTCGGGATCGGGCCCGTGGCGGTCAGCGAGGCGTACCGCATGGCAGCGAGGTCGATCAGGCTCCGCTCGTACGCCGTGGTGAGGTTGGGGTTGTCGGCGAGCAGTTGCGGTGCCCGGTCGATCCAGTGCTCCAGCTCCTGGCGCACCTGCGGTCGGGCCCGGCGTCGGTAGGCCCCCCAGATGGTCGGCGACGCGGTGTCACCGCCGTTGATCACCGGTTCCACCCGGATCTCGGTCTGCCACTGACCGCGCGGCTCCAGGGTGACGTCGAACGTCATGCCGTCGTCGTCGATCCGGGCCGGGAGCGTGCTGGAGATGACGGTGTCCCGCTGAAAGGTTTCCCGCCGGTAGCTGTATCGCAGCCGACCGTCGTCGTGGTGGACCGACTTCGTGCCGCGCTTGTGCTGGACGTCCTTGATCTCGAACAGGTCCGCGAAGTCGGTGTCCATGTCGACTCGCAGGGTCAGGGTTACCGGCGCGATGTCGTGGTTGAGCACGGTGAGCCGCTCGACGAACGCCGCGCCGATCGACTGCTCCCGGATGACGGACAGCTTGGCGTCGATGTAGTGGGTGGGCCGGCCCGGTACGAGGAAGAACCGGGTCTCGAAGAAGTGCAGGTCGTCCTGGGACAGAGCGTTCAACCGGTGGCCGTCGATCCGGAGCACCCAGGTGGACAGGAAGCGCGTGTCGAACGAGAACAGGCCGGTCGGCAGGTCCGGTGAGGCGGTCACGTCACCGCGCTCGTCAGTCACCACGAAGGTGTTCCCGTCCAGGATGCTGACTGTCTTCTCGTTCATTCTCGGCGGCCTCCCTCCGAGTGAAGTCCCTTGGATGCAGCCCGGCCGGGACACTGCCGAAAAGGACCCGGCAGAGCTGGTCCGCGAGCCCCAGGTCTCCCTCGACGACGACCGCGTTGCGGAACAGCAGGGGGATGAACCGGTCCTCGCCCCGGGCCAACCGGTCGAAGCGGACCCGTTCGCTGCGGACGATCGAATCCGGCTCGGCCCCCGTCGACGACACCCGGACCTTCCCCGTTCCCAGGGTGACAAACCAGTGCGTCGTCCTGGTCTCCTCCTGTACGTCGAAGCGAACGGTGCCACGCAGCCTGGGTGGCAGCCGGTCCAGGACGGAGCTTGCGTCGCGGGCCAGCCGCTCCAGCGCATCTTCGACCGTGTCGACCATCCGGCCCCGCCTCCTCACGCCGTGTGACGTCCTGGGTGCACGGTAGGTCGGGTCGGAACCGGCCCGCATCACCCGCGTCGGGTGAGCTCACCGGCGGCCGGTTGCCGGCCGTGCTGGTTCACGGCCTGGGGATCAGCCAGCCTGGGATCAACCGGCGGTGGACAGCAGGTCGATGAAGCGCCGGGTGTCGACATTGCCGCCGGAGACGATCACACCGACCCGTCGGGGAGCCGGGACCGGCCGACCTGCCAGCAGAGCTGCCAGCCCGGTCGCGCCGCTGGGCTCGACGACGATCCGCATCCGGTCGAACGCGAACCGCATCGCCGCCCGGATCTCGTCGTCGTCGACGAGGACGACGTCGTCGAGCAGCCGCTGGTTCACCGAGAAGGTCAGCTCGCCGGGCGTCTCGGCGGCCTGGCCGTCGGCGATCGTGCGCGGCACCGGGATGGTGATCCGCCGGCCGGCGGCCAGCGATCGCAACGTGTCGTCGCCGGCCGACGGTTCGACGCCGACCACCCGGATCCGGGGCAGCAGTCCTTTCGCCGCGACCGCGGTGCCCGCCGCCAGCCCGCCGCCACCGACGGGCACCAGCAGCGCGTCGAGCGGTCCAACCTCCTCGACCAGCTCGAGGGCTGCGGTGCCCTGCCCGGCGATGACGTGCGGGTGATCGTACGGCGGGACCAGGGTCAGCCCGCGTTCGGCGGCCAACGCCGCACCGATGGCGACCCGGTCACCGGTGTACCGGTCGTAGGTGATTATCTCGGCCCCGTAGCCGCGGACCGCTGCCGTCTTGGCCGCCGGCGTGTCCTGCGGCATGACGATCACTGCGGTGCTGCCCAACTCCCTGGCGGCTAGCGCGACGGCCTGCGCGTGGTTGCCGGACGAGTACGCGGCGATGCCCCGGGCCAGCTGGGCCGGGGACAGTCGCGCGATCGTGTTGTAGGCGCCACGGAACTTGAACGCACCGACGCGTTGCAGATTCTCGCACTTGACGAAGACCTCGGCGCCGACCATGGCGTCCAGAGTGCGCGAGCGCAGCACGGGGGTGCGGTGCGCGGCACCGGCTATCCGTGCGGCCGCGTCGCGGACGTCGGGCAAGGTGACCGGTGTCGAGTCTGTCAAGGTGCTTCCTCCCAGGGCGCTCATCTGACAGAGTTCCATACAGCGGCCGGGCGAGTCGCAGCCGGCCGGCTGGTGTCCATGCCGCATTGTCCGGGCGCGGCCGACACCGCCGACCCCGTAGCGCGACTGTGCCGCTGACAGGGTTGCGCGTGGTGTCCGGGTCTGTCCCGGATCTTCTCCGAAAGTTTCGGTACTCTGGCCTTGCCGTCGAGTGCCGAACTGGGTGCTGCCGTGTTTCGGATTAGCTGGTCGAGCAGCGGGTTGCCCGGTATCGGCCTTGGTCATTGAGCTACCGGAAGTTCTCCGTTAGCATCGCTCAACAGCACTTCGATTGAAGTCGATGTGTGGTCGAGGTTCACCTGTCGACCACACTCCGCACCGAGAGGCAACCATCACCATGACCCATCTATCCGACAGCAGACCGAGGAGAAGGGGACCGCGGGCCGCGTTGGCCTCCGCCGCGGTGGTCGCCCTTGCCGCCGGTACCGCGATGCTGTACGCGACCTCCGCCAGCGCCGCCGAGTCCACGCTCGGTGCGGCCGCGGAGCAGTCCGGCCGGTACTTCGGTGCCGCCGTCGCGGCCAACAAGCTCAGCGACTCGACGTACGTGAACATCCTCAACCGGGAGTTCAACAGCGTCACCGCCGAGAACGAGATGAAACTCGACGCCACCGAGCCGCAGCAGGGCCAGTTCAACTTCAGCAACGGCGACCGGATCGTCAACCACGCCATCTCCCGCGGCATGGCCGTCCGCGGTCACACCCTCGCCTGGCACTCCCAGCAACCCGGCTGGATGCAGCAGATGGAAGGTGCTCCGCTGCGCCAGGCCATGCTCAACCACGTCACCCAGGTCGCCTCCTACTACCGGGGCAAGATCCACTCCTGGGACGTGGTGAACGAGGCCTTCGCCGACGGCGGTAGCGGTGCCCGACGCGACTCCAACCTGCAGCGCACCGGCAACGACTGGATCGAGGCGGCGTTCCGGGCCGCCCGCGCCGCCGACCCCGGTGCCAAGCTCTGCTACAACGACTACAACATCGACAACTGGTCCTGGGCCAAGACCCAGGCCGCGTACAACCTGGTGCGCGACTTCAAGCAGCGCGGCGTGCCGATCGACTGCGTCGGCCTGCAGTCGCACTTCAACAGCGGCTCGCCGTACCCGTCGAACTACCGCACCACGCTGTCCAGCTTCGCCGCCCTCGGCGTCGACGTGCAGATCACCGAACTCGACATCGAAGGCTCCGGCAGCAGCCAGGCCAACACCTACCGCAACGTGGTGCAGGACTGCCTCGCGGTGTCCCGCTGCACCGGCATCACCACCTGGGGCATCCGGGACTGCGACTCGTGGCGCAGCGGCGGCACCCCGCTGC
This sequence comes from Solwaraspora sp. WMMA2065, assembly GCF_030345075.1. Taxonomy (NCBI): domain Bacteria; kingdom Bacillati; phylum Actinomycetota; class Actinomycetes; order Micromonosporales; family Micromonosporaceae; genus Solwaraspora; species Solwaraspora sp. WMMA2065. The sequence goes on from NZ_CP128361.1 coordinate 1,235,708, forward strand.
TGTTCGAGTGCAACGGCAACAAGAAGCAGGCGTACGACTCGACCCTCGCCGCGCTGAACGCCGGCGGCACCCCGCCGCCCACCACGGCCCCGCCGCCGACCACGGCCCCGCCGCCGACCACGGCCCCGCCGCCCACGACGGCCCCGCCGACTTCGCAGCCGCCGGGCGGGGGCGACTGCTCGGCCTCGGTGATCTCGCTCGACCAGTGGCCAGGTGGCTTCGTGGCGAACGTGCGGGTGACCGCCGGGTCCGCCTCGACCAGCAGTTGGACGGTCACCATGACCCTGCCGTCCGGGGCGGCGGTCACCAACGCCTGGAACTCGCAGGCCAGCGGGAGCAGCGGCACGGTGCGCTTCAGCAACGCGCCGTGGAACGGCCAGATCGGTGCCGGACAGTCGACCCAGTTCGGCTTCCAGGGCACCGGCACCGGCAGCGGGATGACCCCGACCTGCAGCGCCGGCTGACGGCTACCACCCCCACGACGGGGCCGGTACGCGGGACACCCGGCGTACCGGCCCCGTCCGGCGTGTGCGGGCCGGCGCGCAGGGTGCGGCCGGGCCGGTACCGGCGACACCCCGGTACCGGCCCGGCGCGGCGCTGTCGGTGGCTGCGGTTACGCTCGTCGGACGGTGGCCCGCAGGCCACCGTCGTTGCCCTGCCGGTCGGTCCTGCCCGCCGGCGAGGTGGGGCACCGTTGGCCGGCACCGGGAGTTCGACGCGTTGACTGCACAACCTGAGACGCTGTACGGAGCAGACGACCTCACCCACCTGGAAGGGCTGGAGGCCGTCCGCAAGCGGCCCGGCATGTACATCGGCTCAACCGACAGCCGGGGTGTCGGCCATCTGCTCAACGAGATCCTCGACAACTCCACCGACGAGGGCGTCGCCGGTCACGCCAGCCGGGTCGAGGTGACCCTGCACGCCGACGGCTCGGTGCAGGTCGATGACGACGGCCGGGGCATCCCGACCGACGTGCACACCCGGTCCGGGCTGTCCGGGGTCGAGCTGGTGCTGACCCGGCTGCACGCCGGCGGCAAGTTCGGCGGCTCCGGTTACAAGGCGTCCGGCGGCCTGCACGGGGTCGGCGCGTCGGCGGTGAACGCGCTCTCGCTACGGTTCGACGTGCGGGTCAAGCGGGCCGGTCGGGTGTCGGAGATGTCGTTCCAGCGGGGCGTCCCGGGGGCCTTCGACGGCCCCGGCCCGGCCGCCGGTTTCACAGAGCAGTCGGGGCTGCGGGCGGTCGGCCGGATGAAGCGCGGTGAGGCTACCGGCACCTCCATCCGCTACTGGTACGACGCCCGCTACTTCGACGCCGGCGCCGCACTCGACGTGACGGCCGTGCGGACCCGACTGCGCAACACCGCCTTCCTGGTGCCCGGGGTCACCTACGTGCTGCGCGACGCCACCTCCGATGAACTGGTCGAGGAGGTGTACCACCATCCCCGTGGCCTGGTCGAGATGGTGGAGTTCCTCACCCCGAGCGGGGACCGACCGGTCAGCGGCACGCTGTTCATCACCGGCACCGGCACCTACAAGGAGAACGCCGCCGACGCCAACGGCGTGATGCAGTCCGACGTCGAGCGTCGGGCCGAGGTGGAGGTCGCCCTCGGCTGGGGCACCGGCTACGAGCGGACCGTCGAGTGCTTCACCAACACCATCCGCAACGTGCACGGCGGCACCCACCGGCGGGGTTTCGAGCGCGGGGTGACCCGGGCCGTCGTCGACGCGGTACGCAACAGCCGGGGCCTGCTCAAGCCCAAGGAGGATCCGCCGACCGTCGACGACGTGCTCGAAGGCATGACGGCCGTGGTGCACGTGCGGATCCCGGAGCCCCAGTTCACTTCGCAGACCAAGGACGAGCTTTCCACCGCCGGCATCACCCGGGTGGTGCAGACGGTGGTGGAGCGGCACATCAAGTCCTGGGTGGAGGACCGCCGGACCCGTACCGAGGCCCGGACCGTGCTGCAGAAGGTGGTCGACGCGGCCCGGGTCCGGCTCACCCAGAAGCAGCAGAAGGACGCCGCCCGGCGCAAGACCGCCCTGGAAGGGGCGTCCATGCCGCCGAAGCTGGTCGACTGCCGGTCGACCGGCCTGCAGCGCAGCGAGCTGTTCATCGTGGAGGGCGACAGTGCGCTCGGCTCGGCCCGGATGGCCCGGGTCGCCGAGTACCAGGCCCTGCTGCCGATCCGGGGCAAGATCCTCAACGTGCAGAAGGCCAACCTGGCCGACACGTTGCGCAACGCCGAGGTGGCGGCGATCGTCCAGGTCCTCGGCGCCGGCACCGGGCGCACCTTCGACCTGGCCGCCATGCGGTACGGCCGGGTGATCCTGATGGCCGACGCGGACGTCGACGGCTCGCACATCCGGACCCTGCTGATCACCCTGTTCGCCAAGTACCTACGTCCGGTGATCGAGGCCGGCCGGCTGTACGCGGCGATGCCCCCGCTCCACAAGATCACCACCAAGGGCCGGAACGCGGAGACCATCTTCACCTTCACCGAGGCCGAGATGGAGCAGACCGTACGGCGACTGGAACGGGCCGGGCGACAGGTCGTCACCCCGGTTCCCCGGTTCAAGGGCCTCGGCGAAATGGACGCAGACGAGCTGTGGGAGACGACCATGAATCCGGCGACCCGCTCGGTACGCCGGATCACCCTGGCCGACGTGGAGGTCGCCGACCGCACCCTGGAGTTGCTGATGGGGGAGAAGGTCGAGCCGCGCCGCAACTGGTTGATCGACTCGGCCGGCCGGGTCGACCAGGAGAGTATCGACGCCTGAGCATGACCCGCTCGATCGAGGAAGCGCTGGAAACGTAGAGATGGCACGCAGCAAGAGCAAGCAGTCCGGGGTCGACCTGTCCGCGTTCGACCAGGCCGGCGCCCGGATCATGGACAACCCGCTGGAGACCGAGATCCAGGACTCCTACCTGGAGTACGCCTACTCGGTCATCTACGCCCGGGCCCTGCCCGACGCCCGGGACGGGCTCAAACCGGTGCACCGACGCATTCTCTACTCGATGAGCGAGCAGGGTCACCGCCCGGACCGGGGCTACGTCAAGTCGGCTCGGGTGGTGGGCGACGTGATGGGCAAGTTCCATCCGCACGGCGACACCGCGATCTATGACGCGATGGTCCGGATGGCACAGCACTTCTCGCTCAACGTGCCGCTGGTCGACGGGCACGGCAACTTCGGCTCCCCCGACGACGGTCCGGCGGCCAGCCGCTACACCGAGGCGCGGATGTCCCGCCCGGCGATGCTGCTCGTCGGCGAGCTCGACGAGGAGACCGTCGACTTCAAGCCCAACTACGACGGCTCGCTGACCGAGCCGAAGGTGTTGCCGGCGGCCTTCCCGAATCTGCTGGTCAACGGGGCGTCCGGGATCGCCGTCGGGATGGCGACCAACATGATCCCGCACAATCTCGGTGAGGTCGTCGCGGCCACCCGCTGGCTGATCCGCCATCCCGACGCGAGTCTCGACAAGCTGATGGAGTTCGTCCCCGGCCCGGATCTGCCGACCGGTGGTCTGCTGCTCGGCCTCGACGAGGTGCGGCGTGCGTTCGCCACCGGGCGTGGGGTGGTGCGGATGCGCGCCAAGGTGCAGATCGGTCTGCTCGAGGGCAGCCGTGGGCGGCAGGCGATCACGGTGACCGAGCTGCCCTACGGGGTCGGCACCGAGCGGATCATCGAGAAGATCACCGAAGAGGTCAACAAGACCAAACGGCTGCAGGGCATCGCCGACGTCAAGGACCTGACCGACCGGGAGAACGGCACCCGCCTGGTCATCGAATGCAAGATCGGGGTGAACCCACAGGCGTTGCTCGCCGATCTCTACCGGCTGACCCCGATGGAGCAGTCGTTCGGCGTCAACAACCTGGTGCTGGTCGACGGGCAGCCACGTACGCTCGGGCTGAAGGAGCTGCTGGAAGCCTTCCTGGCCCACCGGTACGACGTCGTCACCCGACGCAGCCTCTACCGACGGAGCCGTCGCCAGGACCGACTGCATCTGGTCGACGGTCTGCTGATCGCGCTGCTTGACATCGACCGGGTGGTGCGGCTGATCCGCGGCAGCGACGATGCGCAGGCGGCGCGGGACGCGCTGATGGCCGAGTTCGGGCTGACCGCCGTGCAGGCCGGCTACATTCTGGACACCCCACTGCGTCGGCTGACCCGGTTTGACCGGATCGAGCTGGAGGCCGAGCAGGATCGGCTACGTGGCGAGATCGCTGAGCTGTCGCGGATCCTCGACGACCCCGCGGCGCTGCGCAAGCTGGTATCCGACGAGCTGGCCAAGGTGGCCAAGCAGTTCGCCACCCCCCGGCGGACCACCCTCGTCGACGGTGACCTCAAGGAGGTGCTGGCCGCCTCGGTCCCGGCCGGCCCGCTGGAGGTCGCCGACGACCCCTGCCAGGTGATCCTGTCCGCCACCGGGCTGGTCGCCCGCACCGTCGCCGAGAGCGAGGAGTCGGTCGAGGACGCCCGGCGCAACAGCCGGGCCAGGCACGACGCGGTACAGGCCGTGGTGCCGGCCACCGCCCGTGGCCAGGTGCTGCTGATCACCAGCACCGGCCGGGCGGTCCGTACCGATGTCCTGCCACTGCCGGTGCTGCCGCAACGGTCCGGAACGGTATCGCTGTCCGGCGGGATGCCGGTTGCCGAACTGCTGCCGTTGAGCGCGGGTGAGCAGGTCGTCGGCCTGGCTCCGGCCGCCCAACGGGATACGCCGGGACTCGCGCTCGGCACCCGCCACGGCGTGGTGAAGGTGTGCGCGCCGGACTGGCCGGTACGCGCCGACGAGTTCGAGGTGATCGGTCTGCGCGACGGCGACGAAGTCGTCGGGGCCAGTTGGCTGACCGACGGCACCGAGAGCCTGGTGTTCGTCACCACCGACGCGTCGCTGCTGCGGTTCGCCGCGAAGCTGGTCCGTCCGCAGGGGCTCAAGGGGGGCGGCATGGCCGGGATCAACCTCGCTGCCGACGCCCGGGTGCTGTTCTTCGCCGCCGTGCGGACCGACGACCCGGTACACGGCGAGCCGATGGTGGTCACCTCCACCGGGAACAACGTCAAGGTCACACCGTTCGCCGAGTATCCCGCGAAGGGTCGGGCCACCGGTGGGGTCCGGGTGCAGCGGTTCCTCAAGGGCGAGTCGGGGCTGGAGCTGGCCTGGGTGGGTTCCCGCCCGGTCGGTGCCACCCCGTCCGGGGAGTCGGTGGCGCTGCCGCAGCTCGATCCGCGCCGGGACAGTTCGGGCACCCCGGTGATGCTGGCCCCGCAGGTCGTCGGTCACCTGCTGGAACGCGGCTGACCACCGACCGCAGGTCCGGCGTTGGCGGCCGACCCCGCTCCGACCGGGACCCCGGCCGGGGGACCCGACCGGGACCGAGTCACCAGTCCAGTGGGGTGGCGGCCAGCCGGCGGTCGTACCAGGCGCGGATCGCGGCGACGGTGTCCGCCGGCAGTGGGCCGTCGGCGGCACCGGCGATGCTGCTGGTGAGCTGGGCGACCGACCTGGTTCCCGGGATCACTGTCGACACCGCGTCGTAGCTGAGCAGGAAGCGCAGCGCGCCGGCGAGCACCCCGACACCGGCCGGCAGCAGCGACCGGAACTCGTCGACCAGGCCGGCGCGCACCGCGACGTCCTCTCGCGACCAGCGGTCCCGTACCCCGGCGAAGACGCTGTCGGCGTGGTACCGGCCGGAGAGCCAGCCGGACTCCAGCGGCACCTTGACGATCGTGCCGGCACCCCGGTCGCGGGCCCGGCCCACCGCCGGCCACGGCTCCTGGTAGAGCGCTGACAGCCGGACTTCGAACGCGGTGGAGTCACTGGTGGACAGCACGAGGTCCAGATCGGCGCTCCAGTCCACCGAAGCGCCGTACGACCGGATGACGCCCTTGTCCCGCAGCCGGTGCAGCACCTCGTAGTGGTCGCTGCGGCTGCCGTCGAGGATCTCTGGTGGCGGGTTGTGTAGCACCACGATGTCGACGTGGTCGACGTTCATCCGGCGGGCGCTGCGCTCGACCGACGCCTCAATTTCGCTGGCCGACCAGTTTTCGGTGCCGTCGGGAAGATAGCCAAACTTGGTGCAGATCACTACCTCGTCCCGTCGCCGGCCGGCGAGGGCCCGGCCGATGTTGGGTTCGCTGCGGCCGTCCGCGTAGCCCGGCGCGGTGTCGATGAAGGAGACGCCGTGGTCGAGCGCGGTGTGCACGATGCGGACCGCCTCGGCCTCGTCCGGCCCGTCCGGCCAGTGCGACGATCGGCCCAGCTGCCAGGCGCCGAGACCGATAGCGCTGACCCGCATTCCGGTGGAACCAAATGGTCGTGTCTGCACAGGCGAACCCTTCACGTCGGAGCACCGTTGACTGTTCGACAGCGTATCGACATCGGTGCGTTCACGCGGCCCCGGCGCAGCTGTCCCGGCCGGCCCTATGACCGCCGCCCGGGTCCGGTCCGGCCCGGCCGTACCCGCCAGCCCAGCAGCCCGAGCCCACCGAGCGCCAGCAGCACGTACAGGTTGCTGTAGACCAGCCCCGGCCCGGAGAAGTGCAGGTCCCACCCGCCCGGACTGGCCAGCACCCAGCTCGTGCTGCCCACCAGGACCAGCCAGCCGGCGGCGGACGCGAGGATCGCCCACCGGCGGCCGGACCACCGTTGGTCACCGGCGAGGACCAGCAGCGCCGGCACCCACCAAACCCAGTGGTGGTGCCAGGAGACAGGGGAGACCAGCAGTCCGGTGGCCGCGCAGGCGAGCACCGCCAGCAGTTCGTCGCCGGCACGTGCGCAGCGGACCGCGACCGTCATCCCGGCCGCGCCGACTAGCACCGCGAGCACCAGCCACGGCAGACCGGGCCGTGGTTCGTCCAGCGCCCGGGTCACCGCACCGGACAACGACTGGTTCAGGATGGTCCGGGGATCCCCGGTGACCCGGTCGGTGTCCAGCAGCCCGCCGGTCCAGAACCAGGTCGAGTCGGTCGGCCGCCAGGCGAAGCCGACGCCGATCGTGGCGGCGAACGCGACGGTCGCGGTGGCGGCGGCCCGCAGCCGCCCGGTCAGCACCAGGTAGCCGATGAAGATCAGCGGCGTGAGTTTGATCCCGGCGGCGACACCCACCCCGAGCCCGTGCCACCGGCCGCCCCGGCCGGCGACCAGGTCGACCAGCACCAGCCAGGTCAGCAGCAGACCCACCTGGCCGACCTGCAGGTGACCGGTCACCGCGAAGATCGGCAACGCGCCGACCAGCGCACCAGCCGTCCACAGCGGCCCCAGCCGGGCGGGCGGCCCGATCCACCGCAGGGTCAGCCGGATGATCGCGACCAGCATCACCACACTTGCCGCCGTCCAGCCCGCGACAGCGACCGGCATCGCGACCACGGCCAGCGGCTGCATCAGCAGCGCGGCGAACGGCGGGTAGGTGAAGCCGAGCGCGATGCCGTCAGGGGTATGGTGGACCGCCTGGTACAACTGCCCGTCACCGCTGGCGGCCGCGACCGCACCCGCCCGGTACGCGGCCAGGTCACCCCAGAACAGGCCGGTGGTGTGGTGCAGCACGCCGGCGGCGACGCCCAGCACGGCGGCGAACGCCCCGCCGAGCAGCCAGCTGCGTACTGCCGGCCGTCGCCCGCCCACCGGCGCGGCCCTTACGCGGGCCACATCCGACGGTAGGGCATCCGACGGTAGGGCATCGCGGGCGGTCACGACCGGCCACTGCACGCCGGATCGGCGGCACCCAGCACCAGCACGCTGCCCACGCCGTCCGCCCCGCCGACAAGCTCATCGTGCACCGGCAGCCCGCAGCTACGGGCCCGGGACAGCAGCTCGCGGCCGGTGTCGGTGGTCCCGTCGTACACCCAGACCAGCACCCGGCCACCCGGTCTTAGCAGGTCGGCCGCGCGGTGCAGCAGACCGACCGCGTCGTCGACGCTGAAGTAGTAGAGCACCTCGCGGAACAGAACCACGTCATAGCGCTCATCGGTCCGGTACGTCAGCAGGTCCGCGTCCTCGAAGGAGGTGTCCGGCCGGCGCAGCGCGCGGGCCCGGCGGATCGCCGCCCGGCTGATGTCGACACCGTGGTAGTGCCGGTACCCGCCGGGCGGCAGCGCCAGATTGACGGTCGTACCGCAGCCCAGGTCCAGGATGCGTGGTCGCGACGTGACCCGTTGAGCGAGTTCCAGCGGGACGCGGTCACGCCCCTGGTCGAGATATCGCCACAACCCCAGCGCGTACTGCAGGTCCCACAACACGGCGTTCACCCGGGGGTACGGGCGGACCAGCACCGTCAGCGGCCAGTTGAGCGCCCGAGCGGCGATCCGGAACAACGGGTGGGCCATCACGCCTCCTCGGCGGCGGTAGGGCGGTCAGGGACCGGGACGAACCGCAGCCCGCGGTACAGCAGCCGGGGGATCACGGTGCCCAGCGCGGCGATGGTCTGCGACCGGTCACCGCCGCCGTCGTGGCAGAGCAGCACGTGACCGGAGCCGGCGCGCGACAGGGTACGGGTGATGTGCCCGACGCCGGGTTCCTTCCAGTCGCTGGAGTTGACCGTCCAGTCGACCGGGGTCAGCCCGGCGTCAACGGTGGCCGCCAGCACCCGCGTCGACCATCCGCCGCTGGGTGCCCGGAACAACCGGGCGGTGACTCCGGTAGCGTCGTGAATTCGTTGCTGGGCATGGTTGATCTCGCGGTGCAACCGGTCGGCGTCGAGCGCCGCGAACGGCATCGGGTGGCGCAGCGAATGGTTGCCGATCCGGTGGCCGGCGGCCACGATCCGTCGGGCCAGCTCCGGGTGTTCGGCTACCCGGTCGCCGATCAGAAAGAAGGTCGCCGGCACCCGGTGCCGGGCGAGGAGATCCAGCAGCGCGGGGGTCCAGCGGGGGTCCGGGCCGTCGTCGACGGTGAGCGCGACCGCGCCGGCTCCGACCCGGAACACCGGCCAGCTGCGCCGCGCCGACGGGGTCACCGGCCGTAGCCGGTGAAAGGTCCGTACGCCGAGGAAACCGGCCTCCAGCGCTTTCGCCCGCAGTGTCGGCAGCTGGTTCACCGGCTCGTCCCTGGGGCCAGTCGACGGGTCGGGCCGAAGTCCGAGTCCAGCAGGAACCGCACCCCGCCGACGGTGCCGCCGCAGACGATGGCCAGGTGGACCAGGAAGTGCAGGCAGAGGAACAGGGCGAGGAACGCGGTGCCCCGCTCCCGGCGAACGAAGCCGACCAGCCCGGGGTCGGCGACGACGAACCAGGCCAGGGCGAGCCCCGGCAGGACCAGCAGCACCGGGGTCAGCACGGCCAACGGCAGGGTGCCGAGCACTGCGGCGGCGGCCAGCACGCCGCCCGGCCGGTTGGCCCGCAGCCCGGCGGGGCCCCGTTCCCGTACCGCCACCGGCACCAGCATCTGCGAGCGGCCGAACTGCTTGCGCAGCATCGGCCAGAGCCGGCTGTCGTCGTCGTGTCGGCAGGTCACGTCGGCGGACAGCCAGATGCCGTGCCGGTCGGCCATCCGATCGCTCAACTCGACGTCCTCGGAGGCGCGGAGCCGTTCGTCGAAGAACCCGACGTCGTCGAAGACCGAACGGCGGACCGCGCACAGCGCGAAGATCGCGGTGCGTACCCGGCCGGTGTTGCGGATCCGCCAGTAGTGGGCGTGCAGCAGCCGGTACGCCTCGACCGGGCCGTCGTCGTACAACGGCTGGGTGAGGTACACGCCGTGGACACAGTCGATGTCCGGCTCGTCGGCCATGATCCGCAGCGCGGTGGCGATTGCGGTCGGTGTCGGTGCGCAGTCGGCGTCGACGAAGAAGACCACGTCGCCGGTGCTCGCCTTGATCCCGCGGTTGCGGGCGGCGGCCGGGCCGCTGTTGACCAGGGTCTGCAGCAGCCGTACCGGGAACCGCCGGGCGATCTCCCGGGTCCGGTCGGTGCTCGCGTCGTCGACGACGATCACCTCCACCGGAGGGTGTGTCTGCCCGTACACGGCGCCCAGACAGGCATGGAGGGTCCGTTCGCTGTTGTAGGCGGGAATGACGACCGATACGTGCGGGGGCACGGACACCACCTTGTCGAATGTCGGGACCGCCGGGAAGTGCGTCACCGTGACTGGCCGAGACGATAGTCGTAGTGACGGTCACGGTCAATCTTCTGGATACCGTGCTCCAGTGCCGATCCAGTCGTCTTACAGTCGTCATTCAGTACCCGTCGGCACAATTGCAGGGGCTCCCGGCGGTGCTCCGCGTTCCTCTGGAGTCGCCGCCAGTTCTGGAGAAAGGCTCGATAGGTGTCTGATCTGTTCACCGTCGATGATTGCGACGAGCTCTCCGTCAAACAGGTGCACGATCTGTACCGGCGGTACGTCAACCGGAGCCAGGTCGGTCTGATGACGTCCTTCGGTTTCGGTCGGGAGTTGGTCGACCGCGCCGAAGGCGCCTACCTGTACCTAGGGGACGGCCGTCGCATCCTCGACTTCACCGGCGGGGTCGGCGTACTCAACCATGGACACAACCATCCCCGCATCCTGGCGGCGCGCCGCCGGTTCGCCGAGCGGCAGCGGATGGAGGTGCACAAGACCTACTTCTCGCCGTACGTCGCCGCGCTGGCCCACAACCTGGCCGAGGTGCTGCCCGGTGACCTGAACATGTCCTTCTTGCCAAACTCGGGCGCCGAGGCGGTCGAGGGCGCGGTCAAGCTGGCCTACAAGGTCCATGGCGGGCGACGGAACACCATCCTGCGTGCCGACATCAGCTTCCACGGCAAGCTTCTCGGCTCCGGCAGCCTGACTGGCGGAGCGCAGAACCATTTCAAGTTTCCCGGCATTTCCGGTGTCGTGACATTCGGTTACGACGATCTCGAATCGGTACGCGCCGCGGTCGCAGCGCATCCCGACGACGTCTACGCGATCCTGATCGAGCCGTTCAGTGCCTCCACCATGCGCTGGTGCTCGGAGGAGTTCCTGCGTGGCCTTCGTGACCTGTGCACCGAGCACAAGATCGTGCTCATCTTCGACGAGATCTACACCGGCTGGGGAAAGACCGGCAGCCTGTTCTACTTCATGCGCTATCCCGGACTCCTGCCGGACGTGCTGACCACCTCGAAGTCGTTCGGCGGCGGCAAGTCGTCCATCTCGGCGTACGTCGCCCGGGAAGGAATTTTCCGCAAGGCGTACGACAACCCGATGGACGCGCTGATGCATTCGACCTCGACCACCTACTACGGGTTCGGTGAGGAATGCGCCACCGCGATCGAAGCGGTCAACATCGCCGTCGAGGACGACTACCCGGGCCAGGCCCGCCGAATCGAGCAACTGCTGGCACCCGGCCTGCGGCGGATCGCCAAGCAGCATCCGGACGCGGTCGCCGACGTCGCCGGATCGGGCGCGCTCTGGGGGGTGTTCATCGACGGCGGTCCGAAGGTGCTGGACCTGGCCGCGAAGCTGGCACCCGCCGGCCTGGCCCGGGATCCGCAGCTGCGGACCAAGGTGGTCACCTGCGCGGTGATCAACGCGCTCTACCGCGACCATGACATCTACTCCTACTACACCCTCAACGGCGCCAGCCCGCTCGTGGTCGGCCCGCCGCTGGTCGCCTCCGACGACGACGTCGAGTACTTCCTGGACAGTCTGGACAAGGTCCTCGACCAGGGCCTCAACCGGCTGCTGACCCGGTTCGTGGCGCAGAAGGTCGGCTCGCTGTGGTGATCGCCGTGACCGGTGCCGCCGGCATGCTCGGCTCGTCGGTGGTGGCAAGGCTGGTTGCTGACGGCGTCGAGGTGGTCGGACTCGACCTGCGGGAACCCGCACCGGGCACCGCCCCGCCCGACTACCGGCACCTGATCGGCGACGTGCGGGATTCGGCCGCGCTGAGGCAGGCGCTGACCGGAGCCGACGCGGTCGTGCACTGCGCCGCCGCGCTGCCCAGCTACCCGGCGGCGCAGATCCGCTCCATCGTGGTCGACGGCAGCCGGGCGGTGCTCGACGCGGTGCGTGCCGCACGGGTGCCCCGGCTGGTCTACATCTCCTCCACCGCGGTCTACGGGCTGCCCCGACAGGTGCCGACGCCGGAGGAGCACCCGTACGCGCCGGTCGACCCCTACAGCACCGCCAAGGCGGACGCCGAACGGCTGGCGGTCGGCTACCGTGGCGCCGACCTGGTGCTGCCGGTGCTGCGGCCGAAGACGTTCCTCGGCCCCGGCCGGATGGGGCTGTTCTCGATGCTGTTCCAGTGGGCCCAGGAGGGACGCAACTTCCCGGTGCTCGGCGACGGCCAGGTCCGGATCCAGATGCTGCACGTCGCCGACCTGGTCGAAGCGGTGGTCACCGTGCTGCGGGCACCGGCCGAGGTCGCCAACGACACGTACAACATCGGCGCCGCCGAGTTCGGCACGCTGCGCGAGGACTTTCAGGCGGTGCTGGACGCCGCCGGGCACGGCAAGCGGGTGGTCGCACTGCCGGCCCGGCCCGCCCTCGCCGCCCTCGGCCTGCTGGAACGCACCAAGTTGTCCCCGGTGTACGGCCGGCTGCTGCACAAGCTGATGGACGACTCCTACGTCGATATCGGTCGGGCCCGGCGGCGACTCGGGTTCAGCCCTCGGTACAGCAACCGGGACGCGGTGCTGGAGACGTTCCGGTGGTGGCAGGGGCAGCGGACGAGCGGTACGCCGGCCGGTGCCAGCGGCCGTACCAGCCGCGACCCGTGGCGGCAGGGCGTGCTCGCCGCCGCCAAGGTCTTCTTCTAGCCAGGAGGTGCCGATGCCCGCTGTCGAGGTCGCGGCCGAGCCGACATCGGTGTCCGCGACACCGGTGGCACCGCCGGATGCCCGCCCGTCCCGGACCGGACGGTCCGGGTGGACGGCGCGCGGCGTGGCCGCCCGGATGGTGCGGACCACCGTCGACCTTGCCGCGCTGACCCGGCCGCAGCAGTGGCCGAAGAACCTGCTCGCCGTTCCGATCGCGCTGCTGGACGCCCCGGTCTGGACCGCCGCCACGCTCGGCCGGGTCGGCTGGGCGGTGCTGCTGTTCACCCTGGCGTCGTCGCTGGTGTACGTGGTCAACGACGTCGCCGACCGGCGATTGGACGCCGGTCACCCGTCGAAGCGGTCCCGACCGGTGGCCAGCGGCAGGATCCCGCCAGCCACCGCCTGGCTGTTCGGTGCCGCGCTCGCCGCCGCACTGGCGGCCGGCGTCGTCGCCGGACCTGCCCTGGCCTGGTGGCCGGTCGCCGGCTACCTCGTGCTCAACCTGGCGTACAGCCGGTGGCTCAAACACGTCCCGCTGGTCGACATCTGCGTGGTCGCCGCCGGCTTCGTGCTACGGGTGCTGCTCGGCTACGCGGCGACCGCCGGCCCGGTCTCGGCCTGGCTGCTGACCACCGTCTTCGCCACCTGTCTGCTGCTGATCCTTGGCAAACGCCGGCAGGAGCTCGCCGTCGACGGTGCCGCGCACCGCCCGGCGCTGCGCGGCTACAACCTCAACCTCGCCGACCAACTGCTCACCGTGAACGCCACCGTCGCGGTCATCGGCTTCCTGCTCTACCTGCACTCGGACGCGCCGGTCGGTGTGTACCGCAACGCCCTGCTGCTGAGCGCCGTACCGCTCGTGCTGTTCGGGATCTCCCGCTACCTGCAGGCGGTGCTGGTCCGTCGGGGCGGCGGCGACCCGGTCCGGACCGTACTGCGGGACCGCCTGATCGTCGTCGCCGCCGCGCTGCTCGCCGCCAGCGTCGGTATCGCCCTGCTCGCCGCCCAGTACCCGTCGTCCTAGCGAATCCTTTCCGAAAGTGGTCTCTTCCTATGCCTGACCCGCTCGTGTCGGTCATCGTGCCGAACTACAACTACGCCCGGGCGCTGGGGCTGTGTCTGTCCGCGCTGCGCGCCCAGACGTACCCCCACCTGGAGATCATCGTCGTCGACGACCGCAGCACCGACGACTCGGTGGTGGTGGCCGAGTCGTACGGCGTTCGGGTCGTGCAGACCCCGGTCAACGGCGGTCCCTCGGTGGCCCGCAACCTCGGCGCGGCCAACGCCAACGGGGAGATCCTGTTCTTCGTCGACTCGGACGTGGCCGCCAAACCCGACGCGGTGGCCAACGCGGTGGCGCTGCTCACCGAACGGCCGGAGATCGGTGCGGTGTGCGGCAACTACGACCCGGTGCCGCTGATCCGCGACAGCCTGGTCGAGGAGTACCGCTGCATGCAGCAGTCCTACTGGCTGATCGCCGACGAGGGGCGCATCCACACCATGTACACCGCGCTGCTGGCGATGCGTGCCGAGGTGTTCACCGAGATCGGGCCGTTCAACCCGCGCCTGCGCGAGACCGAGAACGCTGACTACGGGTTCCGACTGGCCAGCCGGTACGAGATCTGGCTGACTCCGGCGGTGCGCGGCGTGCACGACCACGACCACGAACTGCGGGTGATGATCCGTAAGGTCTTCACCCGCACGATGTTGCACATCCCGATGTACGCCCAAAATCCCACCTTCCCCGGCGGGCTGCGCAGCGGCCCCCGGGCGTGGAGCAGCGTCGCCGCACTGCTCACCGTGCTGACCGCCGTCCTGCCGCTGCTGCTCGGTCCCTGGTGGAGCCTGCTACCGGTGGCCGCGTTGGCTGGCTTCGTTGCCTGCGACTGGCCGATGTACCGGTTCGTCGCGGCCCGCCGCAACCCGCTGTTCGTCGGCTACTTCGTCGCCATGCACTTCCTGATGAACGTGGTGATGGGCGTCGCCGCGGCCGTCGGCTTCGCCAGCTACCTCACGTCGCGGGCGTTCCGGCGGCTCTACGACAAGCCGGCCGAGGCGGTGTGACATGTCGACTCCACTGGTCTCGGTGATCGTGCCGAGTTACAACTACGCCGACTCGCTGGCGGTGTGCCTGCAGGCGATCGCCGACCAGAGCTACCCGGCGATCGAGGTGCTGGTTGTCGACGACCGCAGCACCGACGATTCGGTGGCGGTCGCCGAGGCGCAGGGCGTACGGGTGATCGCGTTGGCCGACAACGGCGGCTGCGGCCGGGCCCGCAACATCGGCGTCGCCAGCACCAGCGGCGAGATCCTGTTCTTCGTCGACGCCGACGTGGCGATGGCCCCCGACGCGGTTGCCGAGGCGGTCGCCATTCTGCAGGCTGAGCCGGAGGTCGGCGCGGTCTGCGGCATCGAGGACCCGGAGCCGCTGCTGCACGACACCGCTGTCGCCCGCTACCGAGGGCTGCAGTACCACCACTGGTCGGCCAGCGGCGAGGGCAACGTCACCTTCCTGTTCCCGGCGATGTGCGCCATCCGACGCCGCGTCTACCAGGAGGTGGGGCCGTTCAACCCGGCGCTGAAGCAGACCGAGGAGGTCGACTACGGTTACCGGCTGTCCCGCCGTCACCAGCTCCGGTTGACCTCCCGGGTCCGCGGCCGGCACGATCACGACCACCAGCTGGTGCCGTTGCTGCGCAAGCTCTTTCACCGGGCCCGGCTGCGAATCCCGCTGTACGCCCGGGCCCGCCGGTTCGCCACCGGATTCGAGACGGCGTCGCGAGCCTGGGGCAGCCTGGCGGCGGCCGCCGCAGTGCCGGCGGTGGCGCTGCCGGCGCTGCTCGGTCCGCTGTGGTCGGTGGTGCCCCTCGGGTTGTTCATCGCTTCGGTCGCCGCCGACCGGCCGATGTACGCTCTGGCGCACCGGCTGCGCGGAGTCCCGTTCCTGATCTTCTTCGTCGCAGTGCACTTTGTGGTCAATGTGACTATCACGGCGGGAGTGGCGGTCGGTACGCTGCAGTGGCTGGTGTCCCGGCCGTTCCGACAGCTCTACGACAGCACCTTCCCCGCGGAGGCCACCGTATGACCGCTCAGGCCGCTGCCGCCGGTGACGTCGCACCGGCCGAGGCCGGCCCGGTCGACATGACGCCGGGCACCGGCGACGGTCCGGCCGAGGCGACGCCCACCGGCGGCGGCTCAGCAGGGCTGGGACCGTGGGGACGGTGGTGGCGCCGCTGGCTCGGCCGGGTGTTCCTGACCGGCTCGGCGGCCTGGCTGGCGTACGTGCTGGCCCACCGGCTGCTCAGCGGGCGCGTCTGGTGGTGGGTACTCGCCGAGCTGATGCCGCCGGTGATGTTCGTCGCCGTACCGCTGCTGTTCGTCGCGGCGGCGGCCGGCTGTCGGCGGACCCGGCGCCCGGCGGCGCTGATGTGCGCCGTGTCGCTGCTGGCCGGCGCCGGACTGGCCGGAATCAACCTGCCCGGTCCGCTGCGGTCGACGCCGCAGGTGCCGCCGGACGCGTTACGGGTGCTCTCCTGGAACACCGGGTACTGGCACACCACCGACCGGGCCGACGACTTCTACCGAATGTTGCGCGACCAGCGGGCCGACGTATACCTGCTGCAGGAGTACATCGCCGAGGTCGACGGCGTGATCGTGCCGGTCGACGACCTCGACCGGCTGCGCCGGGAGATGCCGGGCTTCCAGGTGGCGGTCATCGGTGAGCTCGTCACCCTGTCCCGGTACCCGATCGTCGCCCAGACGCCGCTGGAGGCCGACGGACTTCCCCCGGCCCCGGATGCTTTCACCGACTTCTGGCGCTACCAGGTGCTCCGCACCGACGTGCGGGTCGGTGACCGGGTGCTGTCCACCTACAACGCGCACCTGCCGGTGCCGTTGTGGGCCGGCGGCCCCAGCCTGTTCAGCGAGGAGTTCCACCGGACGGTCCGGGAACAGCACCAGCGTCGGATACCGCAGTTCCGGGCGCTGGCCGCGGACGTGGCGGGCAACGACAACCCGGTGGTGCTGGCCGGGGACCTGAACACCAGCCCCGCTATGGGTGACCTGCGCCGCCTGCCGACCGGCTTGCGCGACGCCGAGTCGGCCAGCCGGTCCGTCTACCTCGCGTCGTGGCCCACCGAACAGGTGTCGTCCTGGAGACTGGACTGGGCGCTGGTCTCCGCCGGAGTCACCGTGCACCGGTACGAGTTCGGCGACGCCCGGGGCATGTCCGACCACCGGCCGCAGACGCTGTGGGTGTCATGGTGACCGGGTACCCGACAGTGTCGGTGGTGATCCCGACATACAACAAGGCAAAGACCCTGGCCGACTGTGTCCGCGCCGTGTACCGCCAGACCTGCCAGCCGGTCGAGGTGATCGTGGTCGACGACGCCAGCACCGACGGATCCCGGGAGATCGCCGCCGGGCTGCCCTGCCGGTTGATCTGCCTGCCCACCAACCAGGGGGTGTCCGCCGCACGCAACGCCGGTGCGGCGGCGGCCGTCGGTGAAGTGCTGTTCTTCGTCGACTCCGACATCGCGCTTGCGCCGGACGCGGTCGGCAACGCCCTGAGGGTGCTCCGGGAGCATCCCGGGTGCGCGGTCGTGCAGGGCATCTACGACGCGGAGCCGCTGGCCGCCGACGGCCCGGTGGAGATCTACAAGACCCTGTTCGAACACTACTGGCGGCGGCAGCGTGACGGCGTCGCGGATGCCACGTTGTTCGCGTTGACCGCGATTCGGCGGCAGGCGTTCGACGACGTGGGCGGCTTCGACGAGCGGCTGCGGGACGCGGAGGACATCGAGTTCGGCACCCGACTGCCCGCCCGGTACGAGATCCGGATGAGCGCCGACGTGGTGGGCCGGCACGATGACGTCGACCGGCTGCTGCCGTTCCTGGCCGAACACGTCCGCCGAGCGGTCGGCTACGGGGCGTTGCTGGTCGGCGTGCTCGCTGCTGACGACCGACATCGGGTGCACCGCGCCGGTGGGCACCGGCCCGACACCACGCGTCCCGCTTCAGGCGTCGACGTCGCTGCAGTGACCGCGATGCTGTGCTGCGCGGCGACGGCCGTGACCCTGCCGCTGGCCGTCGTCGCCGGCTGGCTGTTGGCGGTGCCGGCGGCCACCTTCACCGTCTTCGTCCTGGTGGACGGGGCTCTGTTCCGCTTCGTCCGGCGCCGGAAGGGAAACCGGTTCCTGGTGTTCTTCGTCGCGATGCACTTCCTGATGCACACCACCCAACTGGCGGGGATGACCGTCGGATTCGCCGCCGGGCTGGTGCGCTCGACCCGTCGCCGACCGGCCCGGTCGGCGACGGCACCGGAGACGGGCCGGTGACCGCCCGTGTCGACGAGGCCGGCGCTACGGTGCCGGGCCGTCCGCAGAGCGCCGTGACGTCGTCCGGCCGGTGGGGTCGTTGGTTGCGGGTGTTGAACCGGGTGCTCGTCGTCGTGTTCATCGCCCTGCTGGTGGTCGGACTGGTCACTGTGCTGCGGACCCAGGACTGGGCACCGGTTCGTGAGCTGGCCGGGTCCCTCGACCCGGTCGCCGTCTACCTCACCGTCGGCGGTGCCTTCGCGGTCAACTGCGTCGGACTGGTCTTCGGGGTGCTGTCCTGGCGGGCGCTCTTCGTCGACCTGGGCGCCCGGGTCGACACCTGGACCGCGGCCCGGATCTTCTTCGTCGGCTTCCTCGTCAAGTTCGTGCCCGGGCGCTTCGTCGCGTTGCCGGTGCTGGTCCGGATGGGCAAGGCGGTCGACGTCGGTCCGGTCCGCCTGGCCTCGGTGTTCGTACTCAGCTGGAGCATCGTCGCGCTCACCGGGCTCACCGTGGGAATTGCCGCCGGCCCCTCCGTCGCCGGCGGCGGGATGTGGTGGATAGCCGCCGCCGCGCTGCCGGTTGCCGTCCTGCTGATCCGGCCCGACCTGCTCGATCGCGGTATCCGGCTGGCCGCCCGGGTGCTGCGCCGGCCCGAGCCGCAGGTCCGGGCCTCAGCCGGTGGGGTGCGTCGGTCCATCCTGGCGCAGTCGCTGTCGTGGATCATCTCTGGCCATCACCTGTGGCTGCTGGCGGTCGTCGCCGGGGCACCGGCCGGCCGGTCGTACCTGATCTGCGTCGCGGGGTTCGCGCTGGCCACCGTCACCGGATTGCTGGTGATGGTGGCGCCGGACGGCATCGGCGTGCGCGAAGCGGTGCTCGCGTTGGCCCTCGCGTCGGTGATGCCGTTGCCGCTGGCCGGAACCGTGGTATTGGCCAGTCGGTTGGTCTGCGTGCTCAGCGACGTCGCGGTCGGAGCCGGCGGGCTGCTGCTCGCCCAGTACCTGCACCGGCGACGGAGGGCGGGCGCCGTGCTCAGCGACCCGGTGCCGGTGCGCTGAACGCGACCTGGGCGCCTGAGGCGCTACCGGGCTCGGCGTCGGCCCGCTCACGGTCCGCGGCGCTCAGCCGGGCCCGAATCTGCTCGGCCTCGGGAGCGCCGATCGCGCTGAAGTGGGCCAGCGCGTGGCACCAGTGGTCCCATACCTCGTCGGGGGTGGTGCGACCGTGGTCGGCGTCGGCCAACCGCTGCCCGGCACGGGCCAGTCCGGCGTGCGCCCGGGCCTGCTGCGCCCGGTCGCCGATCTGCGCGGAGAGCGACAGCGCCTGCTGGTAGTGGTCGCGGGCCGCGGTGGCGTGGCCGACCTCCATCAGCGCGTTCGCGAGTCCGACCAGCGCGGACGCCGCACCCATCGGCTGACTGGTGTCCCGGTAGATCTCCAGGGCCTGCCCGTGGTGGTCGGCGGCGGCCCGGAAGCTGCCCAGTCGGGCGTGCAGCTGGCCCAGCGAGTCCAGCGCGAACGCCATCCCCACCCGGTGCCCGATCCGTCGGCACAGGGCGATCGCGTCGGACAGGTGCTCGGCCGCCTCGGCGTAACGGCCCTGTAAAACGGCGATCCAGCCGAGGTTGCCCAGCGCCATCGCCTCACCGTGCGCCTCACCAGCTCCCCGGAGCAGGCCGAGCGCCTCCCTCAGATGGGCGGTGGCCTGGTCGTACTGGCCCTGCTGGCCATGGAAGACGCCGAGGTTACCCAGCGCGCGGGCCTTCCCCGCGCGTTCGCCGGTTTGCCGGTAGAGCACCAGCGCCCGCTGCAGGTGGTCGGCGACCAACTGCCGGTGCCCCTGCATCCCGTACAACACGGCGATGTTCGTCATCATGTGCGCCTGCGAGTCCCGGTCACCGATGATCTCGGCCGCGAGTAGACCGTGGTGGTGCACGGTGACCGCTTCCGGGTAGTGGCCGGCGCCCTCCAGGTAGCGGAAGATGGTGAGCACGAGCCGCCGGGCATGTTCCGGCCAGCCGTTCCCGGCGGTGTGCACGACGGCGCCGACCAGGTTGGCCCGTTCCTGCTCCAGCCAGGCCCGGGCCGCAGCGGCGTCGAGCAGCGGCCGCGCGGCGACGCTCGGGCCGGTCACCGCCGGCCGCCGGTGGCGCTCGGCGGGGAAGAGCAGGTCCATGGCAGCTGCGGCGGTGTGCAGGTAGTGGTCGAACAGGATGGTCATCGCCCGGTGCCGGTCGACCGGTGAATCCTGCTGGCCGGCGAGGTCCACGGCGTACGCCCGGAGCAGGTCGTGCATCCCGTAGCGGTGGCCGGGCCCACGTTCGATCAGGTGGGCGCGGGCGAGCAGCTCGAGCAACCGCCGGGCGTCGGGCACCGAGGTGGCGGTGATCGCAGCGGCGGCGTGCGGCTCCAGAGCAGGCCCGGGATGTAGCCCCAGCAGCCGGAACGCGCGGGCGGCGTCGGCCGGCAGGTGCAGGTAGGACCAGGAGAACACCGCGCGTACGCCGGTGCGTCGGTCGCCACCGGCATCGAGCAGATCGAGGCGCCGGTGCTGATCGGCGAGTTCACGGACCAGCTCGACCAGAGGCGCGGTGGGGCGGGTGGCCGCCAGTTCCGCGGCCACCCGCAGGGCCAGCGGGAGACGGGCACAGTGCGCGGCGAGGACCGCGGCGGCGGTGTGTTCCACGGTGGCCCGGGCACCGATCAGTCGGTGGATGAGCGCCACCGCCTCGGCCAGCGGCAGCGGATCGAGGCCGACCCGGCGGGCACCGTGCCGGGCGACCAGCCCGGCGAGCGAGTCCCGGCTGGTGACCAGGACGAGACAGGACGGCGAGCCGGGCAGCAGCGGCCGGACCTGCTCTGCCGACGCCGCGTTGTCGAGCACCACCAGCATCCGCCGTCCGTCGGCCAGGCTGCGGTAGCAGGCTGCCCGTTCGTCGAGGTCCAGCGGCAGGTCCGGACCAGCGACGCCGAGGGCCCGCAGGAAGCCGGCGAGCGCCTGGTTCGGGGAGACGGGCTGCTCGGCGTCGTAGCCCTGCAGATCGACGTAGAGCTGGCCGTCGGGGAACCGGTGCCGGATCCGGTGCGCCCAGCGGACGGCGAGTGCGGTCTTGCCGACGCCAGCGGTTCCGGACACCGCGACGACGGTCACCCCTGACGACCGGTCCGCGTCGTCGTCGGTCCACCCCCGGGCGGCGTCGAGCAACTGGTCGAGCTCGGCCAGCTCGGTGACCCGGCCGGTGAAGTCCGGGATGTCGGCCGGCAGCTGTGCCGGTGCCGGTTGGGGCGTTGCGCGGCCGGGTTCGCCGCCCGAGCGTCGGGCATCTGGGGCCGCGGTCACTTCCTCGTCGTGCAGCAGCGCGGTGTGTGCGGCGGTCAGCTCCGGCCCGGGATCGACGCCGAGCTCGTCGGTCAGGTGCCGGCGCACCCGGTGGTACGCGTGGAACGCCCGGGCACGGTGACCTGCGGCGTGGTACCCCCGGATCAGTCGGGCCTGTGCCGCCTCGTCCAGCGGCTGTGCGGCGGCGGCCTCCTCCAGAGCGGTCACCGCCTCGGCGGCCCGCCCGGCGGCGATCATGATGTCTCCGTACCGTGCCAGGGCGGTGTGCCGCTCCTCGAGCAACGCGACGACCCGGGGATGCTCGGCCAGCGCCGGGATGTCGGCCATCGGCGGGCCGAGCCACAGCCCGAGGGCCTGTTCGAGTTCGTCTGCCGCACGACTCAGCTCGCCGTTGCGCTGCAGACCGGCCGCAGCGGCGAGCCGGTGGCGGAAGACCTCCGCGTCGATCTCCGAAGCGGGTAGCCGCAGCGCGTAGCCGTCACCGACCTGGGGGAGCACCGTGCTCGGAGCGCGGGGCGGCCGGTGGGGCTCGAG
This sequence comes from Solwaraspora sp. WMMA2065, assembly GCF_030345075.1. Lineage (NCBI taxonomy): Bacteria > Bacillati > Actinomycetota > Actinomycetes > Micromonosporales > Micromonosporaceae > Solwaraspora > Solwaraspora sp. WMMA2065. Next base: position 1,257,613 of record NZ_CP128361.1, read on the forward strand.
TCGTCGCCGGAGGTGTTTGATGTGGGTCTGGATCACGTTCCGGGCGGTCGGTGGCGGCTGCCGCTCGGCCCACACCGCAGCCGAGATCTCTGCCGCTCGCACTGGTTGTCCGGCCGCGATCGCGAGCAGTCCCAGGATGGCCCGTTGAGCCGTTGGTCCGAGATCCAGTTGTTCACCGTCGCGCCAGGCGCAGACCTGACCGAGGACCCGGATACGCAAAGTCGTCACCCTCGCCGGTCGTACCGAATGCCGCCGCTCGGAACGGGGTGGCCGTGTACGTCGGTCGGCTGACCACAACCTACGTCTGTGTCGCTCAGCATTGCAACGCCAGCTGTCGAAAGACCCAGTCGAATTGCCGAACCACCGGTGATCAGATGTCTGCAGTGGATAACCAGGGGGTGCCGGCCGGTTCTCTCTCCATCGTGTGCCGGGCACCGCGGTGACCTGGTGGCATCGCCAGGTCGCCGGGAGTTGGCGCGCCGGTCGGGCGCCAACTCCCGGCGGATGGTCACTCCTCTTCGAACTCCTCACCCGAGTCGTCGTCCCCGCCGAACGAGTCGAGGACCTCGCCGGCGATCATCCCGCCAGCGAAGCCGAGCGCGGCGCCGCCGACCGCGCCGGCGACGACCCCACCCATTCCCGACCCACCGTGATGCCCAACGGGCGCGCCGTACCCGCCAATCAGCGACTGGCGCTGGGAGAGTGCCTGGCGTACCCAGGTGTCGACCTGGGCGGTCCAGTCCACCTGGTCGGCGTCTGCGTGACTGACCCGGTAGCGGCCGTACGAGTCGTGTCCCGGGCGGAAAAGACCGCCGCGCTTGTCGAACTCCAGTACGACGTCGACGCCGTACTCGCTGGCCACGAAGGTCAGCTCGACCTCGTTGATGCCGCCGGCGTACTGGGGTGCGGCGTAGTATTCGATCTCCTGGTAGAACGGCAGGGTCTGGGGCACGCCGTGCAGCCGGCCGTACTCCAGGTCGGCGCCCTTGAAGGCGAAGCCGAGCCGGGCGAACGCCTCCAGGATCCGCTCCTGCAACGGCAGCGGGTAGATGTGCACCGCGTCGAGGTCGCCCCGGTCGATCGCCCCCGGGATGGCGACCTCGGTCCGCAGACCCATGGTCATGCCGTGCAGGCGCTGCCCGTAGAGATCGGTCACCGGGGTCTCCCACGGCACCGGGAACTGGAAGGGCAACGACAACTGCTGGCCTTCGCGCAGGTGGATGCCGCCGGACACGGGGAACCGGTGGAACTCAGCCAGGGCGTTGTGGTCCTCGCCGCCGGCCTCCACCTCCACCCGGGTGACCAAGCTGACGGTGATCTGGTCCAGCTGTACGTCGTGGCTGCCGCCAGTGATGTTCACCTGCCCGGTGAGGGCCAGGCCCGGCCGGGCGTTGGGGTTCTGCAGCACCGTGTCGACGCTGGGAGCGCCGATTCCCAGAGCACCCAGCATCTTCTTGAATACCACGTACGTTCCTCTCGTTCTTGATTGACAGACCCTTGTCCTGCCGGCGTCGGCACATCGGACATCCAGTGTGGAAGTTGTGGGTAGTGTTCAGTTTATCCTGATCGATGGTGACCGGTTGTCGTGGGCGGTCGTCACGTGGTCCGGTGATATTGCATGTGACGGCCGGACAATATGAAAAAATACGTCTTATGCCGAATTTCGTGGCGACGGCGGACTGGCCTGTCACCTGGTCGATAGCCGCGTTCGCGATCGCCGGGGTGGTGACGGTGGTCGGTGGGATCCGGCTCGTCGCCGTGGGTGACGCGCTCGCCGACCGGACCGGCTGGGGAGAGGCGGTCTTCGGCGCGGTCTTCTTCGGACTGGCGACCTCGCTGTCCGGGATCGTGATGACCGCGGTGACGGCGGTCAGCGATGCTCCGCAACTGGCCTACAGCAACGCCGTCGGCGGTATCGCTGCGCAGACCACCGCAGTCGCGGTGGCCGACCTGTTCTACCGGCGAGTCAACCTCGAACACGCTGCCGCTTCGCTGTCCAACCTGCTCTTCGGCTGCCTGCTGCTGGCGCTGCTGGCCCTGGCGCTGCTGGCTACCTACACCCCGGACGGCGCGGTGGTGGGGGTCCACCCGGTTTCGGTGATCATGGTCGGCTGCTACCTCGGCGGCGTCATGATCGTCCACTCCACCGACGTTACGCCCTACTGGCAAGCCGTCGACACCAACGAGACCCGCCAGGATCTGCCGCAGAGCCACGGACTCCTCGACGACCGTCCGCTGCGCCGGCTGTGGGTGCGGTTCGCTCTCGTCGGGCTGGTCGTCGCCGCCAGCGGCTGGCTGACCGCCCTCGCCGCCGAGAGCCTGGTGCAGGCGACCGGGCTACGGGCCGGATTCGTCGGCGGGGTGCTCATGGGCCTGGTCAACGCGTTGCCGGAGACGATCACCGCGATCGCCGCGGTACGGCGCGGCGCGGTGACCCTCGCGGTCGCCGCCATCCTCGGTGGCAACTGCCTCGACGCGCTGAACCTGGTGATCGCTGACATCTTCTACCGCACCGGGTCGATCTACCATGCGGCCGGTCCCGACGAACTGTTCCTCACCTCTGCCGCGCTACTGATGACCACCGTGCTGCTCGGTGGGCTGCTGGCCCGGCAGGTCCGCGGCTGGGGCCGGCTGGGCTTCGAGGGCACCCTGCTGTTCGGCGGCTACCTCGCCGTGGTCGCGGTCCTGGCCTTCTGATGCCAGCACCAGTATCACCGGACCGTCGCCCACCGAGCCGGCCGGCCGCGCCAGGCTGATCACCGCGGTGACCACCGCCCCCGACCCAGGTTCGGCACGGTCGATGATCAACTCGGTGCACAGTTGCCGGCAGATCCAGACACCCCGACCACCGGTCTGCGCCTGGTCCGGTGGAACAGTCCCCACCTGCGGGTCGCGCATCCCCGGCCCGTTGTCGCTGACCTGGCAGTACAGGACATCGTCGCGGCGCCACAACCGGAGCCGGCCGCTGCCGCCGCCGTGGCGTATCGCATTGGTGGCGAGCTCCCCGGCGACGATGAGCAGATGCTCGGTCTGCTCGGCCGAGATGTCCAGCCCGGGAGCGTGTGCGCTGAGCGTGGCCCGCAGGCCGTACAGACCGTCCCGGTCGAACGGCTGGTCGACGGCGCCGGCCGGGGACGCAGTATCCGGCGGCCGTCCCCCGATGCCGAGCGAGGTCGGATCAGGGCTGCTCATGGCGCCTCTGTACCCGGAGTTGAGCGACGTCATCCGCCCCGACCAGGGACAGCACGGTACCGACCAGCCGTCGGCAGGACACCGTCATCCGGCGCGACCTCGGCAACGCCCGTGCGGCAGCCAGGATGATCCCGGCGCAGGCGCCGTCGATGTAGTCCAGCCCGGTCAAGTTGATGTGCAGGTGGCGGTCGATCCGTACCGACTCGGCCAGCGCCAGCTCGAGCACATCCTTGTGCCGGTAGTCCAGCTCACCGGCGATGCGCAGGCCGGTCGGGCTGTACTGCCGGCAGATCCGCAGCAGTGGATGCTCCAGGTAGACCTGAGCCGCGACGGTCCTGGGATGGGCCCGGGCGGCGAAAGCCAGCGTGACAGCGTCGAAGCGCTCCCGGTCGTACTGACAGATCAGACAGAGCTGGCCGTGTGCGAACAGGTCGGCGACCAGCGTCTCGAACTCGACCAGTTGATCGGCTGCGGCGGACGGGCGGGTCGCCCAGCACATGTCGGCGGTCACCCGCAGGCCGGCGTAGCCCTCGTCGCTGGCCTGTCGCGCCTCCCGCGCGAGCGTCCGCACCATCGCCCCGGCGTCGGCCGGTGCCCCGCCGAGCAGTGACGCGGCGGCCGAGGCGATGCGCAGCTGGCCCCGGCGCAGGGCCGAGCCAGGCCGTACCGCGCGGTCGTGCAGCTCACCGGTGAGCTCCTCCGGGCTCACCGAGTCGGTCCAGCAGACCACCTTCTGCCCGGCCCGCAGCCCGCCACGCACGAAGGCCGCCACCAGGTCCAGTCGCTCCTCCCGGTCGGAGAAGGTGAGACAGGCATGGTCGCCGACGCCGAGCGTGCCAACCGCAGCCGTGTCCGCCATCGTCGATCCGCCTTGTCCATCATCGGGAGGATGCCCGCCACCTTATGCGTTGCACCCGGTCGCACCCGGACACGCCCCCCGTTGAGCCGTCGATTTGAACGTCCGCCGTGCGCTGCCCGTACCACCGGTGGCAGAACAGACGGCCCCGGATCTGGTGGGAGCGCACGTGATCATCGGAGCAGGCCCGGTCAGCGGTCGCGTCGTAGATCGGGCCCGTCGACGCGCCCACTACCGTGGCGGCACACCCCGTCGGTCGCTGCTCGGTCTCGGCCTGCTCGCCGCCGGTGGCCTCGGCTACGGGTGGCGGGCTGCCGCCGATTCACCGGTGGCCGGCGGTCGGGTGGCTGCGGGCGGGCCGGGTACGGTTGCGGCCGTGCCGACCTCTGCGGTGCCGACCCCGGACGTCGTGGCGGACCAGCGCCGCCGGGCTGCGCTGGCGGCCCGACAGGTACGCGGGTACGCCGCCGGGCTGCCTGGCCAGTTCAGCTTCGCGGTAGTCGAGCGAGGCACCGGGGCCGGGTTCCGTACCGGCGACGAGCTCCAGTTCCAGACAGCGAGCATCGTCAAGGTGGAGATTCTCACGGCCCTGCTACTGGACCGGGACGGGACCCCGTTGAGCGCCGCGCAACGCGACCGGGTCGAGGCCATGATCACAGCTAGTGACAACGCGGCGGCCAGTGAACTCTTCGCCGCCATCGGTGGCGTCCCCGGACTGAACCGGGTCAACACCGCGCTGGGCCTGACCCAGACCCGACCGAGGTCGGCCTGGGGAACGACCGTCACCACCTCGGCCGACCAGGTCCGGCTGCTCCGTGCGCTGGTCGACGAGGAGAGCCTGCTGCGACCGGCGGACCGGGGCCTGGTGCTGGACCTGATGGGTCGGGTGGTCGTCGGCCAGCGGTGGGGGGTGCCGGCCGGTGCCGGCACGGCCGGCTCCCGAACCTGGGTGAAGAACGGCTGGGACACCGTCGGTGATCATGACGGACGTTGGCTGGTCAACAGCATCGGGCGGATCGTCGAGGACGACCACGACTGGCTCGTGGCGGTGCTGTCCGACCACCACGGCTCCTTGGACGCTGGCATCGCGGCGGTGGAACAGGCGGTGCGCATCGCCTTCGACACGTGGCGCCGTCCGGCGCCGTCCGGCTGAGCCCTCGGCCGGACGGCACCGTACCGGCCGGTCAGGCCGGGCCGAAAGCCCGGTCGCAGGCCTCGCGCAGGTCGACCTGCGCGGCCGAGATCGTCAGGTTGCCCTCGATCGGCTCCTGATCTGCGGCGGCCCGGGCGGCATCCACCAGGTCTTTTCCGCGAGCGGCCAGCGTGGCATCGGTCGACGCCTGCGCCTGCCGGCCGATCTCCCGATTCACGTCGTGGGCAAGCTCGGCCGCGCTGATCTCACGCAGGTCCTGGCATGCCTGCCAGCCTTCGGTGTCGGCCGGTGGGGTCTGCGATGTGCTTTCGCCGACTGTCGGCGTCGGCGTCGCCTGCGACTGCTCACCCCTGGTCAGCGCGCCGATCCCGATGACAAGGACGGCCAGCACGACCGGTGCGGTGATCCACAGCCAGACCGGCCGGCGGCGGGGGCGGCGGGAGGGGGAGAATCCAGAGTGGTCAGCTGGGGTTCGGTACGGGTGGCTCACGGTGATGCCTCTCAGATCCGTCTGTGGCGAGGGGCCCGTCTGGGGCGAGGGAAGCAACGGCCTACGGCATAGCGGACATTGATGCCCGTGCCATCATATATTCATATATGTCGCGTTCGCATGGCGCACATCGTCCCATGGTAGGCCTTTCGCTGCGGAAGGCAACCCGTCTATCTTCCCAGTTCGTCCGGATGGCCGGGGGTGGCCGTAAGCAGCTGGAAACCCGAGCCTGTCAGACTGGGCCGGTGTATGACGTCGACGTGCTCGTGATCGGATCCGGCCCCAGTGGACAGAAGGCGGCGATCGCCGCGGCGAAGCTCGACCGGAGCGTCATGGTCGTCGAGCGCGCGCACATGCTCGGCGGTGTATGCATCAACACCGGCACCATCCCGTCCAAGACCCTGCGCGAGGCCGTCCTCTACCTGACCGGCCTCAACCAGCGCGAGGTCTACGGTCAGAGCTACCGGGTCAAGGATCACATCACGGTCAGTGACCTGGCTGCCCGGACCCAGCACGTGATCGGGCGCGAGATCGACGTGACCCGCAGCCAATTGACCCGCAACCGGGTACGGATCATGACCGGCACGGCGCGGTTCGACGACGCGCACACGGTAGTGGTGACCGATGCCACCGGCCACGGCAACAAGGTCACCGCAGAGAAGATCGTGATCGCCGCCGGCACCCGCCCGGCCCGCCCGGCCAGCGTCGACTTCGACGAGCGGACCATCATCGACTCCGACGGCATCATCAACCTCGAACAGGTGCCGCAGTCGATGCTGGTGATCGGAGCCGGGGTGATCGGCATCGAGTACGCCTCGATGTTCGCCGCGCTCGGCACCGAGGTCACCGTGGTGGAGCGGCGGGACCGGATGCTCGAGTTCTGCGACCTGGAGATCGTCGAAGCGCTCAAGTATCACCTGCGCGACCTTGCGGTCACCTTCCGCTTCGGTGAGGAGGTGGCGTCGGTGCAGCGCCACCAGCGCGGCGCGGTCGCGGTGCTGGAGAGCGGCAAGCGGATCGCCGCCGACACCGTGATGTACTCCGCCGGGCGCCAGGGCGTAGCCGGTGACCTCGACCTGGATCGGGCCAGCCTGACCGCCGACGCCCGGGGCCGGATCCAGGTCAACGAGAACTTCCAGACCGCGGCCGGGCACATCTACGCGGTGGGGGACATCATCGGCTTTCCCGCCTTGGCCTCCACCTCGATGGAGCAGGGCCGGCTCGCTGCCCACCACGCCTGCGGTGAGCCAGCCCGTGGCATGCCGCAGCTACAGCCGATCGGGATCTACACCATCCCGGAAATCAGCTTCATCGGCAGCACCGAGGACGAGCTCACCGATAACCGGGTGCCCTTCGAGGTGGGCGTCGCCCGCTACCGGGAGCTCGCCCGCGGGCAGATCGTCGGCGACTCGTACGGGATGCTGAAACTGCTGGTTGCCCCGGACAGCCGGCAGCTGCTCGGCGTGCACATCTTCGGCACCGGGGCCACCGAGCTGGTGCACATCGGGCAGGCGGTGATGGGCTGCAACGGCACCGTCGACTACTTCGTCGACGCCGTGTTCAACTACCCGACCCTCGCCGAGGCGTACAAGGTCGCCGCGCTGGATGCGATGAACAAGATGCGGCATCTCGCCCAGCTGCACGACTGACAGTCGGCCGTCCGTCCGACGGACCACAGGGTCAGCCGGGCCCGCCGGTGCCGCCCGTGTGTCCTGGGCCACAGGAAGCGCTTGTCGATGCAGCTCGGGAGCCAGTTGCATGCGCCAATGGCCGGCTTGAACGTCACGATTGCGCGACATGCCGGCCGCCCCGGGCCGGGCCGGGGCGGCACACCGGCCGACCGGGTCGTACCATCGCGGCATGGCAGAGATGGTCACCCTGCGGCTGAGCCCGCAGACCCTGGCCAGGGCGCGGGCCGCTGCCGAACGGGACGGGATGACACTCTCCGACTGGATCGACCGTGCCGCCCGCCGGGAAGTCCGCCGCGACGCCGCCCGGGCACACGAGGAGTGGCTGGCCGCCAACCCGGAGGTCCGCGACGAACTGGACGGCTTCGACGAACTCGCCGACACGCTGGAGTCCGGCTGGTCCGACCTGTCTGACGCGGCGTGAACCGCGGCGAGATCTGGACCGTCGGCGAGCGCTCCGACCTGCGCTACCGGGTGGTGGTGCTGTCCGGCGACACGCACAACGAGCGACCCAGGGCAGCCCCGTACTGCGCGCCGATCGTCCGCCAGCGCGGTGCCACCAGCCTGCCGCCGTTCGTGGTGCCGCTGGCCGAGACCGATCCGCTGTCCGGCGTCGTCGTGGTCAACCGGATGCGCCGCATCTCCGGCAGATCCGGGGCGGAGCGGGTCGGCATGGTCACCGGCGCCAGCATGGCCCGCCTGGAAGAGGCGATGCGGGACCTGTTCGACCTCTGAGGGGTCGTGGCCCGGCACCTCGGACGGGTGCAATCCCCACCGATGCTGGCGGGAGCGCCCGGCCAGATGGTACGACGGTCCGATGGGTATCGTGTCGCCCGGCTTGCAGGGCCGTCCACGTTCTTCCGGCGCTGTCACCCTGCCGCCGGGTCAGTATCTGACCGATGACTTTCCGGTGCTGCTCGACCTGCCCAGTGAGGACATCACCGTCGACCTGCACTGCGTGACCAAGTGGTCCAAGCTCGGCACCCGCTGGCACGGCGTCTCCCTCGACACCCTGCTGGCCGACATCGACACCAGCGCCGACTACGCCCTTGCCCACTCGTATGGCGGTTACACCACAAACCTTCCGCTGGCCGACCTGCTCGACGGGCAGGCATGGATCGCCTACCGCTACGACGACGCCGACCTGAGCCCGGAGCACGGTGGCCCGGCCCGGCTGCTGGTGCCACACCTGAATCTGTTGACGTCGTCGGTGAGTTGCCGGCGGGTCAGGCCCAGGCGTTCGCGTGCTGCGGTGAGCGGATGGTTCTGCATGATACCCCCGAAGTGGCGCACGATCGATGTGTGGTAGCGCGAACTGCTTATGGTGGAAATCGAGTTTGGACAGTATCCCGCCTGGCGAATGCCGCCTTGAATCATCTGCGTCGAACAATTCCTGACCCGGCCGGGGACTTACGTCAACGAGGAAATGTCAAGAGGGGAGGCAGGGGATGGTTCCCGCAAAGGGAAGGATCCCTTCCGGTAGCGGGTGCGCGGAACTGCCGGGGCCAGGTGTATGTACCTACCTGCAGCGCATCAGAGCGGCTCGCCGGGGATGGCACTGTAGTCCTTGCGGATCTGCTCGACCAGCGGCGTCATGCCGGACCATCGGATGGCGTCGATCGCGGTGACAGCCCGGACTCCAACCGTGGCGTTGGTGGCGAACGCTGCGGTGTAGCGGTCCAGCTCCGCCACGTTGACGCGGCGCTCATGCCCTGGGCGCTCTTGACGGATCAACGCCATCGCGACTCCCGGCAACACCGGTGCCTGCGGCCACACGATGTCGTCCCCTTCGATCAGGCCGACGTTCCAGGTCGCCCCTTCGGAGATGAAACCCTCCCTGTCTACGAACAGCACGTCATCGAAGCCAGCGAGTTGGGCCTGTCGGCGATGGAACACCGTCGCGAACAGGCCGAGGTGCTTGACACCTGGTACGTCCCGCTCGTAGCAGCGAGTGGTGAGCACCAGCGGTTGTGGTGGGACCGACGACACCGCTCGCGCCGTGACGAGCACCTGCGGGCTTGATGCGCTGGCGGGATGCCCCAGGTCGAGATCTGGGTCGAACACCGTTACCCTGGCGACGGTCGACTCGGCGGAACCCACCACGTGACGGACATAGCTGCGCACCTTGTGCTGATCGAGTTCCGCGCCGAAGAGTGCACGGCAGTCCCTTGTCAGCCGATCGAGGTGAAGCGCGAGTCCGCGTACCCGGCCGGCGTCCACTCGCATCGACGTGAAGTGACCGTAGTTGGTAAGACCCAGGATCTTCAGATGATCCAGATCGACGGGCTGCCCGTTCAGAAGCATGATGTCAGTCTCCGGTCAGCGGGCTGGCAGGGTGGACGCGCGCAGCTCGGCCAGCTCGATCCCCGCCTCCAGCTGGGCTGTGGTGGGGTGGTCTGCAGTTTCGGGTGGGCCGCCCGCCACCCGCCGAATCTCGTTAAGTCCGGCATCGATTTCCCGCAGCGGTACGCCGGTTTCGCTATACCGACTCCTGTGGCACGATACCGATCGGCTTGACCATCTGCTGGGCGGTGACGGTGAATCCGGTCGACTCGTACAGCCGACGGGCCACCAGGTTGTCCCCGAAGACGTTCAACCCGAGCAGGGTGACTCCGCGTGTGGCCAGCACCGGCTCGACAGCGGCCAGGATGGCACGCCCGTACCCGTTGCCGCGCTGGGCGGCGTCCACCTCGATGTTGTAGATCCAGGCCGGCCGGTCCGATTCGGCGGAGTCCGGTAGCCCGATCCAGATCCAGCCGACCGGGCGCGCGTCGTCGACATCCGCCGGCCGCGCCACCAGGAACAGCATCCGCTCGGTGGCCAGCCCGTCGGGCAGTAACTCGGCGTGCTGGCGGCGGGACTCGGTCAGCGCCGTCGCGGTGGTGGCGCGCCCGGACCGCAGCAGGTTGTCGGCATAGCCCGCCACCAGCGCGGGAATGCGTACGTCGTACTCGGCCTGGGTCATCGGGTGCAGCGCCACGGCGCGCCGATCTGACGTCGTCACCGGCCCATCGTGGCCTACCTGGTCGTGGCCAGTCACGTCAATTGCGCGACGGTCGTTGGCGGGCAGCACACGATCGTGGACGGGACCAGGCGGCACCGCAGCCAGTACACTGCGGCTGTGGCGACCGAGGCGGACCGTGATGCCGGGCAGGACGTGCCGCACCGCGTCGACCATGAACCGAAGGCCGAGTTCGCTTTTCCCGGTCCGCTGCGCGACCGGCTGGTCGCGGCGATCCTCACCGGCGAAAAGACGGCCACGTCCGGGCTGCTGCGCGAGTACGAGCTCGACAACGAGCCGCTGCCGGTCGTGGGGGCCCGGTCGGTTCTGGTGGATTCGGCGGACCGGCCCTGCGCGGTACTGGAAACTACCGGGGTACGGGTGGTTTCACTGGCGGAGGTGGACCTCGCCCACGCCGTCGACGAAGGCGAAGGGTTCGTTGACGTCGCCGGGTGGCGCCGCGCCCACGTCGACTTCTGGCACTCGACGCCGATGCGGGCTGCTCTCGGTGACGAGACGTTCACTGTCGACGACCGGACGATGTTGGTGGCCGAACGGTTCCGTGTCGTGCAGCGGATCTGGCGGTCCGACGAGGTGGCCATCGCCTACGCTGCGGAGAGCCGGGCCGCGGTCGACGCGCTACGGGCCGTACCGGGTGCGGACTTCGACCGCCCGACCAGATGCGCCCCGTGGACGGTCAAGGAACTGCTTGCACACACCGTGATCGCGCTGTCCCGTACCGTCGAGATGCTCGACGACGGCGCACCCGCCGCCGGTCCGGACGGTCCGGTGGACGCGGTCGGCTACTACGCGCCCGACGCCCGGTTCCGTCCCGACGCGGACGGCGGGCGGATCGCCGACGCTCAGCGGTGGGCGGCGGCCCGGACGGTCACCGCCGCTGTCGACGAACTGGCGGCGCGGGCAGCGACCGCCGCCGCCCGGGTCACCGCGCAGCCGCCGGACCGAATGGTCGTCACCCGGCACGGTGACCTGATGACGTTGACCGACTTCCAGGCCACCCGGGTCGTCGAGCTCGCCGTCCACGGTGTTGACCTGGCCGACGGCCTCAACATGGCGTCGTGGCTGACTGCGCCGGCGGCGGACCTGGTGGTGGCGCTGTCGGCGGGCACCACACTGGCACCGCTGCGGGCGGCGCGTGGATGGGACCGGCCGACGTTGGTACGCGCGGTCACCGGGCGGGTCGAGTCAGGTGACGTGGACCCGGCTGAACTGCACCCGCGGGGAGTGCGCTCCCCGTTCTTCGGTGGCACGCACCGTCCCACTGTGGTTGGCGAAGAGTAGCGGGACCGACCTGCCCTCGAAGCGCCTTGCGACTGCCCGTAGGTTGACAGCGACAAGGCCACAACGAGACCCTTTCGCGATTCTGACTTTTGGTGCTGGAGGTTTGCCGTGGACTGGTCCCTCGGAAACATACTGATTCTGCTGGTCGTGGTGTTGCTCGGTGCAGTCGCGGGGTGGCTCGTGATGAGCCGCCGGTCCGCCGCCGGCAAGGACGCCCCGGTGAAGCCTGAGGCGGCTGCCGCCGTCGAGCCGCCGACCACCACCTCGGAGGAGCCGTCGCCGGCCGACCCGGCCCGTCCGGAACCCGCATCGCCGGCCGACCCGGTCAAGACCGAGCCCGCCACCGAGACTCCCGTCGAGCCCGCTGCGGATGACACGGCCGAGCCGGTCAGTGTTGAGCCGGTCAGTGTCGAGCCGGCCAGTGTCGAGCCGGCCACTACCGCCGATGCGGCCAGCCCTGAGCAGGTGCCGGCCGTCGACCCGCCCGCCGTCGACCCGCCCGCCGTCGACCCGCCCGCCGCCGTCGAGCCGTCTACCGCTGAGTCGCCCGCCGCCCCCGAGGCTGGGCCGGCGGACGACTTCCGGCGCATCGAGGGCATCGGGCCGAAGATGGCCGCCGCCCTGCAGTCCGCCGGGATCCGCACGTACGAGCAGTTGGGTGCGACCGACGAGGCGGCGCTGCGCGCGGCGGTCCGCGCCGCCGGGGTACGGGCCACTGCCAGCCTGCCGACCTGGCCGGCCAAGGCCCGGGAGTTGGCGGCGGCGCGCTCCACAAGCTGACCGGAAAGTCAAGCGGCCACAGTGGATCGATCGTCGGCTGACCTAGGTCCCGGCGATCGGGCACGTACGGCGGCAGCGACCGATCACCGTACCGGGTGACGATGAGGTCGCGCACCGGCGGCGGGGTGCCGCCGGTGCCGACCGAACGAGGTGATCGGCATGGCCGCAGTGCGCACCGGCCAACCTGCGGATGCCGATGCTCAACGACATGCAGCAGATCATGCGCACCGCGTACTACGGCACCGCCGGTCGCTGATCGTCCCCGGTCCGGCTGTGGCACGCTGCCGCAGCCGGACCTGTCCCGCCTGCCCGACGGCCCCGGCGGTCACTGTTCCTCGGGGAACGCCACACAGTTGGCGCAGCCCGGACTCGGCACGGGCAGTTCCGTCTGATCATCGAAGGTGATCATTTTGACGACCAGCGGGTGGTCGACCGGGATCGGTCGGGCGGCCACCGTGCCGTCCGGCTCACCGACGAGTTCGACGCAGGCCAGGCGGACCTGCTCCGAGCGCATCAGACAGACGCCCCGGTTCGCCGGTGGCACCCCGCCCGGAAACACGATCCGCACCGGTGAGGCGTCGGTCGGGTGGTACGGCACCAACTGGGAGCGGAAGACGAAGGCCGGCCTGTCATCGGGGCGGAACACCGCGACCCCGAACCGGTAGTTGTCCGTGTAGGTGGTGCAGAGCGCCGCCTCGCCCGGGCAGCACCGTACCGAGGTCGGGGTCCGCCACGAGGCCGCTCAACTGGCCGGTGGCGCAGCCAGCCGGAGTCCACCAGTCCGTGATGGTCGGATCGCTGGTGGGGATCGGCGAAGCCGCCCATGACGGCGTCGGCGTACCTGCGGCCACCGGCGTGGCGGACACGCCGCTTGCCGACAGTCACGCCAGGGTAGCTGCCACGAGGATCATAGCGGCTGTGGTCGTCGATGGTGGGCGGCCGCTGCAGAACCCGGACCCGGATACCCCTGTCCAGCTGGCTGCGGTCCAGCGGAATCGCCTCCGCCGAGGCCGCCGCGCTGATCACTTCGGTGTTGATGGTCAGATGTTCGTGCCGTTCGGCGGCGACCAGCCGCCGCACCCGGTCGCGGGCGGCGGCCCGGCTGCCCAGGCTGCGTACCGCCGGATCGTCCGGGCCGGGCAGGTCGATGCCGTGCACGGTACGGAAATGCTGGCGCCAGACGTCCTGTCGCCGTACCGGCTGCGCTGGCCGGCGAAGCCGCGCGATGACCGGACCGGCTGGCAACGGCCGCCAGCCGGCGGCGGTCGGCACGGCCGCCGTCAGGCCGTTCAGTTCGTCGAGTGCGACCTTGACGCGTTTGCGGGTCAGCCCCAGCTCGTGGGCGAACTGACCGCTGCTGCGGGCACCGAGCATGGTCAGCGCCCGGTAGACCAGATCGGCATCGGGTGAGGCGCCCCACCGGGTCAGTGGTGCAACCGCAGTCGGGCCGTGCGTCCTGATGCTCCCCGTTCCCCGTGTCACAGCCGTCAGCTCAGCACAGTAACAACGCCGTAGGGGAGAAGCCACGGCACCGGACGGTTGCACGATTGTGCAATCGGTTCGCGCCGTACCTTGTCGAACGTGCGCCAATGGGTGACCGTGATCCGGGCAGGCGCGCGTTCGGGGGCGTCGCTTGTCGGCCGCCGGAACGCGGTGGCCGGCAAGCGACGGCACTACGCGGTCAGGACGTCGGGGCGGACTTTCCCCAGCGGGGGGCGGCGAAGCGCAGCCCGGCGAGCCGGTCCGGCGGTGCGGCCAGGCCCGGCCCGCCGGTGGCGATCCAGTCGACGACGCTCGACAGTGCCGTCTCGTCGTGCACCCCGCCGAGCCACACCGGGCGGGCACCCAGTCGGCGGGCCAACACCGCTGGCTGCACCACCACCACATTGGACCGGTCACAGGCGTTGAGGCAGTCGGACACCCGTACCGGCGCGGCCGCGCGCAGTAGGTCGAGCTGCCGGTCGTGGTCGACGTCCGGGTGTTTGCGGCGGGTGCCGCAGCAGCAGCCCCGGCAGACGGTCACCCGGGCGGGGTGCCCGGGTGCCGGTCCCGCCGGGCCAAGCTCCGCCGTCACGCGACGTTGGCGAGCGTGGGCCGCCGGTCACCGGTCCGGGCCGGGGTGAGCAGCAGTCCGAACACCACCCCGAAAACCGTCCACATCGTGGCGAGCTGCGCCAGCGAGGCGAGCCGGAACTCCCACAGCAGCGCCGCCGGGATATCGGCGGGCACGTCGACCCCGGTTGCCGGCGAGAACGCCAGCAGCAGGGCGTACCCGACGACGGCCAGCGCCGCCGCGACCACCGTCCGGTAGGGAGCCGGCCGCGCCCAGCCGGTCAGCCGCCGGTGGGTCAGCAGCGCCAGCCAGGTGACGGCGGCCGCGGCGATGATGAACGACAGATACTGCCCGGTGCGCTGGTTGACGGTGTCCGGGTCGCCGACGCCCGGCGGGTTGGCCGGGAAGTGGATCGCCGGTAGCAGCGCCACCACGACGAAGCCGAGCCCGGCGAGCAGCCCCACGCGGCGGAAGTCGTCGCGGCCGGGCAGCAGGTGCCGGGTCGCCGCGAAGACCACGGCGACGATCAACGCCAGGCACAGCGCCACCGCGACGGTGGCGACCAGCCCGCCGAGGACCTGCATGGCCCGACCGACCAACTCCTCGTCGTGGCTGTGTCCGGCCGTCCCGGTCGCAGCGCGGGCCTCCTCGACGACCAGCGCCGACTCGATCTGCGGTTCGACGATCAGCAGGGCCGCCACCGCACCTGCCGCGCCGGCGGCCGTACCGGCGAGCAGTCCGCGGCCCAGCACCGCGCGGAACGGGTAGGTAGTCATCGGAGCTTGGCCGCCGCTCAGTGGCACGGTACGCCGAGGGCGTGCCGGCCGTCGTGGGTGAACTCGTGCATGAACTCGGCGGCACCGGCCAGCACCAGCCCGTTGTCCTGCGCGACCAGGTAGATGACGACCGCCGCGACGGCGGCCAGCAACCAACCGGCGAGCGGTACGCGGATGGCGGTGGTGGTGACCTCTCCGCCGACAGAAGGTGCAGTCATGCCAGGAAATCCCCTCGTCCATGCCTCGTGGCGATGCGGTGCGTGCCACGGCCGGTCTCCTGGCTCCCGGATCGTCGCAGCCGTCCCGCCTTCCCGGACCGTCGTCGGCCCAGTGGCATGGTGGATCGGACACTTCCCGGTCACAGTGGCGAGGACCACGCCGGACTCACACCGGCTTCCCGAACACCGTGGCATGCGCAGCGTACCGCCGTCGTGACCGGCCGGGCAATGGCTGTGGCCGTGGCCGGCAACGGGACCGGCGCCACATTGACGGTGGACCGCGGGTGGGGGAGCATGACCGGCACGAGCGGTGCGCGGAGGAACCCGGTGCGAATCCGGGGCGGTCCCGCCACTGTGACCGGTGAGTCGCGTCCCCCTGAGACAGCCACTGCCCCGATGGCGGGAAGGCTCGGGACGCGACGTCGATCCGGCAGCCAGGAGACTCCGGCCGCTCGCTGGTCCACCGGTACGCGGGCGTGGACACCCGCGGGAGGGATTCACCATGCACACCTGTCGGCCCCTGCCATGACGCCGTACCCGTTCACCGCCGTCGTCGGCCTGCCCGACCTGCGGCAGGCCCTGCTGCTCGCCGCGGTGCACCCCGGCATCGGCGGAGTGCTCATCCGGGGTGAGAAGGGCACCGCAAAGTCGACGGTCGTCCGCGCGCTGGCCGGGCTGCTACCGGAGGTCGACCGGGTGCTCGGCTGCCGGTTCGCCTGCGACCCGGCGGCCCCGGACCCGGCCTGCCCGGACGGGCCGCACACCGCGCCGGTGACCGCGCGTGGCGGCCCGGCCGCACTGGTCGAGTTGCCGGTCGGCGCCACTGAGGACCGGGTGGTCGGCACCCTCGACATCCAGCGGGTGCTCAGCGCCGGCGTGAAGGCGTACGAGCCGGGGCTGCTCGCCGCCGCGCACCGGGGCCTGCTCTACGTCGACGAGGTCAACCTGTTGCCGGACCATCTGGTGGACCTGCTGCTGGACGCGGCGGCGATGGGCCGGGCCCACGTCGAACGCGACGGGGTGTCGGTCAGCCACGCCGCCCGGTTCCTGCTGGTCGGCACGATGAACCCGGAGGAGGGCGAGCCGCGTCCACAGTTGCTGGACCGCTTCGGGCTGATGGTGTCGGTGGCCGCACCGACCCTGGTGGCGGACCGGGCCGAGGTGGTGCGCCGTCGGCTCGCGTACGAGACCGACCCGGTGGCGTTCGCGGACCGCTGGCAGTCCGCCGACAACCAGCTCGCACTGCGGGTACGCGATGCGCGGGCGGCCCTGCCTGCGGTCACGCTGCCCGATGCCGAGATCGACCGGATCGCCCGGATCTGCCTGGCGTACCAGGTGGACGGTATGCGGGCCGACATCGTGATGGCCCGCGCCGCCGTCGCGCTGGCCGCCTGGCGGGGCCAACCGGCGGTCACCGCCGCCGAGGTCGCCGAGGCAGCCCGGCTGGCGCTGCCGCACCGGCGGCGCCGTGACCCGCTCGACCCGCCCGGCGCCGACGAGCAGCGCCTCGACGAGGTGCTGCGTGACGAGTGCGGCGACGATCCCGATCCTCCTCCGCCGCCGGGTCCGCCACTACCGGACGGTGGGCCGCCACCCGGCCCGCCCGACTCGGACGGTGGGCCGCCACCCGGCGCGCCCGACTCGGACGCCGGCCGGCATCCTGAGCCAGCTACGGCAGACGCCGACGGTCCGGCGGTCGGTGCCGAGCAGCCGGACGGCGTACCGCCGGGCGGTCCGGCTCCGGCGGCGGCCGGGCCCGCGTACCGGCCCCGGACACTGCGGCTCCCCGGGCTCGGTGCGGGCGCGACGCCCGGCCGACGTTCGGCGGCCCACGCCGACCGGGGCCGGGTAGTCGGCGCCGGGTCGCCGACCGGACGGCCGTCGACGGTGCATCTACCGGCAACGGTGCGCGCCGCCGCGTCCCGGGGTGCCCGCCGGATCACCCCCGCCGACCTGCGCCAGGCCCGCTACGTCGGCCAGGAGGCGAACCTGATCCTGTTCGTGGTCGACGCCTCTGGGTCGATGGCGGCCCGGCAGCGAATGACGGTGGTCAAGACCGCCGTGCTGTCGCTGCTGCGCGACGCCTACCACCGGCGGGACCGGATCGGGATGATCACCTTTCGGGGTGCCGCCGCCGACGTGGTGCTGCCGCCGACCAGCAGCCACGAGGTGGCCGTCGCCAAGCTGGCGCAGCTGCGCACCGGTGGCCGTACCCCGATCGCCGCCGGGCTGCGCGTCGCCGCGGCCACCGTCGCCGCCGAGCACCGCCGGGACCCGCGCCGTCGGCCGCTGGTCCTGCTGGTCACCGACGGGCGGGCGACCGCCGGACCGGACCCGACGACGCTGGCACCGGTGCTCGCCGGTACGCCGATGGTGGTGCTCGACTGCGAGGCCGGCCCGGTGCGGCTCGGTCTGGCCCGCCGGCTCGCGGCCGGCTTCACCGCGCAGTGGCTGCCGCTGGCCGCGTTGGCGGCGTCGGGTCCGGATGTCCACGACCGGCTGAGGGCGGCCTGATGCCACAGGGAAGACCGGAACACGTTCCCGACGATGGGCTGACCACCCGGGCCCGGCGTCGCCAGCCGGTGCTCGCGGTGCACACCGGCCCCGGTAAGGGCAAGTCGACGGCGGCGTTCGGGATGGCGCTGCGGGCCTGGTCGACCGGCTGGCCGGTGGTCGTCTACCAGTTCGTCAAGTCTCCGAAGTGGAAGGTGGGTGAGGAGGCGGCCCTACGTACCCTCGGTGAGTCGGGCCGAGGGGCGCCGGTGACCTGGCACAAGATGGGGGAGGGCTGGTCCTGGATCCAGCGCCCCGGCACCGAACGCGACCACGCCGCCGAGGCCGCCGAAGGTTGGGCGCAGATCCGTCGGGACCTGGCCGCCGAGGCGTACCGGTTCTACGTGCTGGACGAGTTCACCTACCCGATCAAGTGGGGCTGGATCGACGTCGCCGAGGTGGTGTCGGTGCTACGCGACCGGCCGGGCAGCCAGCATGTGGTGATCACCGGCCGCGACGCCGCGCCGGAGCTGATCGACCTCGCCGACCTGGTGACCGAGATGACCAAGGTCAAGCATCCGATGGATGCCGGACGCAAGGGTCAGCAGGGCATCGAGTGGTAGCCGTACCCCGGGTGGTGATCGCCGCACCCGGCTCCGGCCACGGCAAGACCACGGTGGCCACCGGCCTGCTCGCCGCCTTCGCCGAACGTGGGGTCCGGGTCGCCGGGTTCAAGGTCGGCCCGGACTACATCGATCCCGGCTACCACGCGCTCGCCGCCGGTCGGCCGGGCCGCAACCTGGACCCGGTGCTGGTCGGCGAGGACCTGGTCGCGCCGCTGTTCGCGCACGGTGTCGCCGGCGTCGATCTGGCCGTGATCGAGGGCGTGATGGGTCTCTACGACGGCCGGGTGGGTGCCGGTGACGTCGGTTCCACCGCGCACGTCGCGGCGCTGCTGGCCGCGCCCGTGCTGCTGGTCGTCGACGCGGCCGGGCAGAGCCGGTCGGTGGCTGCCCTGGTGCACGGCTTCCGGTCGTTCGGTCAGGTCCACATCGCCGGGGTGATTCTCAACCGGGTCGGCTCCGACCGGCACGCACAGGTGCTGCGGGACGCCTGCGCGGAGGTCGGCACCCCGGTGCTCGGGGTGCTACGTCGACAGCCGTCGGTCGACACCCCCTCGCGGCACCTGGGTCTGGTGCCGGCGGTCGAACGCACCGCCGAGGCCCGCGCCTCGGTCGAGGCGTTGGCGGCGCTGGTCGCCGCGTCGGTCGACCTGGACGCCGTGGCGGCGGTGGCGCGCACGGCGGCCGTGATGACGGTCGAACGGTGGTCTCCGGCGGCTGCCGTCCACGATGCCCCCGACCTCGGTGCCGGGGTGGGCGCCGGCGGGCAGCCAGGACCGGCCGACGGCCGACCGGTCGTCGCGGTCGCCGCCGGCCCGGCGTTCAGCTTCGGCTACCCGGAGACCGTGGAGCTGTTGACGGCGGCCGGGGCCGAGGTGCGTACCGTCGATCCGGTCCGTGACGAGCAGCTGCCGGTCGGCACGGCGGCGCTCGTCGTCGGCGGCGGCTTCCCCGAGGTGTACGCCGGTGAGCTGAGCGCCAACGTCGGGTTGCGCTCGCAGGTGGCGGCGGTCGCCGCCACCGGAGCGCCGGTCGTCGCCGAGTGTGCCGGCCTGCTGTGGCTGTGCCGCACCCTCGACGGGGCCCCGATGTGCGGGGTGCTGCCGGCGGACGCCCGGATGACGTCCCGGTTGACCCTCGGCTACCGCGACGCGGTGGCGCTGAACGACAGCGTGGCGCTGCCGACCGGCAGCCGGTTGACCGGGCACGAGTTCCACCGCACGGAGGTGTCGCCGCGCGCTGGCGCGGCACCGGCCTGGGGGTGGCGGGGGGCCGCGCCGGAGGGTTTCGTCGCCGCCGGGGTGCACGCGTCGTACCTGCATCTGCACTGGGCGGCACGGCCGCGGATCGCGGCCCGGCTGGTCGCCGCCGCGCGCCGGCGGTTACCCGGCCCGCGTCACCCCCCGGTCGGGCCCTGACGGTCGGGCCCTGATCAGTCGCGCGGCATGCTGGTGACGACCATCGCGATGAGCCGGTCGTACGTCTGCTCCAGGTCCTCGGGCAGGCCGAAGCCGCCGGCGACCTCCAACGCGACGAAGCCGTGTACGGTCGCCCGTAGACAGCGGGTGGCGTGGACGGCTGCGGCCGGGTCCAGCCCGTAGCCGCGCAGTACAGCCAGGAACACCTCCAGCAGCCGGGTGCCGGCGGCGGCCGTGGCCGGCTCGCGCAGCGGGTCGGCGGGCATCGCCGCCCAACGGGCCGGATACCGACGTACGTAGCCGCGGCTGGCGCGCATCAGCGCGGCGACGGCGGCGTCGCGGCTCAGCCCGAGGGTGTGCCGGGTGAGTTCGTCGGCGACCTCGTCGAGCACCCGTACGGCGACGAGGGTGCGCAGTTCGGTGAGTCCGCCGCCGACGTGCTTGTAGAGCGACGGGGCGGCGACGCCGACCCGGCCGGCTAGTGCGCTGAGCGTCAGCGCGTCGAGGCCGTGCTCGTCGATGAGGGCGATCGCGGCGTCCACCAGGGCGTCCGGGGTGAGTCCGACCCTAGGCACACCGGCCGCCGAGACAAGGCGGTATGCTAACTTGCATAGCCATAAGGCTATTTATGCTAGCTAGTGATGTCAACTCGGGTTCCCGTGACGACGCCGGGTCAGGCACGATGGAGCCCATGTGCCGAAGCATCAAGACACTGCGTGAGCCGTACACCCCGGACGTGACCGACGCCGACATCGAGGCCGCCGCCCTACAGTACGTACGGAAGATCTCCGGGTTCCGGCAGCCGGCCGCACACAACGCCGAAGCGTTCGACGCGGCCGTCGCCGCCGTCGCCGCCGCCAGCCGTGACCTGCTGGACCGCCTGGTGGTGCGGACCCCGGCCGCCCGGTAGGTCGCCGTCCGCTGGGCATCACCGTTGCCTCTGTGAGGATTCTTAAGCAAAACTTCAGCCCTGCGGTAGATCCACTCGTCCTCGCCGCCCGTACCGGTCGGTGGGCTGCGTCCTGCGCAGCGGTGAGACGAGAGGAGCGGACGCATGTACGGGTGGGACGTCAGAAGTGGACGGGCACGCAAGGTGTTCATCGGGGTGGCGGCCGCCGCCCTGCTCGGCGGTGGACTGGCGGTCGGCACCGGGCTGGGCAACGCGGGGGAGAACTGCGCCGGGCTGGACACCGCGCTGCGTAACAATCTCAGCTTCATCGCCGACCAGCGCGCCAACCCGGACGCCCTGTCCGCCGACCGGATCGCCAACCGGCAGGCCGTCGTCGACCTGATCCAGCAGCGGCGGGCCGCCGCCGGCTGCACGGCCGACGTACAGGTCGACGTCCCCGTCGCGGCCCCGGCGACGCCGCAGCCGGCACCCACCGGCGGTACGGGCACCGGTGCCGCGCCGGACACCGGTGCGCCCGCAACCGGTGAGGTCGTCTGCGCGGGATCGACGGTCACCCTGTTCAACGAGGACGCCGCGCCGGCCGCCTCCAGCGGCACCTTCCCCATCGGCACCGTGCTCAAGGTGACCAACCTCGACAACGACCGGAGCATCACCGTCATGGTGACCAGCCCGTCGGCCAGCTGCGTGCTGCTCAACGACGCCGCCTTCGAACAGGTCCGGGAACCGGGCAAGTTCGTCATCCGGCGGGTCGTGGTCGAGCGGATCCGCTGACCCGTACCGTGTCGCGCCGCCGGCGAGAGCCGGCGGCGCGCCGCCGGATCACCCACTCCGCCACCACCACGTTGATCAGCCACCCGGCGGCCATGGTGCCGGTCCGGCCCGACGCCGTCACCGGGCCGACCACGGCCAGCCAGGCCAGCTGGGTGAAGAACTGGGTGCCCGCGCCCATCCCGATCGCGTAACCCCGGATCATCCAGGCCCGGTGCGCGGCGAAGTCACGGCGTCGGACCGCGACGAAGCCGACCACGACGCACGCCGCCATCGCCACGCTCACCACCACCCGGATGGCGACCAGCAGCTCGCTGTCGACCGCCGCCGGCGGCAGGAACAGGGTCAGCCACAGACCGGTCCCGGCGGTGAGCAACCCACAGACCACCAGGACTCGCCCGGCGGCCCGGTGCCAGGCCCGGCGGCGTCGCCGCAGACCCGGCGCGAACTGGAACGCCCCGACGAGGCTGAAGATGGTGACACCGACGATGTGCGTCACCAGCGCCACCGGGGCCGAGGTGACCCGGTCGCCGTCGGGCACGATGGGCGGCCCACCGACCAGCTCGGCCAGTCGCAGGCTGCCGGCGACCACCGGTACGACGGCGAGCAGCACCAGCCCGGTGGGGATCAGCCAGTTGGCGGGAGAGGACCGGCCGGCGACGGTGCGGGCGGTGGACCGGGGCATCGACCGTGGATTCGGTACGGCTGTTGGCATGGATCGATCGTCGCGGCGGCGCGGCGAGCGGTCATCGCCGCGTGGGCCGGCGTCGTCCCCGCCGTTGGACGGGGCAGCTCGTCGTACTTCTGGCCGGTACGCCGTGAACGCCCGCTGCGTACGATCGCGGTGTGCGTGCGCTGCTGCGGTCGGTGTGGGCCGAGCCCGCCGTCGCCGACCCACCGACGCGGGTCTGGCGGGACTGGCTGCTGCTCGGCGCGGTCTGGGTCGCGGCGACCCTCGAAGGGCTGCTGCGCACCGACCTGGTGTCGCCCGCGTACTCGTTGATCGTCGCCCTGGTGTTGGCGCCGACGCTGTGGTGGCGGCGGACCAGGCCGCTGCTGATGGTCGCCGTGGCCTTCCCGGTCACCGCCGTGGCCGCGCTGCTGGCCGGCCACGAACCGGAGCTGGTCACCGGCGTCTACCTGCTGATCCTGCCGTACGCGCTGTACCGCTGGGGTTCCGGCCGGCAGATCATCGCCGGAACGGCGGTCATCCTGGCCAAGATGGGCCTGTCGGCGGCGGTCGGCCACCTCGACCTCGCCGACCTGGTCGGCGGGACGGTGGTGGTGTCCGCCGCGATGGCCGTGGCCACCGCTCTGCGGTACCGGGCCACGCTGTGGGCCCGCGAACTCGACCAGGCCAAGCTGGCCGAACGCGAACGACTCGCCCGCGACCTGCACGACACGGTGGCCCACCACGTGTCGGCGATGGCGATCCGCGCCCAGGCGGGCATCGCGGTGGCACCGACCCGACCGGCGGCGGCCCTCGACGCGCTGGCCGTGATCGAGGCCGAGGCGACCCGCGCCCTGGCCGAGATGCGACTGATGGTGCGCGGCCTGCGCCACGGCGAACCCGCCGGACGCCTGGCCCCGGCGGACCTCACCCCGAACCCCGGCATCGGCGACGTCGCGAGACTCGCCAGTCGGGCGCAGCCCGGACCGGTCGTCGACGTCACCCTGCACGGCGACGTCGACGACGTCCCGTCGACCGTCGCCACCGCGGTCTACCGGCTGGCCCAGGAGTCGGTGACCAACGCCCGACGGCACGCCCGGCACGCCACCCGGATCGAGGTCCGCGTCGACGTCGACGCCGACGCGGTACGGCTGCGGGTCAGCGACGACGGCGACACCAGCGCGGCCCGGCCCGCCGCTACCGGCGGCTTCGGCATCGTCGGCATGACCGAGCGGGCGGCTCTGCTCGGCGGCACCTGCGACGCCGGACCGGACCGCGACCGGGGCTGGACCGTCGCCGTGGCCCTGCCCCGCCAGGCTCCGACCGGTCGGGCCGGGACGTGACCGTCCGGGTGGTCGTCGCCGACGACCAGGAGATCGTGCGGACCGGGCTGACGATGATTCTCGACGCCCAGCCGGGCATCGAGGTCGTCGGCGCTGCGGCCGACGGCAGACGGGCGGTCGACCTCGCCCACCGGTTGCGCCCCGACGTGTGCCTGTTCGACATCCGGATGCCCGACGTGGACGGTATCGAGGCCACCCGCCGCCTCGCTGGTCCCGGCGTCGTCGATCCGCTCGCTGTGGTCGTCATCACCACCTTTGACCTCGACGAGTACGTCTACGCAGCGCTGCGCGCGGGTGCCCGGGGTTTCCTGCTCAAGGACGCCGGCACGGCGCTGCTCACCCAGGCCGTCCGGGCCGCCGCCGCCGGTGACGCACTCATCGCGCCGGCCGTCACCACCCGCCTGCTCAGCGCCTTCGCCGCCGCCGGTCCGGTGGCACCGGTCCGCCAGCCGCTCGATCCGTTGACCGACCGCGAGGAGCAGGTGCTGGTCGCCGTCGCCCGTGGCCGCACCAACACCGAGATCGCCGGCGAACTGCACATCAGCCTCAGCACGGTCAAGAGCCACCTGGCCGCCCTGATGACCAAGCTCGGCGTCCGCAATCGCGTCGAGGTCGCGATCTGGGCGTACGAGACCGGCCGGGTGCGCGTCGGCCTCGACCGGTCGACGTAGCGTGCGACGCGCGGGCGGACCGCCGGGCCTACCGTGGTCGCGTGAGGCTTCTCGTGGTGGGTGGCAGTGGGTTCCTCGGCCGGGAGATCGTTCGTCAGACGCGGTGTGCCGGGCACCGGGTGGCCGCGACCTTCCACCGCCGTCCGCCCAGCGATGATCTCGGCGCCGGAGTCGACTGGCACGCGCTCGACATCCGCATCCGTGACGATGTCGCCCGTGTCGCCGCCACGGCCCGGCCCGACGTGATCGTCAACGCCGCCTACCGCCAGAGCGACTGGGCGAGCACCGCCGACGGCGGTGCTCACGTCGCCCTCGCCGCTGCGGCGGTGGCGGCCCGGCTCGTCCACGTCTCCAGCGACGCGGTCTTCGCCGGTGCGGCGGTCGCCTACGACGAGACGTGCCCACCGGACCCGACGACGCCGTACGGTGCGGCCAAGGCCGCGGCTGAGACGGCGGTCGCGGCGATCACCCCCGACGCCGTCATTGCCCGGACGTCACTGATCATCGGGTACGGCGAGTCCGTCCACGAGCGACACGTGCACGCTCTGGCTGCCGGCGTCGGCACCGGTGTGCTGTTCACCGACGACGTGCGGTGCCCGGTGCACGTCGCCGACCTCGCCGCTGCGCTGCGCGAACTCGCCGGGTCGCCGTACTCCGGGATCCACCACGTCGCCGGTCCGGACGCGATCAGCCGGCATCGCCTGGGGGTGCTCATCGCCCGCCGAGACGGCCTCGACCCCACGGCGTTGCCCACCGGCCGACGTGCCGCCAGCGGCGTCCCCGGACCGGCCGAGCTGCGGCTGGACTGCGCCCGGACCCGTGCCCGGCTGACCACCCGGCTACGCGGTGCCCACGAGTTCCTCGCCGCCGCGCGGACCTGACCGCTGCGCGAGCAGGTCCGCCTCGGTCAGCCGGCCGGACAAGCGACCGGCCCCGTGGACGTCGTCCACACTCATCTGCGCCACGAGACCGTGGGCCTCGTGGATGCCTGCCATGCTACGGCGGGCAGTGTAGGACCCCGTGTCAGCCGACCCGGGTCAGGCGTACCGCGTCGGCGACGATGTGGCCGCCGGCCGGTGCCCACCGGCTCACCCCGACCACCGGCCGCCGCCCCGCCGCCAGCGCGAAGACACCCAGCTCCCGCCACCGGCCGCCGCCGGTGCGTTGATCCACCGGCCGGCTGACCAGCCCGGTGGTGGTCTGCACCAGGTGCGGCGCGGCCGGGTGGTAGCCCGACGCCGCCGGATGCCACACGTCGACCCGGTAGCTGCCGGCCGCCGGCACGGTGACGGTGAACCAGGCCGGGTCGCTGACCGGCTGCGGGCTGGTGAACCGGTAGTCGGTGCCGTACCGTCCGGCCGACCAGCTCGACGTGCCCCAGGCGGCGCTGGCGGTGAACCCGTGCGGCGTGCGGTTGTCGACGATCACACTGAACGCGTCGCTGCCGGCGGCCAGCACCCGCGCCGGCCCCGCCGGGCTCTCCCGGTGCTGGCGGTCCAGTGCGGTGACCAGATAGGTGTACGCCGATCCGGGCGCCGCCGTCGCGTCGGTGAAGGAGCCACCAGTGCCGGTGGACCGTACCGTCGCCAGCAGGTGGCGGGCGTCGTCGAACGCGGTCGGGTCGGCCGCGTCGGTGCCGGGGCAGCGGTAGAGCGCGTACGCCGTCGGGACGGCGGCGCCGGTGGCGGCGAGCCAGCCCAGCCTTACCCCGGTCGGGGTGCGGGTCGCGGCGGTGATCGCCGGCGGCGGCGGTGTGCTGCCCGGGGCCGGTACGCCGCCGCGCCCGGCCGCGACCGGCACCAGCGCGGGCCGGGCGTAGTGGTCGGCGACCAGCCGGCTGACCCCGCCGAGCCGGTCGGCGCGCACGTCCTTGCCGCTGAACTGCAGGTCGCCGTGGACCTGCGGGTAGCTGTGGTGCAGCGTCAGGTGCCGGCTCAGCTCGGCCGGGTCCTGCCAGGCCGGGTCCTGCCCGGCGACGCCGACCCGGTAGGTCGACTGCCCGACGAGCAACTCCACACTGGTACCCGAGACCGTCGCCGACCACCAGCGGACCAGCTCGGCGTAGTCGGCGGCCGGGTGGCCGAGGTGCCAGTACAGCTGCGGCGCGATGTAGTCGATCCACTGTTCCCGCACCCAGCGGCGGCTGTCGGCGTGGATCGCGTCGTAGGACTGCAACCCGTTCGTCCGCGAACCGAGCGGGTCGGTGGCGGCGTTGCGCCAGATGCCGAACGGGCTGATACCGAAGCGCACCCACGGCTTGACCGCCCGCAGCCGGTCGCTCGTCTGCGCGACGAGCAGGTCGACGTTGTGCCGGCGCCACGCGGCGAGGCTGTCGAAGCCGGCCCCGTACGCGGCGAAGCTGGCCTGGTCGGCGAAGGTCTGTCCGTCGACCGGGTACGGGTAGAAGTAGTCGTCCCAGTGCAGCGCGTCGATGTCGTAGCGGGCGACCGCGTCGATCATCGCGTCCTGGACGAAGGACCGCACCGCCGGCTGGCCCGGGTCGAAGTAGAGCCGGCCGGCGTACGTGATGACCCATTCCGGGTGGCGGCGGGCCGGGTGGTCGGCGACCAGCCGCGTCGGGTCGGCGTGGTTGGCGACCCGGTACGGGTTGCACCAGGCGTGCAGTTCCAGGTTGCGGGCGTGCGCCTCGGCGACGAGCACGCCCAGCGGGTCGTAGCCGGGGTGCCTACCCTGCTGCCCGGTAAGCACCGCCGACCACGGCTCGTACGGCGACGGCCAGAGCGCGTCGGCGCTTGGACGTATCTGCACCACGACGGCGTTGCACCGTAGCCGCCGGGCCAGGACGAGCCAGTCGCGCAGCTCCGCCTGCTGGGCGTCCGGCGCCAGTCCGGGCCGGCTCGGCCAGTCCAGGTTGGCGACCGTGGCCAGCCACAGGCCCCGGAACTGACGCTTCGGTATCGCCGTCGACGGAGTGCTCATGAGCGAGATGGTGGTTTTGTCAGATGAGTCAGACAAGCAATGATCTGACACGCCCGTGTCGCACCCCGCACTGGAGTGGCATCAGGCGCCGAGAAGCCGGGTCAGGCCGGCCGGGCTGACGGCACGTCGCCCCGGGTGGCCAGCCACCAGCCGGCAGTCGCGACGACGGCGACCAGCCCGGCGAAGCCGAACGGGGCGGCCAGCCCGACCCCGGCGACGAGGGCGATGGTGGCGGTGCCGGTGGCCACCGTCGCCACCAGGGCCACCAGCAGCAGGGCGCGTACCGTGTCGGCGGCGGCGAGCAGCGTACGCGGCGCGACCCGGTCGGCAAGCGTGCCGGCGGCCAGCCCGGCGACGAGCCACGGCAGGGTCTGCGCGGTGGCGACGACGGCCAGCCCGAGCGGGTCCCCGGTCAGCGACAGGGCCAGCAGCGGGAGGGCGGCGAGGCGGATCCCGTCACCGTTGTTGGCGAGGGTGGCGGCGCTCCAGAACCGCCAGAACGGTCGACCGAGCGGTTGCGACATGTGTACATCATGCACCGACCGGTCAGAGCCGTTGCCACAGTGCCGGCACGTTCGGCGGTTCCCAGCCGACGAGGGCGGTGTGTGCCTGCCGGCACCGGTAGTCGACGCCGGCGTAGCTGACGACGGCACCGACCTGGTACGCAGTGCCGGCGGCCCAGGTGCCACCGGGCTGACCGGGTGACGCGGTGGGCGTTGGCGTCGGGGGCGCGGTGGTCGGCGGCGGTGGCGTCGGAGTGGGTGACGGCGGGGGTGGGGTCGGCGACGGGCCCGGACCTCCACCGATCTGGACGTCCACGCAGGAGTAGAAGGCGTTCGTGGTGTCGGCGACATTCCAGATCGCCAGCACTTTGTGCCGGCCGGTGCGGCCACCGAGGTGCACGGTGTGCGACACGGTGGCGTTGGGCTGCCGGCCGCCGTCGTCGAACACGGCGATCCGGGTGCTGCCGACGAAGTACTCCCAGGTGCTGGTGGCATGCCGGGCGGTCAGCGTCCAGGTGAAGGTGGCCGCCCCGCCGACCGTGGTGGCCGGCCAGTTGACGCTGTCGTCGTCGAGAATGGCGAACCGGCTCACCCCGCCGTGGCAGGTGCGCTGCCCCTTGGGGCCTTCGACGCTCTGCGGCTCCCACACGATCGGGCCGCAGCTGGCGACCCGGCCCTGCGCGCACATCGCCTGTCGGCTGGGCGGGTAGGAGACGTAGCCGTGGGCGCTGGCCGGCGTGGCGACCAGCAGGGTGCCGAGGATGGTGCCGGTGGCGAGCAGGGGCAGGAGAAGTCGTCGTTGCATGGGGGCGCTCCGCACGTCGTGGGTGGCGGTGGGGGCGGCCGGCCGTTGCCGACGAAGTTAGCGTAAAGACAGTTAACAGTAAAGATTGTGAACGAAGAATTTCGATACGTCGACGCCCGTGAGTCGCCGTGCGACGGTCAGCCGACGGTGCGACCGTGCCGGTCGCGGGCCTTGATCCGGGTGATCGGCATCTCCGGTGCCGGTAGCGGGGCGTCCACACAACCGGTCACCGTGCCGAACCGGTGGCCGGCCGCCCAGTCGTCGCGGGCCGCCACCAGCTCCTCGTGGCTGCGGGCGACGAAATTCCACCACATGACGAGCGGCTCCTCGAACGGCTCACCGCCGAGCAGGAACAGCCGGGCATCACCGTCGGCGGCGGTCACTGTCGACGCCGACCGACCCTCACCCAGATAGAGCAGCCCACCCTGGGCCAGCTCCACCCCGTCGACCCGGGCCGTGCCGGACATCGCCAGCAGGGCGTACTCGAAATCGTCGCGCAGCGTCAGCTCGACGGGCGCGGGGCTGCCGATGTCGATCTGTGCTCCGACGATCGGGCTGGCCATCCGGGCCGGGGACCGGACGCCGGCGTACTCGCCGACCACCACGGTGATCCCCGCGTCGCCGGCACCGACCCGCGGCAGCGCGGCGTGGTGCTCGAACCGCGGCTCCCCGTGCCTGGCCGACTCCGGCAACGCCACCCACAGCTGCAGCCCGTGCATCACCGGCGGATGGGCCGGCGGCGACTGCTCCGAGTGGGCGATCCCGTGTCCGGCGGTCATCAGGTTGAGCTGCCCCGGCACGATCGACTGCATACTGCCCAGGCTGTCCCGGTGCAGGATCTCCCCGTCGACCAGCCAGGTCACCGTCTGCAGCCCGGTGTGCGGGTGCGGCGGAATCTGCATGCCGGGCCGCCCGGCCACGTCGTCCGGCCCGAAGTGGTCCACGAAACACCAGGCACCGACCATGCGCCGGGGTCGCTGCGGCAGCAGCCGCCGGACCGTCGTGTAGCGGCCCAACGGTACATCGTGGCCGGGTAGCAGGACGCTCTCCGGCTGCGCACCGGCGACCGTGGTCCCGTCGTACCGGATGCTTCCCGACGCCGCCGCACTCATGCCTCGACCCTACGCGGGATGCCGCCGGTCCGCCGCCGGGATGCGCGGTCACCCGGCGCGGTCCTCCAGGTCGCCCTCGGTCCGCAGGAACACCTCCCGCAGCCCGTCCAGCACCGCCGGGTCGGGGTACTCCCACAGTTTGCGGTCGGCCGCCTCCAGCAGCCGCTCGGTGATGCCGTGCAACGCCCACGGGTTCGACTCGGTCAGGAACCGCTGATTGACCTCGTCGAGCACGTACGTCTCGGCCAGTTTGTCGTACATCCAGTCGGCCACCACCCCGGCGGTGGCGTCGTAGCCGAACAGGTAGTCGACGGTGGCGGCCAGCTCGAACGCCCCCTTGTAGCCGTGCCGGCGCATCGCCGCCAGCCAGCGCGGGTTCACCACCCGGGCCCGGAAGATGCGAGCGGTCTCCTCGTGCAGGGCGCGGGTGCGCACCGCCTCCGGCCGGGTGCTGTCGCCGACGTAGGCAGCCGGGGCCGACCCGGTCAGCGCCCGGACGGTGGCGATCATCCCGCCGTGGTACTGGAAGTAGTCGTCGGAGTCGGCGATGTCGTGTTCGCGGGTGTCGATGTTCTTCGCCGCCACCGCGATCCGCCGGTACGCCGACTCCATCTGGTCGCGGGCCGGCGCGCCGTCGAGGTCCCGGCCGTAGGCGTAGCCGCCCCACACCGCGTACACCTCGGCCAGGTCGGCGTCGTCGCGCCAGTTGCGGCTGTCGATCAGCTGCAGCAGCCCGGCACCGTAGGTGCCCGGCTTGGAGCCGAAGATCCGCATGGTGGCCCGCCGGGTGTCGCCGTGGGCGGCCAGGTCGGCGCGGGCGTGCGCGGCGACGAAGTTCACCTCGTCGGGCTCGTCGAGGGCCGCGACCAGTCGGACCGCGTCGTCCAACATGGCCACCACATGCGGGAACGCGTCGCGGAAGAAGCCCGAGATCCGCACCGTCACGTCGATGCGCGGCCGGCCCAGCTCCTCGGCCGGGACCACCGTGACGCCGGTCACCCGCCGCGACGCCTCGTCCCACACCGGCCGGACGCCGAGCAGCGCCAGCACTTCGGCGATGTCGTCACCGGCGGTCCGCATCGCAGACGTGCCCCACACCGACAGTCCCACCGAGCGAGGCCAGTCGCCGGCGTCGGCCCGGTAGCGGGCCAGCAGCGACTCCGCCATCGCCTGCCCGGTCTCCCAGGCCAGCCGGCTCGGCACCGCCTTCGGGTCCACCGAGTAGAAGTTGCGCCCGGTCGGTAGCACGTTGATCAATCCACGCAACGGCGACCCGCTCGGCCCGGCCGGCACGTACCCGCCGGCCAGCGCGTGCGCGACGTGGGCCAGCTCGTCGGTGGTGCGGGCCAGCCGGGGGACCACCTCGGTCGCCGCGAAGTCCAGAATCCGGGTGACCAGCGCGGCCCGTCCGTCGGCGCCGAGCACGCGCTTGGCGACCTCGGCGACGGCGTCCGACCGCCAGCCGTGCTCCTCCATCGCCGCGACCAGCTCCCGGGCGGTCGCCTCGGCCGCGTCGGTGTCGTCACGGTCGGTGCCGGACTCGTCCAGGCCCAGCGCCTCCCGCAGGCCGGGCAGCGCGGCCACCTGCCCGGCCCACATCTGCCGGGCCCGCAGCATCGCCAGCACCAGGTCGACCCGGGCCGCGCCGACCGGCGCCGACCCGAGCACGTGCAGCCCGTCACGGATCTGCACGTCCTTGATCTCGCAGAGCCAGCCGTCGACGTGCAGCAGGAAGTCGTCGAACTCGGCGTCGTGCGGCCGGTCGTTCAGACCGAGGTCGTGGTCGAGCCGGGCGGCCTGGATCAGCGTCCAGATCTGCGCCCGGATCGCCGGCAGTTTGGCCGGGTCCAGTGTGGCGATGTTCGCGTGCTCGTCGAGCAGCTGCTCCAGCCGGGCGATGTCGCCGTAACTGTCCGCCCGGGCCATCGGCGGCACCAGGTGGTCGATCAGGGTGGCGTGTGCCCGGCGTTTGGCCTGGGTGCCCTCGCCGGGGTCGTTGACCAGGAACGGGTAGATCAGCGGCAGGTCGCCGAGGGCGGCGTCCGGCCCGCAGTCGGCGCTGAGTCCGACCGTCTTGCCCGGTAGCCACTCCAGGTTGCCGTGCTTGCCGACGTGCACCACGGCGTGCGCGCCGAAGCTGTGCTCCAGCCACCGGTACGCGGCCAGGTAGTGGTGACTCGGCGGCAGGTCCGGGTCGTGGTAGATGGCCACCGGGTTGGCCCCGAAGCCGCGCGGCGGCTGCACCAGCAGCACGATGTTGCCGGTACGCAGCGCGGCCAGCACGATCTCGCCGTCCGGATCCCGGGACCGGTCGACGTACAGCTCGCCCGGCGGCGGACCCCAGTGCCGTTCGACCTGTTCCCGTAGCTCGGTCGGGAACTCGGCGTACCAGCGACGGTAGTCGGCGGCCGGGATGCGCACCGGGTTGCCGGCCAGCTGCTCCTCGGTGAGCCAGTCCGGGTCCTGCCCGCCGGCGGCGATCAGCGCGTGCATCAACGCGTCGCCGTCGCCGTCGGCCAGCCCCGGCAGCGCGTCGGGGCCGTCGGGCGGCCCCACGTCGTAGCCGGCGTCGCGCAACGTCGACAGCAGCGCCAGCACACTGGCGGGGGTGTCGAGCCCGACCGCGTTGCCGATCCGGGCGTGCTTGGTCGGGTACGCCGACAGCAGCACCGCGATCCGTTTGTCGCCCGCCGCGATGTGCCGCAGCGCGCCGTGGCGGACGGCGATCCCGGCCACCCGGGCGGCCCGCTGCGGGTCGGCGACGTAGACCGACAGCCCGTCGGCGTCGATCTCCTTGAACGAGAACGGCACGGTGATCAGCCGGCCGTCGAACTCGGGGATGGCCACCTGGGTGGCGGCGTCCAACGGGGACAACCCGTCGTCGGTGGCCGCCCAGGTCTGGCGGGAGCTGGTCAGGCAGAGTCCCTGCAGGATCGGCACGTCCAGTTCGGCGAGCGCGCCGACGTCCCAGGCGTCGTCGTCGCCCCCGGCGGAGGCGGTCGCCGGCCGGGTTCCGCCAGCGGCCAGCACCGTCACCACCAGGGCGTCGGCCTGGCGCAGGGTGGCCAGCAGCTGCGGGTCGGGCGAGCGCAGCGAGGCGCAGTAGACCGGCAGCGCCCGACCGCCGGCGGCGTCGACCGCGTCGCACAGGGCGTGCACGAAGCCGGTGTTGCCGGCCAGGTGGTGGGCCCGGTAGTAGAGCACCGCCACGGTCGGCTGGCCCGGTCCGGTCGGCACGTTCGGGCGTTCCAGTACGCCCCACTCCGGGGCCGGCCGCGGCGCGGCGAAGCCGTGCCCGGTGAGCAGCACCGTGTCGGACAGGAATCGGTGCAGTTCGGCCAGATTGGCCGGGCCGCCGTGGGCCAGATAGGCGTGGGCCTCGGCGGCCACCCCGGCCGGTACGGTGGACAGCTCCATCAGGGCGGCGTCGGGTGCCTGTTCGCCGCTGAGTACCACCACTGGGCGTCCGTCGGTCAGCAGCGCGTCCAGTCCGTCCGGCCAGGCCCGGCGGCCGCCGAGCAGCCGGACCACCACGAGGTCGACGTCGGCAAGCAGGGGCGTGAGGTCGTCGACCGACAGCCGGGCCGGGTTCGCCAGGCGCCAGTCGGCACCGCTGGCCCGTCCACTCAGCAGATCAGTATCTGAAGTGGACAGAAGTAGCATCATCGGACGCCTGGTCCTCCCTCGGGGTCCGCGCCCCGGGTCGTCGGTCGCGGCGACCGGAGTCTCCTGGCTCCCGGATCGAGGCTCGCCCCGGCCTTCCCGCCCCGTGGATCGGGGCCGTGGCCGTCGGTGGGGTCCGCTCCCCGGTGACAGTGGCGGGACCGCGCCGGAATCACACCGGCTTCCTCCACTTGCCGCCGCAGTTGGCTACCGACCACTGTCACGACCCGGGGACGTTTCGTCAAGGTGTGATCTATTCGCCGCGAGGGCGTCGCCTCCCGTGGCAGCCCGTAGTATCCGCCGCGTGTCCGCCTCGCCGCTGCCGCCCGTCCGGGGCGGCCCCGATGCCTGCCCCGGCACGCTGGCGCTGCATCCGGCCGCCGACGGGCACCTCGCCCGGGTCCGCTGCCCCGGTGGGCTGCTAGCCGCCGGCCAGCTGACCGTACTGGCCGCCGCCGCCCGTGACCTCGGTGACGGACACCTGGAGCTGACCAGCCGGGCCAACGTACAACTGCGGGGGGTGGCCGCCGACGCCGCCGGGGTGCTCGCCGGCCGGCTGAGCGCGGCCGGGCTGCTGCCCGCACCCGGACACGACCGGGCCCGCAACATCCTCGGCTCCCCACTGGCCGGTGTGGACAGTGTGCCTCGGTGGGACGTCGCGGCGCAGGTCCGCGCCCTCGACGCGGCGATCTGCGCACAGCCACAGCTGACCCGCCTCTCCGGCCGGTTCCTGTTCGCCGTCGACGACGGTCGGGGCGCCACCGTCGCGGCGCGCCCCGACGTGGGCCTGCTGCCCGGGTCGGACGGCCGGGTCGGTATCCGGCTCGCCGGGGTCGACCACGGCCTACGGACCACGCCGACCGACGCGGTCCGGGTGGCGGTCGCCGCCGCCCGGATCTTCCTCGCCGACGAACGTGCCGTGGCCGGCACCATCTGGCGCATCGGCGACCTCGCCGCCGCCGAACTGGCACGGTTCGTCGCGGCGCTCGCCACCACGCCGGGCGTCCACCGGGTCGCGGCCGACCCGCCGACCGCACCGCGACGGTCCGGCGTACCGCCGGTGGGCGTGCTGCGCCGCCCCGACGGCGACCAGGCACTCGTGCTCGCCGTACCGCTGGGTCAGCTCACCGCCGCGCAGGCCGACCTGCTCGCCGCCGCCGCACCGCAGGCGCGGATCACCCCGTGGCGGACCGTGGTGCTGCCTCGGCTCACCGACGCACCCGGCTGGGCGCGCCGGCTGCACCGTGCGGGTCTCGACACCGACCCCGGGTCGCCGTGGCTCGGCGTCACCGCCTGCGCGGGCCGTCCCGGCTGTGCCCGGTCGCGGGCCGACGTACGGGCCGACGCGGCGGCGACGCACGCCGGCCGGCCGGCCGCGGCCAGTGGGGCGCACTTGCCGGTGCACTGGATCGGCTGTGAGCGCGGCTGCGGCACCCCAGCGGGACCGGCGCTGCGGGTCCTCGCCACCGGCGACGGCTACCAGGTGAGCGCGCCCGGCCGCCCCACCGTCCACGTCCTACCAGGGGCGGCGCTGGCCGCCGCCGTCCGCACCGCACGCGAGGAGCCGTGATGGACCACGTCCGCGACGGGGCCGAGATCTACCGGCAGTCGTTCGCCACCATCCGCGCCGAGGCCGACCTGAGCCGGCTCACCGCCGAACAGGCCCGGGTCGCCGTCCGGATGATCCACGCCTGCGGGATGGTCGACCTGGTCGACGACCTGGTCTTCTCGCCGCAGGTGGTGGTGGCGGCCCGGGCCGCGCTGCGCGCCGGCGCGCCGATCCTCTGCGACGCCACGATGGTGGCCGCCGGGGTCACCCGACGCCGGCTGCCGGCCGCCAACCCGGTGCTGTGCACCCTGTCCGATCCCCGGGTGCCTGAGCTGGCCGATCGGCTGGGCACCACCCGCAGCGCTGCGGCCGTCGAACTGTGGGGCGACCGCCTCGACGGCGCGGTGGTCGCCGTCGGCAACGCACCGACCGCGTTGTTCCGACTGTTGGAGCTGGTCGACGTCGGTGCCGGCCGGCCGGCGGCGGTGCTCGGCGTACCGGTCGGCTTCATCGGCGCCGCCGAGTCCAAGCAGGCTTTGATCGACCATGGCGGACTGGAACACCTGGCGGTCCGGGGACGACGCGGCGGCAGCGCGATGGCCGCCGCCGCACTCAACGCGATCGCCAGCGACGACGAGGGACAGGTGGGCAGATGAACGCGCGTCGCGGCGGCCCGGGTCGGCTGTACGGCGTCGGCCTCGGCCCCGGTGACCCGGAACTGGTCACCGTGAAGGCGGCCCGGCTGATCACCGCCGCCGATGTGATCGTGCACCACAGTGCCCGGCACGGCCGCAGCGTCGCCCGGTCCATCGCTGAGCCGTACCTGCGCGCCGGACAGATCGAGGAGGCGCTGGTCTACCCGGTGACCACCGAACGCAGCACCCACCCCGGCGGCTACCGGGCGGCAATGGACGAGTTCTACGCCGACTGCGCGCGACGGCTGGCCGCCCACCTCGACGCCGGTCGGACCGTGGTCGTGCTCGCCGAGGGCGATCCGCTGTTCTACGGCTCCTACATGCACCTGCACAAGCGGTTGGCGCACCGCTACCCGACCGAGGTGGTGCCCGGGGTCACCTCGATGAGCGGGGCAGCCGCCGCACTCGGCCGGCCGCTGGTCGAGGCCGACGAGGTGCTGACCGTCCTGCCCGGCACCCTGTCCGGTGCGGAGCTGACCCGACGGTTGGCCGACACCGACGCCGCCGCCGTACTCAAGCTGGGTCGGACCTTCCCGGCCGTCCGCGACGCGTTGACCGTCGCCGGCCGCCTCGACGACGCCTGGTACGTCGAGCGGGCCAGCACCGTCGGGCAACGCGTCGCGCCGCTGGCCGACGTCGACCCGGCGACCGCGCCGTACTTCTCTCTGGCGTTACTGGCCAGCCGTCGCGGTGGCACTGTCGCGGCGAGCGCCGCCGACCCTGCTCGGTCCGGCGGGGGAGAGGTGGTGGTGGTCGGCCTCGGCCCGGCCGGCCGGGACTGGATCACCCCGCAGGCGCAGGCCGCCCTCGCGGCCGCCGACGACCTGGTCGGCTACGGACCGTACCTGGACCGGGTGCCGGCCAACCCCCGGCAACGCCGGCACCCGTCGGACAACCAGGTCGAGGCGCAGCGCGCCGCCCACGCGCTGCGGTTGGCGGCCGACGGAGCCCGGGTCGCGGTGGTCTCCTCCGGTGATCCCGGGGTGTTCGCGATGGCCACGGCGGTGCTGGAGGTCGCCGCCGAGCCCCGCTGGAAGGACGTGCCGGTCCGGGTGCTGCCCGGGGTGACCGCCGCCCAGGCGGTGGCCAGCCGGGTGGGGGCACCACTCGGGCACGACTACTGCGTGCTGTCCCTGTCGGACCGGCTCAAGCCCTGGCCGGTGATCGAACGGCGGCTGCGCGCCGCCGCCCGCGCCGACCTGGTGATCGCGATCTACAACCCGGCGTCGCGCAGCCGGACCTGGCAGCTGGCCAGGGCCCGGGACCTGCTGCTGGAGCACCGGTCGGCACACACCCCGGTGGTGGTGGGCCGCGACGTCGGCGGTCCGGGTGAACGCGTCGACGTGGTGGCGTTGGCCGACCTGGATCCGGCCATGGTCGACATGCGGACCCTGCTGATCGTCGGCTCGTCGGCGACCCAGGTCAGCCACGACGGCGCCGGGCCGCCGGTGGTGTTCACCCCACGGCGCTACCCGGGCTGAGCGCCCGCCGCCGCGCCCAGCCCGATCAGCCAGGTAAGGGCGGCGCCGACGTCGTTGACCGTCGGCACGGGTGGCGCGGCGGCCCGGTCGACCATCAGCACCGGGAGTCCGAGCTCGCGCGCGGCGACCAGTTTGGCGGACGTCTCGTCGCCGCCGCTGTCCTTGGTCACCAGCACGTCGATGGCGTGCGCGCGCATCAGCGCCCGCTCGCCGTCCACGGTGTACGGGCCGCGGTCGAGCAGCAGCACCCGGTCGGCGGGCAGCGGCGGCTGCGGTGGGTCCACCGTACGGATCAGGAAGAAGATCCCGGCCAGCGGCGCGAAAGCGGCCAGACTCTGCCGACCGGTGGTGAGCATCGCCCGGGTGCCCAACCGGGGCAGGGCGGCGGCGGCCGCGCCCAGGTCCGGCACCCGGTGCCAGACGTCGCCCGCACCGGCGACCCAGCCGGGCCGGCGCAGCACCAGCAGCGGCGTACCGGCCAGCGCGCAGGCCCGCACCGCCGAGGCGGAGATCCGGGTGGCGAACGGGTGGGTGGCGTCGACCACCGCGCCGATGCGCTCGTCCCGCAGCCAGCTAGCCAGCCCGTCCGGTCCGCCGAAACCACCGACGCGGGTCTCGCCGTGCGGCAGCCGGGGCCGGGCCACCCGGCCGGCAAGCGAGGTGACCACCCGCGCCGCCGGGTCGGCCGCCAACGCGGCGGCGAGCTGACGAGCCTGGGCGGTGCCGCCGAGAATGAGCACCCGTGGTCCGCCGTCCGGGCTGGGGCCGGTGCGGTCACCGGTCATCGGATTCCTAATGAGTTCTGGGAGTGAGCCATCCGGCAAACTCCTGGTGGGTAGGTAGCCGCCAGCCGGTGAGCACTCCGGGTTCCTGGACGTCGAGTCCTGACGAAAGATCGTGCCCCGGCTGGTCGGTGTGGAGAGTTGATCGCTGATGGGATGTCGTGCCCGCCCGGTCGCGGCGTGAGCACTGCTTCATTAGGTCGCTGATGGTTCTCCTCCTGGCTACCAGCGGTGATCGACTCAATAGGCGGGAGAGACGTTGCTGTTCATAGGAGATGACTGGGCGGAGGACCACCACGACGTCGAGCTCATGGACGCCTCCGGCCGCAGGCTGGCCAAGGCGAGGCTGCCCGAGGGCATCGCCGGCATCACCAGGCTCCACGCGATGATCGGCACGGCGCTCGGCGACGACATCGACGCCGACGCTGCTGCTGCTCAGGTGAAGATCGGTATCGAGACCGATCGGGGCCCGTGGGTGCAGGCGCTGGTCGCCGCCGGGTACACGGTGTACCCGGTCAACCCGTTGCAGGCGGCCCGCTACCGGGAACGTCTGGCGGTGTCCCGGGCCAAGAGCGACGCCGCCGACGCGCACATGCTGGCCGACATGGTGCGCACCGACTCGCACCAACTGAGCCCGATGGCCGGAGACTCGGCGGACGCCGAGGCGGTCAAGGTCGTCACCCGGATGCACAAGACGCTGATCTGGGAACGCACCCGTGCTGTGCAGCGGCTGCGGCACGCGCTGCGGGAGTACTTCCCTGCGGCGTTGGAGGCGTTCGAGGACCTCGACGCCGCTGACACCCTGCAACTCCTCGCGAAGGCCCCTGATCCGGCCAGCGCCGCCCGGCTGAGTATCAGCCAGATCAGCGCCGCTCTCAAACGGGCCCGGCGCCGTGACGTCGCGGCCAAGGCCGCGTCGATCCAGGCGGTGCTGCGTGCCGAGCACCTCGGCCAGCCGGCCGTGGTCACCACCGCCTACGCCGCGTCGGTGCGCGCCCTGGTCGCCCTGCTGGTCACTCTCAACGAGCAGGTCAAGGCCCTGCAAGGGCAGGTGGAGGACCATTTTGGCCGGCACCCGGACGCTGAGATCATCCTGTCCCAGCCCGGACTGGGTGCCGTCCTCGGCGCCCGGGTGCTCGCCGAGTTCGGTGACGACCACGACCGCTACGCCACCGCGAAGGCCCGGAAGAACTACGCCGCGACCAGCCCGATCACCCGCGCGTCCGGGAAGAAGAGGACCGTCGCGGCCCGGTTCGTCCACAACGACCGGCTCATCGACGCCCTGATGACCCAGGCGTTCTCCGCGTTGAAGGCCTCGCCGGGTGCCCGCGCCTACTACGACCGGCGACGTGCCCGCGGCGCCAGCTACAACGCCGCGCTGCGCCAACTCGCCAACCGGCTCGTCGGCATCCTGCACGGATGCCTGAAGACCGGCACCGTCTACGACGAGGCGACCGCGTGGTCGCATCACCTCAGCAAGGCTGCTGCTTGACATTCAAGCTCCTGGGATGTCTTTCGTGGATACTCCGGCCTTCTTCAGGCGGGGAGGATTGTCAATGCCGGCACCGGTCGGCGCTGTACAGATGGCTGTCGGGGAAATTTTCCGCGCCGAGCACCGCGCCGACGATGATCACTGCGGTACGCCGTACGCCGGCGGCGTGCACCTGGTCGGCGATGTCGGCCAGCGTGCCCCGCAGCGCCACCTCATCGGGCCGGCTGGCCCGGGCCACCACCGCCACCGGACAGTCCGCGCCATAGTGCGGTACCAGGTCGGCGACGACGGCGTCGATCCGTTGCACCGCCAGGTGCAGCACCAAGGTGGTCCGGCTGGCACCGAGGGCGGCCAGCTCCTCACCGGGGGGCATCGGGGTCGACCGGTCCGATACCCGGGTCAGGATCACCGTCTGTCCGACCTCGGGGACGGTCAACTCCCGCCCGAGCGCGGCGGCTGCGGCGGCGAAGGCGGGCACGCCGGGCACGATCTGGTACGGCACCCCGGCGGCGTCCAACCGACGGATCTGCTCGGCGACGGCGCTGAACAGCGAGGGGTCGCCGGAGTGCAGCCGGGCGACGTCGTGCCCGGCGGCGTGCGCGTCGACCATCTCTGCGACGATCTCGTCCAGGGTCAGCCGGGCGGTGTCGACCAGCCGGGCCCCGGGCGGGCAGTGGGCGAGCAGCTCGGTCGGGACCAGACTGCCGGCGTACAGGCAGACCGGGCTGCTCGCGATGACCTCGCGGCCACGGATGGTGATCAGGTCGGCGGCACCGGGGCCGGCCCCGACGAAGTGGACGGTCACCGGCGGTGCACCACCCACTGGGTGACCGGCATGGCCGGCCGCCAGCCGGTGAAGCCGCCGACCGGCGCTGCCCGACTGATCGCGATCCGGGTCAGGTCGCCGCCGTGGCGGGCATACCAGTCGGCGAGGAGCACCTCGGACTCCATGGTCACCGCGTTGGCCACCAGCCGGCCGCCGGGCCGCAGCGCCGACCAGGCGGCGTCCAGCAGCCCGGTGGTGGTGACCCCGCCGCCGACGAAGATCGCGTCCGGGGGGTCCAGGCCGACCAGTGCCTGCGGGGCCGCCGCGGCGACCACCGTGATGCCCGGTACGCCGAGCGTCTCCGCGTTCGCCGCGATCCGTTGAGCCCGCCGCGGGTCGTGCTCTACGGCGATGGCCCGGCACTGCGGGTGGGCGCGGGACCACTCGATGGCGATGCTGCCCGATCCGGCCCCGATGTCCCAGAGCAGCTGCCCGGGCAGGGGACCCAGCCGGGCCAGGGTGACCGCCCGGATCTCCCGTTTGGTCAGCTGGCCGTCGTGCTGGTAGACGTCGTCGGGCAGCCCCGGTATCCGGGGCAGCGGCGGGGTGTCCGGCTCGGCCCGGCACTGCACCGCGACGACGTTGAGCGGGTCGACGTCGAGGCCGCCCCAGTCCTGGGCGGTTGCCGTCCGCAGCCGTTCCCGGGCGCCGCCGAGTTGTTCCAGCAGGGTCAGCGGGCTGGGTCCGTAGCCCCGTGCGGTGAGCAGGTCGGCTACCTCACCCGGGGTGGCCGTGCCGGCGCTGAGCACCAGCAGCCGGCGCCCGGGGTGGACCAGGGGGTGCAGCAGCTGTACCGGGCGGCCGACGGCGCTGACCACGTCGACCTCTTCGACCGGCCAGCCGAGCCGGGCGCAGGCCAACGAGACCACCGACGGGTGAGGCACCGCCCGTACCCGCTCGGGGCCGAGCAGCCGGACCAGGGTGCCGCCGATGCCGTAGTGCATCGGGTCGCCACTGGCCAGCACAGCGAGGTGCTGCCCGCGGTGTTCGTCGAGCAGTCGGGGCAGGTGGGCGAGCAGCGGGGTGGGCCAGGTGCCGGTGGTCGCCGGCCGCTCGGGCGGTGGGATCAGCTCGATCTGCCGGCGGCTGCCCAACAGCGCGGTCGCGGCGCGCAGCGCCGACCGGCCGGCGCCGGACAGCCCGTCCCATCCATCGGCGCCGATACCGATGACGGTGACCACAGCCGGTCCGGATCTGGGGGGCATCGTCCGACGGTAACGGTTCGCCGCGTCGCTCGACATGGCCACCCCGCCGGTGGTGATCCGCGTGACGCCGCCCGGATCAGACGTTGCCGAGCCGACGGGTGACCGTGATGACGAGCACCACCCGATCCGGGTTGGGGCGTGGTACCCGGTACCGCAGGGCGTAGCGCTGCTCCGCATCCCGGACCGTTGGCGGATCGTCGTGCAGCCGGGCCAGGCCTTCCAGCGTCGACCATCGCTTCCCGTCGACCTGGCAGACGGCCACCCGGGCCCCGGTCACGCCGGCGGCCCGCACGTGTGCGGCCTTGCGGGACCGGCCGGAGGTGATCACCCGGGCGACGCCGCCGTCCGGGTCGAAGGTCACTCCCACCGGAACCACGTGCGGGCTTGCGTCCGGGCGCAGCGTGGTCAGCGTGCACAGGTGCCGTTCGCGCCAGAAGTCGCGCAGCGCGTCGCTGACCTTCGGCCCGGAAGCAGATGTCGTCACCCGTCGTATTCTGGCACCGTGGGCGCCGGGCGGCGGTCCCGACGCGCCCGTGTGGGGCTGGCCGGCCGGTCCCGGTGCGGTCGGTGCCGAATCGGCTGCGTTGAGTCGTGGCTCAGCAATGGGGTGCCGTGCTGGCCGTCGAACCAAGCAATTGCTAGTCCGCTACAGCGCGTCCAGCAATCGTTCTCGCAGGGTGCGCGAGTAGTGTGTCTCGGCGGGGCGGCGCGCCTTAACGTCGGTCTCCCGCAAGAGTCGGCTGCGTCGCCCCACCTTCGAAATCGGCCATCGGCGGCGGCCCGGTGGGTGCCCGTCCCGGTGCTGTCGACCCCGCCCCGTCGACGCGGTGCCCGTCGGTCTAACGATCTGTAGACCCGGTTGAACCGTCCCCGTCGGACCGCCGTATGCATGGTCGAGACACCGGCGGAGACCGCCGACGCCTCACCGAACATCCTCCGACAGTGTCTGGCGGCCCCACGCTCGGGGCGTCGCCGGACACGGGCCGTGCGGCCCACCGGGATGCCGTCGATCGAGCGGCGCGGCTACCGGCAACTGTCCCCAGAAGGGTTAGGTTGTCAGTCCCATGTACTCGCGTTCTCCCCGGCGGAGGGTCGACCACCCGGTCGGTCCCTCGCCGTTGAACTCCCGGCGGTGGAAGGTGGCCGGCACGGTCGGCTTGGCGGCTGTGATCATGGGGGCCGGTCTCGGTCTCGCGGCGGCGGACACCTCTGCCGCCAACGATGTCGGGGTGATCGTCTGTCCGAGCGTGGTGGACCGGTTGCCGGCGGTGCCGGCGGCGGCGCAGGCCGAGGTGGACCGGAATCTGCAGGCGCTGGAGACGCAGCTTGCCGAGGCCAACGCGCGGTTGGTGAGCAGTCAGGGTCAGGGTGGTCCCAACTTCGTGGACAACGCGATTCTTGGTCCGTTGGCGAGTAAGCGGGCGGCGGCGATCGAGCGGATCGCGATCTCGATCGGTCGGCAGGGGCAGCACCCGGCCGGTCTGGACCAGCTCGCCACCTGTGAGCTGCGGGAGGACTGACTCCGGCCGACACAGACAGGTTCCCGCCGCTCACCCGGGAACCCGCCCCTCCGGCGCCGCCCTCCTCGCGGTCGCCGGAGGGGCATCTTAATTTCGGCTTAGAATCTATTGTGATCATACGGTGACTTTGTGTGTCGTCAGGTACGTTTTTGCACGTGGATTGAGTGGTAGGTAGCGGGATGATTCCGGCAGCCTGGTGACCTGACAATCAAATCCGCGTGCCGTTCATCCGTCGACGCCTCAACTACGTAGATGCTGAGGGACGGCACTGGAGCGGGCGAAACGACCGGGAAGCGGTACGGTTTCTCCGGCGCCAAGCCAAGGGCAGGGCACTCGCGGTGGACCGGGCGGATCGGTCCGGCCGGTGCGGGTGTGTGGATGGCACCGAGTGGAGATCGAGGAGCAGATGGCGCGGACGAACCAGAACCAGCGACCCGCCGGCCCCAGGGCAGAACTCTCCGGCGGGCGACAGCCGTCCCGCCTTTCGGTCCTGATTCTCTCGGCGTCGGTGCTGGCGGCCTTCTGGGCCCTGGCGATGCTCACGTCGGCAGGCCGGGTCGGGTACGTCTACGCGTTCTTCTTCCTGGATTTCTTCGGTGGCGTCTTCGCCCTGGTCGCGCTCAGCATCACGGTGATGGTCGGTCTGCTGGCGACCGACCGGATCGTGCTGCTGCCCCGGCACCGGGTGCTGCTGCAGTCGGCGCACCGCACCACCGGGATCATGGCGATCACCTTCCTGGTGCTGCACGTCATCACGCAGATCACCACCGGTGCGGTCTCCGCTGTCGGGGCGTTCATCCCGTTCCTCGGCGGCGGTCAGGCGATCTACGTGGGTATGGGCACCCTCGCGGCGTACCTCATGTTCGCCATTATGTGGACCGGTCTGGCGCGGGCCCGGTGGGTCGGTGTGGGCCCGCCGTGGCTGTGGCGAGCGCTGCACAGCGGCGCCTACGTCGCATGGCCGATCGGGATCACGCACGGACTCGGCACCGGCCGACCTCCGGCGACCTGGGTGACGCTCAGCTACGTGATCTGCGTCGTGCTGGTGGTGATCGCTCTACTGGTCCGGTTCGCCACCGGCGTGGGCAAGAAGAAGCCGTTCGTGTCGCAGGCCACCGGCACCTCGATGAAGCCGGTCGGCAGGATGGCCGACGACTCCCGGTCCGGATCCGGATCGTCGCGCCGCCGGGGCAGCCGGGACGACGGGATCAGCCTGGAACCGGCGACCGCCCGCTTCGGGTCGTTCGGCGACAGTGGTGTGGACATGATCGATTCATGGGCGCCGGCCGGTGCCGGGCGCGGCACGTCCACCCGGTCCGCCGACCGGTACCGGGTACCCGAGGTGGGACGACCCGCACCGCGGTCGCGTCCGGCCGC
This sequence comes from Solwaraspora sp. WMMA2065, assembly GCF_030345075.1. Lineage (NCBI taxonomy): Bacteria > Bacillati > Actinomycetota > Actinomycetes > Micromonosporales > Micromonosporaceae > Solwaraspora > Solwaraspora sp. WMMA2065. The sequence goes on from NZ_CP128361.1 coordinate 1,301,968, forward strand.
GACCGAGGACTCCCGGGAGTACCGCCGGTCCGACTCCGGCCGCGGTCGCTACGCCGAGGAGGAGACTGGCCGGGGCCGGTACGCCGAGGACGACACCGGCCGGGGCCGGTACGCCGAGGACGACACCGGCGCACGCCGGCGCTACACCGAGGAGCCGGACCAGCGGCGCTACGCCGAGCCGGCCGGCGGCCGGCGGCGCCAGGTCGCCGACGACGGTGGTTACGAGCCTCGCGAGTCACGGCGTTCGGTGGCGGAGACCATCGGCTCCCGGGGCCGCTACGCTGATGACCGTCCGGTCTCGGGCACCGGTGCCCGTAGCCGGTTCGCCGACGACCGTCCGGTTTCCGGGGCCGGCCCGCGCGGCCGGTTCGACGACCGTCCGGTCTCCGCCGAGCCGGCCCGCGGTCGGGCGTCGCGCTACCGGGCCGACCCCGATCCGGCACCGGTGGACCGGGAGCTGGATGACTACCTGCCGGCCGACGACACCCCGACGCTGGTCGATCTGGCCTCCCGGCGGGCCCAGCGGGCGGCTGCGGCGGAGTCCGCGGGCAGCCGGCGGTCCCGGCGACGTCGGGACGCGGAGGATTCCGACGACGAGTACTGGACGCAGCTTCGAGGAGAGGCGAATTGAGCACGGCATCGGTCCCGCCGGTCGCCACCGTCGGCCCGCCCCGGTTGACCGCCGGGTTCGAGGAGTTCGGTCGGCTCGATCTGCGGGCGCACGAACAGGTGCACGGCGGGGTCGGACCACTGTCGGTCGACGACCTGATGCGCTTGGCCGAAGCGATCGACCTGCGGGGACGGGGCGGCGCCGGGTTTCCGTTCCACCGCAAGGTCAAGGCGGTCGTCGAGTCAGCCGACAAGCAGGACAAACCGGTTGTCGTCGTGGTCAACGCCACCGAGGGGGAGCCAGCCAGCTGGAAGGACAAGGTGCTGCTCACCCGAGCCCCGCACCTGATCCTGGACGGCGCCGCGTTGGCGGCGTACGCGCTGGAGGCCGACGAGATCGTCATCGGTGTCGCCGACGACGGCGTCGGCGGCGCGTCGCTGTCGGCGGCGCTGGCCGAACGCCGGATGCCGGTGCCGGCCAGCATCGTCACCGTCCCGCACCGGTTCATCTCCGGCGAGGGCGGGGCGCTGGTCCGGGGCATCAACGGTCTCCCGCACATCCCACCCGGCGTCAAGGTCCGGGCCAGTGACTCCGGGGTGTCCGGCCTGCCGACGCTGCTGTCCAACGCGGAGACGTACTCCCAGCTCGCCATCGCCGCCCGGCTCGGCCCCTACGAGTACGGCGCGGTCGGCCTGGCCGACGAACCGGGGACGGTGCTGCTGACCATCGGCGGGTCCGCCGCCCGTCCGGCCGTGGTGGAGTGCCCCACCGGGACCCCGCTGCGGGACATTCTGGAACTGTGCGAGGCACCGGTCGGACCGGGGCTGCTGATCGGTGGCTTCCACGGCAAGTGGATCACCCCTGAGGCGGTGTCCGTGGTCGACGTGTCCCGGAAAGGTTTCACCAAGGTCGGTGGCACGATTGGCGCCGGCATCACGATCCCGCTCGGCGACAGCACCTGTCCGATGGGCGAGGTCGCCCGGGTGGTGCACTATCTCGCCGGTGAGTCGGCCGGGCAGTGCGGGCCCTGTCGGCTCGGCCTGCCGGACCTGGCCCGCACCGTCGACTCCCTGGTCATCGGCAGCGCGGCGGTCGACATGGTCCGGGCTGCGGCGAGTGTGGTGAAGGGCCGGGGTGCCTGCAGCCATCCGGACGGTACGTCCCGGTTCGCCATCTCGGCGCTGGAGGTGTTCACCGAGGACCTGGCCGCCCACGCCCAGGGCGACGGCTGCGGCAAGCCGGTCAAGGGTGTCCTCCCGTTGCCGGCTGACGCGCCGTCCGGCGGCACCAAGCGGCTGAGTGTGGACTGGACCCGGTGCGACGGGCACGGCCTGTGCGCACACGTGGTTCCGGAGTTCATCCGTCTCGACGCGAACGGCTATCCGGCCTTCCCGCCGTCCCCGGTTCCGGTGTGGTTGGAACCGGGTGCCCGCAAGGCGGTCAACATGTGTCCGGCGCTGGCGTTGCGGTTCGGCGAGGGCAAGGGCGGCCACTGACCGCAGCCGCCGGCCGTCCCGCTTCGCAAACCGGCACGTCGGCGGCTTCCCTTCCCGACCGGCTGCTGAGACACTGCTGTGGTGTTGAAATATGTCAATCTGCCTCGGGTGTCGCGCCGACGCGTCGCGGCGTGGTGGCTGGTACCGGAGCTGCTGGTGCTGATACTGCTCGCGGGTGGCTTGCACTACTCGACCGCGGCGACCGCGCCGGTGCTGACCGAGGCGCAACTGCGCGACGACGCCGCGCTGCGGATCGCGACCACCATCGAGCAGTCCACTGCGGACGAGCACGCCGCGCACGGCCACGAGGTCAACCCGGACGAACGGATGCTGTGCACTGCGGAGGTCTGGCGGCTGGACCCGGCCACCGTCCGATCCGACGACGTGGGCACGGCCTACGGCTACTACCTGTGCGCGACAGGTACGCCGGGCACGCCGTACCTGCTGTCCCGGATGAACGCCGGCCCGATCGTGGCCCGGCTCACCGATCCGCCTGAGTTGACCGTCGCCCAGCTCGACCAGGACTTTCGGACCCAGGTCGAGGCGATGATCCCGGCGGAGTTCGTCGATCAGGCGTTCAAGGGTTTCACCGACCCGCAACGGGCGGACGGTTTACGGCAGCGCTTCGAACGCCAGATCAGCGCGGCGGCGTAGGCCGCCGACTCCGGGTGTCAGACCGGGACCGGGGCGTCGGTGCCGGTAGGCCGCAGCCGGCGCACCGGGCGGACGGCCCGGCGTACCCGGTGACCGGCGCCCCGGTGAGCGACATCCGTTGTCAACCGGCCCAGGCGGGTCCGGCGGAGCCGTTCGATCCGTTCCAGCGGCAGCAGCCCGAGCCCTGCCGCGGCGACCGCCGAACCGCCGACGATCGACCAGCCGACCGGTCCCAGTGGACGGCAGCCGAAGAACTGACTGACCACCGGCGTCTGCACCACCCCGAACAACGCCCCGAGCGACACCCCGGCGGCCGCCAGTACCGTCGGATCACCCTTCGCGGCGACCGCGGTCTGCGCCAACTGGGCGGCCACCAGCGCGGCGAGCGCCACGCTGCCGGCACGGGCGGGGGTGCCGGTGAACCGGGCGGTCAGCCAACCTCCGGTGGTGGCCAGCGCGGTCGCCGCCGCCCGCCGGGCGACCTGCTGGTTGAGACTGGCGCCGAGCGACGACTCCGGTCCCTCGCGGGCGAGTTCGTCGGCGCTGATTCCCCGTGGTGGGCGGGACGCCACGGCGATCGCCGGCAGCAGGTCGGTCATCAGGTTGACGAACAGGATCTGCCGGGGGTTGAGTGCCTGCTGGCCGGCGATGAGCGAGCTGCCGACCGAGAAGAGGATCTCCCCCAGGTTGCCGCCGAGCAGCAGGGCGAGGGCCTCACGCACCGACACCCACATCGCCCGCCCTTCGGCCACACCCTCGGCGATGCTCTCGATCCGGCCGTCGACCACGATCATGTCCGCCGCCTGGCGGGCGGCGCTGGTGCCGTGATCGCCGAGGGCGATTCCGACGTCGGCGAGTTGGATCGCCGGTGCGTCGTTGGCGCCGTCACCGGTCACCGCGACGACCCGGCCCGCCTGGCGCAGCGCCCGGACCACGGCGACCTTGTGGGCCGGACTGACCCGGGCGAAGACCGCTGTCCGGGACACCAGTTCGGGCAGCTGGTCCGGTCCGGCGGCGTCGAGGTCCGCCCCGGTGACTACCGCGCTGCCGTCGAGCAGGCCGAGTTGCGAGCCGATGGACTCGGCGGTGCTCGGATGGTCACCGGTCAGCATCACCACGGTGATCCCGGCGCGGCGCAGCCGCCGGACGGCGTCGGCGGCGGTGTCGCGTGGCGGGTCGGCCAGGCCGAGCAACCCGTGCAGCTCCAACCGGTCGATCCGGTCGTCGTCGAGGTCCCGGCGACCGGACGCGACCCGACCGGCGACGGCGAGTACCCGCAAACCGTTGCGGGCCAGCCCGTCGATGGCCAGGTCGATCTCGCGGCGGCCGGCGTCGTCCAGCGGCACCACCCCGTCGGTGCGGCGCCAGGTCGCGCACCGCGGCAGCACCGTCTCCGGGGCGCCCTTGACGCTGATGACGGCACCACCCGGGCAGGTACCGAGCACCGCGTGGAAGCCCCGGCCCGGCTCGAACGGCAGCTCGGCGAGGGGTTCCCAGCCTTCGGCGCCTTCGCGGATGCCCACCCCGGCCGAGTACCCGCCGTCGACCACCGCCTGGTCGGTCGGGTGAGGCAGTTTCTGATCGCCGTCCGGAACCGGGGTGGCCCGCAGCGCCGCCGACAGAATCCGTCGCAGGTCGGAGCCCAGCGCGTCGACCGGCTCGGTTCGGCGGCCGTCGCAGACACTCTGCAGCCGGATCGATCCCTGGGTTAGGGTGCCGGTCTTGTCGAAGCAGATCACGTCGACCCGGCCGAGCGCCTCCATCGCCCGGGGATCCCGGATCAGCACGTTGTGCCGGGACAGCCGTCTGCTCGCACTGAGCTGGGCGGCGGTGGCGACGAACGGCAGCCCTTCGGGGATGGCGGCGACGGCGAGGGCCACCGAGGACCCGACCGATTCGGCCAGCCGGCCCCGCAACAGCCCGCTGCCGAGGGTCGCCGCGGCGGCGGCGAGCGCGGTCGGTACCGACGCCGAGGTGATCTGACGCAGCCTGGCCTGCACCCCGCCCCGGGGGGACTCGTCCTGCACCTGGTCGACGGAGCTGCCAGCCTCGGTCGATCGACCGGTCGCCACCACGACGGCGGTTGCCGTGCCGGCGGCCACGGTACTGCCCGCGTACACCATGCTGGTGCGGTCGGCGACCGCGTCGGCTCCGGTGCCGTCGACGGTCTTCGCTACCGGCACCGACTCACCGGTGAGGCTGGACTCGTCCATCTCCAGCCCGTTCGCGGTGACCAGCCGGCAGTCGGCGGGCACCGAGTCGCCGGCTTCCAGGCAGATGAGGTCGCCGGCCACCAGGTCCTCCGCCGGTCGGACGTGCTGTTCCCCGTCGCGCTGCAGCCGTACCCGCAGGGCCCCGGCACTGAGCAGCCGGCGCAGCGCCCGCCCGGCCGCCATCTCCTGGGCACCGGCGAGCAGCGCGTTTGCCATGATCACCGAGAGCACCATGACGGCGTCGACGGTCGATCCGGTCATCGCCGACACCCCGGCACCGGCGGCCAGTGGACCGGTCAGCGGGGTGTCCAACTCGGCTGCGGTGGCCTGCCACAGGCCCCGGGCCGGTCCGTCGTCGGATTGACCACCGGACTGTTCAGCCTGTCGCTGTCGGGCCTGTACGTCGCTGAGCCCTTCGGTCGAGGAGCCGAGCCGGGTGAGTACCTCGTCGACCGGCATGGCGTGCCAGGGCGCCCGGCTTCGCGGCGCGGGTGTCGGCCGTCCACGCAGCCCTCGGGCCGCCCGGTGCCCGATCGCCAGGTTGACCAGGCCAGCCACGTTGTCGATCAGCAACGACCGCGAGCCGCCACGGGGGCTACCGTCGAGCACGCCGAGCGCGGCGGCGGCGACGGAGCCGAGCATGGCACGCCGGGCGCTGTCGGTGCTCACCGAACGGGCCAACGCCGTCGCCTCCAGTACCAGCCAGGCGGTCTCCAACCCGGGCGCGCAGATCAGGTGAGCACCCCAGGGCGGGCGCCGGGCGGCGGCCCGGATCACCCCGATTCCGCAGTCTGCGGCGGCCAGGGCGACGTCGTTACGGGCGGCGATCAGGGTGACCCCGTGACCGGCCTGCTGCAACGTCCGTACGGAGGCGGCCAGTTTCGATCCCCCGGCCACCGTCCCCGCCGCCTGGCAGCGGCTGGCGAGCATGCTGCCGGTCGGGCCGGTCGCCGGACTGCGGCCGGCCCGGCTGCGGCCCGCGATGAGCAGCTGGCCTACCCGGCGGGCTGCCGTGGTGAGCGCCTCCGCCAGCGGGTCCAGCTCGGCCTCGGCGCGTACCAGGGCCATCGGCTCTCCGTGGTGGGTGAGCACCAGCAGGTCGCCGCCAGGAGTCCCGGCCCGGGCGCCGTTCGGCGGAGCACTGCTGCCGAGCCGGTCCAGCAGGTCGGCTGGCAACGCATGGGTGAGCCGGTGCGGGGCAGTCAACGCCCAGCCGTCGGTGGCTTCGCCGGCGTCTGCTCTGCCGGGGGGCGGCTGGGGCTGGTCGCGGCCGTCCCCCGGGTCGGTGGCGGGATCGACCAGTCGGGCCGCGACCCGGCGGGCCTGCTCCTCTGTTGCGCTGATCGGGACCACCGCGGTGACCAGGGTGCGGCCGGTGAGTAGAACCGAGGCGTCGACGATCACCGTGTCGACCCGGTCCAGCCGGCGCAGCGCGGCGGCTTCCCGCACCACCACGCCCCGCCGGGCGAGGATCCGGCCGAGCTCCCCGCAGTAGGCGTCGCGGCCGGTCCGGGCGCTGCGCGGGGACGCGACCGCGGTGACTCGGGCGGCACGCTGCCGGCCGCCCGGCAGCATGGTGAGCATTCCGGCGGCGACCAGGGTCAGCGTGCTCATCCGTTGGGCGTACCGCTCGATCGGGCCGTCCGGCAACGGTCGAGGGCGGTCCGGCGCCGGCAGCGCCGGTGCGCGACTGCTGTCCGGGTCGGGATGCAGTTCGTGGGCCCGGGCGGCCCACACCTTGTGGTAGGCGGAATCCTCGGCGATCAGCGCGACCCGCAGTACGGCGTCGGTGAGGCTGGTCAGCGGGCGTTGTGAGGCCGCTGCCACGGCGGTGCTGAACAACGCCTGACCGAGGTCGGCGCCGACCGGGCCGAGAGTACGGCGCAACCAGGAACGCAGCTGCGGCACGTGCTCGAAGGCGGCGGGCAGTGCGGCGAGTTCGTTGGGTAGTGCGGGCAGCCGGAGTACCTTGCCTACAGCTCCGACACCGGCGCCGATCAGATCACCGGCCAGTGACACGGCGTTACCGAGGCCGGCGTCGACGTGGGTGGTGCCGGTCGCTCGCGGGGCGAGGCGCCGCTCCGCGTCGGCGAGCGCGGCGACGAGCCGGGAGTTGCCGAGCACCTCCGGGTCGAACCGGATCACCATCCGGCCCAGCGCGCCGTTCCAGGCCGCCCAGTGCACCCCGTCGACCTCGTGCAGAGCCTGCTCCAGCCGCTGCACGTCGGCGATCGCCCGACCATGGTCGTCCGTGCTGACCTCGAGATGGGCGTGGCCGTCGTAGGCCCAGGCGTGCCGGGCGTGGGCCATCCGGCGGTGCCGTACCGAGCTGATAGTGGCTGCCGGACGCTCCAGCACGGGCGTCACCTCCCTGGCGTCGGTCCGCCCCGGGGGATGACGGTCTGTGATGGCTCTCGTCTCCTCACCGTAGAGCCGGGCGATGCGTAGCTGAGCAGGTTTCCTGTTTTCGGGGCCGGTGGCGGTCCGGAAGTGAGGTCGATTGCTCACTTCAAGTAGTTGTCTCGTCGCTCTATGCTTGAGGTGGCCGCTGCGGTCGTCGATCGGCCGTTCGCGGCGCTGGTGGGAGGGGACCGCCGTGACGCAGCCGGATGACTGGGACAGCCGTACGCTGATCGCGCTCGCCGGCCGCCCCCGGGCCGCCCCCGGGCTCGCTGCGGTGCTGCGCGAGGTGGCCTTCCGGTACGGTGACCGGCTCGGCGACGCCGAGCGTGCCGACCGCGACGGCGAACCGCAGTGGCACCACCGGGTCCGGCAGGCGTTGGACCGGCTGCGCGCCGCCAACCTGGTCACCGGTGGCCGGACCTGGTCGTTGACCGACGCCGGTCGGGCGCGGGCTACGCTGCTGGCCGGCCACCGGGCATCGGCTGTGCCGGCACCCGACGGGCCGCCCGCCACCGTCGGCAACGGCGCGCCCGGTCCGGACAGTCCAGCACCGCTCGCCGCGCCCGGGGTGATCACCGATCCGTTGCGGGCGGTAACCGGGCGGCAGCGCCTCGGCTTCCCACTCGGCCCGGACGAGCCGGTGCCGGTGCTGGTCGCGGTCAACCTGCACTTCGCTGGCGGACCGCAGCGCGCCACCGAGCAGTTGGCCGGACTCTGGTTCCGGGTCACCGCGGGTCGGCACCCCCGGCCACTGGCCGGCGAGTACGTCGTCGGTGAACTCAGCGTCAACCAGATGAAGCGGCTGGTAGCGGCGGACACCGTGATCGGCGATCCGCATCAGCGCAGCGTGCACCGGATCTGGCCGGACTTCCCGGTCCGGCCTCAGATCGACGTCTCGGCGGCCACCATCAAGGCGGACGCGGCCCGGCGGACCTTCAACGCCACCGGCGAACGGATCGTCTGGGCGGTGGTCGACTCGGGCATCGACGCGCGGCACCCGCACTTCGCCAGCTACGCGACGCTCAGCGCACCCGAGGTTCGCGACCTGCACCGCAGCTTCCCGCCCGGGGCGCGGCCCCGGTCACATGACGCGCTGACCGACGACAGCGGCCACGGTACCCACGTCGCGGGGATCATCGCCGGCGGCGTGGACGACTGGGTGCGTCGGCATCCGCAGCGGACGGTACGGGTGATCGAGCACCGCTACGACATCGACGATCCGGCCGTCCCGGTCCCGGTGTCACGCCCGGTGGTCGATCCGGCCTCGATGGTGGGTGTCGCGCCGCTGGCCAGGTTGGTCAGCCTGAAGGTGCTGCACGGCGGGGGTGATCTCACCGAACGGGTGTCCCGGGTGATCGCCGCGCTGGCCTACGTGCGCGAGGTCAACGCGCGCAGCGACCGGGTGATGCGCATCCACGGGGTCAACCTCAGCGTCGGGTACGAGTTCGATCCGGAGTGGTTCGCATGTGGCCAGTCCCCACTCTGCCGCGAGGTGGACAAACTGGTCCGGTCCGGGGTGGTCGTGGTGACCGCCGCCGGGAACTCCGGGTACGGCGCGGTGGGCGCGCCGTTCGGCGTACCGTCGCAATTCACGCTGGGCGCGACGATCAACGATCCGGGCAACGCCGAACGCGCGATCACGGTCGGGTCGACGCACCGCGACATGCCGCACACCTACGGGGTGTCCTACTTCTCCTCGAAGGGGCCGACCGGCGACGGCCGCCGTAAGCCCGACCTGGTCGCTCCCGGCGAGCGGATCGTCTCCTGCGCGGCGGGTGCCCGGCTGGCCACCACCCAGGCCGGCGGCCCGGACCCGCGCACGGCGGTCTACCTGGAGGAGTCCGGTACGAGTGTGGCGGCACCACATGTTTCCGGTGCGGTCGCTGCGTTCCTGTCGGTGCGTCGTGAGTTCATCGGCCAGCCTGAGCGGATCAAGCAGATCCTGCTCGACACCGCCGTGCCGCTCGGCCGCGACCGGCGCTACCAGGGCCACGGGCTGGTGGACCTGATGCGGGCACTGCAGTCGGTGTGACCACCGGTTGCGGCGGGAGGGGCCCGATGATGGACCGACGGATCGGCGGTCTTCCATGGTGGGAGCTGCGCTTCGACGCCGGAGGGGATCCGGACCCGGTGTCGGTGGCCGCGCTGCTGTCCGGTGCCCGCGCCCGTGGCGTCACCGATCTGGTGGTGCTCGCGCACGGCTGGAACAACGATCGGGATGTCGCTTACGCGCTCTACGCCGCCTTCTTCAACCTGCTCGCCGGCCAGGCCCGGCGGGCGGGACCGTGGGCCGAGAGTCTGGGGCTGGTCGGCGTGCACTGGCCGGCGCGCCGGTGGCCCGACGAGCCGGCACCGGACTTCGAGCCGGTCGGCGCGACCTGGCCCGGTCCCGGCCCGGCCGGGCTCGCCGGTGCCCGTGCCGGGGCAGGTCCGGTCGGCCGTCGCGGCACGGGCCGTCCCCGATCGGCGGTTCTGGACGACGAGACGCTGAACGTGCTGCGGGCCACCTTCCCTGCTGGCGCGCCGGCCCTGGACCGGATGGCGCACCTGCTGCGCACCTCGCCTACCCAGGCCCGGGTGCGGGCCTTCGCCAACGAACTCCGCCAGTTCGCGACGGTGACCGACGACGGTTGCGGCGACGACGGTTGCGGCGACGACGGCGACGCGGTACCGACCAGCCCGGTCCGGGCGAGGGCCGGGAGACCTGTGGACGGTCCGGCTCCGGCCGGACCCGCATCGGCGCTGCCCGCGATGCTCGACGTGGACCCGGTCACCTTGTACGCCCGCTTCCTCGACGAGCTGCGGCGCTGCCACACCCCACTGGACGCGGCGGTCGGCGGCGCGGCCGGGCTGGTGGACCCGCTGCGCGGAATCTGGTACGGGGCCAAGGAGGCGCTGCGGCAACTGACCTACTGGCAGATGAAGGGCCGGGCCGGCCGGATCGGGCGGGCCGGCCTGGGGCCGGTGCTGACCCGGCTCGCCACGATGGCGCCGTCCGTGCGGATCCACCTGGTCGGGCACAGCTTCGGGGCTCGGCTGGTCAGCTTCGCCGCCGACGCGGCGCAGCCGGCAGCCGGCGGAGCGGTTCGCCCGGTACGGTCGTTGACCCTGCTGCAAGGGGCGTTCTCCAGGTTCGCCTTCGCCCCGGCGCTGCCGTTCGATCCGGTCCGGTCCGGTGCTCTGGCCGGGCTGCCGGCCCGGATCGACGGGCCGGTCTCGGTCTGCTTCTCGACCAACGACTCGGCCCTGGGCGTGTTCTATCCGCTCGCCTCGCTGGCCGCTGGGGACGACGCCGCAGCGACCCCGGCGCTCGCCGAGCGGTGGGGGGCACTCGGCTTCCACGGTGCCACCGCCGTCGGTGCCCGGTCGTTGCCACTGGCGGCAACAGGCCACGGCGGTTACCGACTGGAGCATCGCCGGGTCCACAACGTGAACGCCACCGCCGTCGTGCGCCGCGGAGGGCCACCGGCCGGCGCGCACAGCGACATCGTCCATCCGGAACTCACCTGGCTGGTCCTGGTGGCCGGCGGACTGGTGCCGCCGCCGGCCGGGGCCTGACCCGGCCGGCGACTAGTCGAAGAACCGGGCGAGGTGGCCGGGTGACGGCTCGGGATCGTTCGGACGGGCGGCGACCAGGTCGGCGAAGACTGTGGCCCCGTCGCAGGAGGCGTGCTGGGGATACCAGCGTCCGGCGGCCCCGGGCTGCTGACAGATGCCCTTGATCGTCTGCAGGTCGAAGAACCGCAGGTGGGTCGGGTCCGCGACCGCGTTGACATGCCGCCACCACGGGGAGAGCACATGCAGCACACCGCCGGGCCGCAGCACCCGGTGGCACTCGTCTATCAGGCGCAGGTAGTCGGTCAGGTGCTCCAGCACGTGCACCGCGAAGATCTGATCCGCCGCGTCGTCGCGCATCGGCAGGCCGTCACGCAGATCGGCGACGACCGCCACCGCCTTGCCCGGTCGCTGGTCCAGGCCGATGTTGCCGGGGTACTGCGGGCCGTCGCCGCAGCCGATGTCGAGGATCACCGGCTCGGCGCCGGCGATCCGGACGCGGTCCCAGACCCCGTGCACCCCCGCCAACCGTCCGATCGCCTCGCGGACCCGCCGCAGTGCCGCCTCGTCGGCGACGTCGCCCGTCACATGCGCGACGCCGCCGTCGAACCGGACCTCGACGTCGAGGTCGCGCAGTCGGGGATCGGCGGCCAGCAGATCGCTGGCGGTGGTGGTCAGGTAACCGTCGTGCAACCGGTGCCGGGTACTGGAGAACTCCGCGTAGAACACCCGACGCCGGTACCCGGCGTCAACCGGACGAAACGCGGTACGTGCACACCGTCCGTCGTGGGTCGGGGGTTCAGCCGGGTGGGCCGATCTCGGCCAGCAACTGCTCGGCGTTGACGAACCGTTCGGCGGGCAGCGCCCGTAGCGCCTGCAGCAACGCGGTGTCCGCGCCGAGTTCCTGTGCCCGCCGGACCAAGTCCTCACGGGAGAGCGGGAAGTCCAGGCCGTCGACGTAGTCGGGGAGCCGCGGTGCGTCGGTCATGGCGGCAGCGGTACCCGGCCCCGGGCCGGTCTACGCCTTCCCGGCGGGCGTCAGATGACCCACGTCCGGTCGCACGCCCGGCCGTCACCCACCCGAGCTCACTCCGCCCGGGTGACGCGGCGTCATCCGGGCGGCTGCCACGATCACGACAGCTCAACCGGCCCGCGCCGGACGCCGGTACGAGGGGGGACGGTCATGCCGCGCGCAGTGGGAATCGACCTGGGCACCACCAACTCGGTCATCGCCGCGGTCTCGGGGGGCCGGCCCACGGTCGTACCGAACCTGACCGGGTCGCGGACCACTCCCTCCGTGGTGGCGTTCACCGAGGCCGGCGCCCTGCTGGTGGGCGACGCCGCCTGCCGGCAGGCGGTGCTCAACCCGCAGGGGACCGTCCACTCCGCCAAACGTTTCGCCGGACGGCGTTACGACGAGGTCGGTCGGGAAGCGGCCGAAGTGGCCTTTGGCGTGGTCGGTGACGGCGGTCTGGCCCGGTTCGACGTCAACGGCCGCCGGTACGCTCCGGAGGAGATCAGCGCGCTGGTGCTACGCAACCTCGTCGACGAGGCGGCCAGGACGCTCGGTGAACGGATCGACCGGGCGGTGGTCACCGTACCGGCGCACTTCGACGACGCCCAGCGCACCGCGACCCGCGAGGCCGGCCGACTCGTCGGCCTGGAGATCCTGCGGCTGATCAACGAACCGACGGCTGCCGCGCTGGCCTACGGGCTGCACCTGCGCCAGCGACAGACGATCCTGGTGGTCGATCTCGGCGGCGGGACCTTCGACGTCAGCGTACTGACCGCCGGTGACGGCACCGTCGAGGTCCGCGCCGCGGCCGGCGACACGCACCTGGGCGGTGACGACTTCGACCACCGCCTGGTGGAGCACCTGGTCGCCGAGTTCCACCGGGACCACGGCATCGACCTGGCGGCGGACCCGCAGACCCGGCGGCGGGTCGTTGAGGCGGCTCGGCGGGCCAAGGAGGAACTGTCCGCGGTCACCGAGGCGGAGGTCAACCTGCCGTTCGTCGCGTCGGACGCCGCAGGTCCCAAACACCTGCGGACCCTGATCGACCGGCCGTCGTTCGACGAACTCACCGGTGACCTGGTGGAACGCTGTCGCAATCCGGTGGAGCAGGCGATGCGGGACGCGCGGGTCACCCCGGCGGACCTCGACCGGGTGCTGATGGTCGGTGGCGCGACCCGGATCCCCGCGGTGCGTGACCTGCTGCGCCGGCTGGCCGACGGTCAGGAGCCGCAGTTGCTGATCAACGCCGACGAGGTGGTGGCGCTCGGCGCCGCAGTGCAGGCCGGGCTGCTCATCGGTACGGGTGGACCGGCCCGGTTGCGGGACGTCACCCCGCTCGCCCTCGGACTGCAGGTACACGACGGGACGATGGCGGCGATCATCGAGCGCAACACCGCCATCCCGGTCCGTCGGACCCAGGTCTTCTCCACCGCGGAGGACGGCCAGACCAGCGTCGACGTCGTCGTCCGGCAGGGCCAGCGCCGACAGGCTGCGGACAACCGGGTCCTCGGGCGGTTCCGGTTGTCCGGAATCCGACCGGCGCCGCGTGGGGTGCCCCGGATCGAGGTCACCATAGACACGGACGCCGACGGAATGGTGACGATCTCGGCGCGCGACGCCGACGGCGGCAGCCGTCAGTCGATCGTGGTGACCGAGATCGTCGAGCCACGGTCGTCGGTGGGTCACGCCGGGCCGGTGGCCGCCGCCACCGACCCTGCCGGGGATCTGGAGTCACTGATCGAGCTGGTCGAGCGGGAGCTGTCCGGACCGGCCACCGGAGCACCCGCCCACGAGCGCGCCCGGGCCCGGATGCTTCTCGACGACGCCGGGGGCGCGTTGCGTGAGCACGCCCCGGTGGAGCGGCTGCGGACGCTCGCCGCGGAGCTGCGACAAGTCGCCGCCGTGTTCGTCCCGGCGATTCCCGGTGCAGTTGGTCGCACCGAGCGCGACTAACTGACGTCCGGCCCGGCGTCGGTTGCCGGCCCGGCGTCTAGTCGCCGGGGCGCGGCGAATCAGCCGCGGCCGAATCGATCGTCCGTTGCCGGCGGTTCGCCGCAGCACTGCCGAACTGCCGGGTGCCGGCGGCGCGGGCCGCTCTTCCGCGCGGTCCGGTGCCGCGGCTGCTTCCCGGATCCGGTCCGCCGGCACCGGGTCGTCCCAACCGGGTCGTGCCCGTGCGGCCGGTCGGCGGGCCGGCGGCTGTGTGCCGGGCCGGCGGCAGTGCTTCCTCTTCGACCGGAGCGGCCAGCTCGCTGCGGGCCCTGGGCAGCCAGTCGGGATGGTGCCGGCGGAGGAACGCGAAGATGCCCTCGCGTAGCTCGCACCGCAGGTCCCACGAGCTTGGCGCGTCGGCGGCCGAGGCGAGCAGCCGTATGCAGATGGTCGTCTCGGTCGCGTCCACCACCTGCATCACCCATTCCCGACGGTCCCACAGCGCGGAGGCGTCGACGATGCGGTGCGCCTCGGCCCGCAGCACGTCGATGTCGGCGGTGAAGTCCAGGTGCAGGATCACGCTGCCCAGCACCTGCGCCTCGTTGCGGGTCCAGTTCTGGAACGGGGTGGTGGTGAAGTAGGACGTCGGCAGAATCAGCCGGCGCTGGTCCCAGACCCGTACCACGACATAGGTGAGCCGGATCTCCTCGACCCGGCCCCACTCCTCGTCGACCACCACGACGTCGTCGAGGCGCAGTTCGTCGCTGAAGGCGAGCTGCAGCCCGGCGAACACGTGGCCGAGCACCGACTGGGCGGCCAGGCCGGCCACCACCCCGGCCACGCCGGCCGAGGCGAGCAGAGACGCCCCCAACGCCCGGAGCTGCGAGAACGTCATCAGCGTCGCAGCCAGCGCGACGATACTGATGATGACCGCGGTGAGCCGGCGGAGCAGACCGATCTGGGTACGGGCGCGTCGCCGCCGTCGGTTGTCCGCCATGTCCACTGGCAGCCGGCGGAACGCGGTGTCCTCGAAGACGAACAGGATCCGGATCACCAGCCAGGCGCCGGCGTAGATCAGCGCGAGCAGCAGGGTGTGCAGTGCCTCGTCTCGGACCTCGCCGGTGATGCCGCTGAACGGCACCGCGAGCAGCAATCCGGTGACCAGCAGCGTCGCGCTCCATGGCCGGTGGCATTCGCGGTGCAGGGTGCTGAGGAACGGTGCGACCCGGCCGCGTGCCGCCTGCCGGACCACCTTGCCGGAGAGCCAGGCCAGGGCCAGCGAGCCACCGACCGCGACGACCACCGTCGCCACCGCCCGGCCCAACTGCTCGTCCCACACCGCCCGGTGACCTCCGCCCGCCGCCCGGTCAGCTACCGGGTTCCACGGTGATCCGGTTCTCCACCGCGGTGACTCCTGGCGCCGACCAGGCGATCCGCTCCGCCTCCTCGCGCTCCAGCCAGGAGCGGACCATCCCCTTGACGATGACCCGGCCACCGTCGGTGTCGACGGTGACCTGCCGGGCGTCGGTGGCGGCGCTGCGCACCAGCGCGTCCTCGATGCTGCGTCGCAGCTCCGGTGCCGAAGGGTTGATCCGGGGGCGGACGGCGATCAGATTGGTCACCCCGCGTACCCCGGACAGCCGACGTACCGCCCGCTCCGCCGCTCGTCGCTGAAACTCCCATTCGACCTCACCCTTGAGCGTGACCCACCCGTGGGCGACGGTCACCTCGAGCCGTTCGATCGGAACGAAAGCGTCCCACTCCAACGCCCGGGTGGCGGCGCCGGCGACATCGGCGTCGGTCCGCTCCGCCGAACTGGGCAGTCGTACCTCGATGTCGTTGGCGACCGCGGTCACCCCGCGTACCCGGTGGGTGGTGCGTTCCGCCGCCCACTTCTTGCCGTAGTTGTCGACCCAGCCCAGCAGCGTCACCACGCCCTCCAGGACGGTCACGCCGATCTCGTTGGGCTGGACCCGGGCGTCCCATTTGAGCTCCTCGAGGACGTCACGCTGGATCTCCTCGTCCGTACGCACGGTCGCGGCGGTCAATGTTCCTCCAACGAATGTCGTCGTGCCGGGGCTGCCGGTGGGCTCAGAGCAGACGCAGTTCACGTGCCCGGCGTACGGCTTCCCGGCGGCGGGGGGCACCGAGCTTCTGGTAGATGTTGCGGACGTGGGTCTTGACTGTGTTCACCGACAGGAACAGCTCGGCGGCGATCTCCCCGTTGGACAGCGTGCCCTGCAGGTACCGCAGTACGGTCAGTTCCCGGTCGGTGAGCGGTTCGGTCAGCGCTGGCGCCGGACGGTGCCGGTCGGCGTGCCGCCGACCGGCACCGTCGACGAGATCATTGACCAGGTTCCGGTGCCGGGTCGGTGAGTCGAGGTGCTCGACCAGCAGCTCCCGCGCGGGAGATCCGGCGTGGTTGAACACCAGCCGGTGACCGTCCGGGGCGGCCAGGTCAAGCACCTGTTCGAGCAGCTCGCGGGCTTGACGCCGGTCGCCCATCCGGTGGGTGGCGACGGCCGCGACCAGCCCGGCGTTCAACCGTTCGAGCAGGGTCATCGGCTGGCGTTGCGTCTGGATCACCAGCGGGTCCGCCGGTGGTTCACCGTCCGGTGCCGACCACTGGGGGAGCACCGCCAGAGCATCGGCCGGTCCGTCGGCGAGCAGATGCAGCCGGGCCAGTGCGATCGTCACCGCCGGTGAGCGGTCGTCGTGGATCTCGTTCGACAGCAGTTCCCGGGCCCCGTCGAGGTCGCCGCAGGCCATTCGGGCCTCAGCGAGAGCCAGCCGGCGCAGCCGGCTGTGCTGACCGTCGGGCGGGTCCCGGTCCACCGGTGCCGTCGCGAGCAGATCGGCGACTGCGGCGAAGTCCCCCTCCGCCTGTCGAAGCGCGGCCCGGACCACCGGGAGCAGCCCGGTGACCGTCCCCGGTGTCCCGGGCACGACCAGCGCTGCGGCCAGATCCAGCTGCCGGGTCGCGGCGGGCAGTTCGTCGCGGCACAGGGCGACCATGGCGAGCGCAAGATGAGCGGCGGCGGCGTGGCCGGCACACCGACGTCCCGGGCAGGCCGCAGTGACCAGGGTCTGCTGGGCGATGCGGTGAGCGGCCGTCAGCTCGCCCCGCCGGGCATGCAACAGCGCCAGTTGACCGGCGGCGTACCGGGTCGGGCAACCGTACCCGTCGGTTGACGGAGCGGTGACCAGGCCATTCAGCATCGCCTCGGCGCCGACCAGGTCGCCGTGCGCGAACCGGACGGTTCCGAGCATCGCCGTCGCCACCGCGCGTGCCCGCTCACCCAGGGTCTCCGTGCCCCCGGCCGGTGCACCTGCGGTCGTCGTGGCCAGGCCGCTGGTGGCGAACAACTCGTCGGCGTAGCTCAGCGTCTCGTCGTGATATCTCCCGTCGATCGCGTCCACGAGCCGGGTGGCGATGCTGGTCGGTTCCTGGCCGAAGGTGTCCGGCGGCGGCCCGGCCGGCGCCTGGCCGGCGGTCTCCAACCGGTCGACGGCGGCAGCCAGCGCCAGGCCCGAATGGCCAAGGTCCCGGCCGGTGGGCACCGGGGTGTGTCGGGCGTCCTCGTGACCGCAGAGCAGCAGTTCGGGCCAGTGCTCGTCAACCAGTTGGCCGGCACCGAGCAGGTCACCGCAGGCCAGTCCGTGCCGGACCGCCGCCAGTGGCCGGCCGTGAGCGCGATGCCACCGGTACGCCCGCTCGTGCAACTGCGGGATCTCGTCAGGGAACCGGCTGGTCAACTCGGCGTACAGCACGTCGCTGAGCATCCGGTGACAGCGGTACCAGGCCGGGTCGCCGCCCGCAGCGACGATGAAGCCGCCGGCGTCGCGGGCGGCCGCGGCCAGTTGCTCCTCGCCGTCGTCGCGCCCGGTCAGTTCGTCGGCCAGCGGCCCGCAGACCCGGTCCAGCACCGAGGTGCGGACGAGTGTCTGGTGTGTCAGCGCAGCCTGCCCGGCGAGCACTTCAGCGGACAGGTAGTCGGCGGCCGGGTCAGGATCGGCACCGACGTACTCCCGTACCGTTGCGGGTCTCTCGCCAGCCTGCAACGCCAGGCCAGCCAGCCGCACCCCGGCCGGCCACCCCTCGGCCCGGTGGTGCAGCTCGCGGATCTGGTCGTTGGCCGGGCCGAGACCCTGCGCGCCGACCAGACGGGCGCTCTCGGTCAAGGTCAGCGCGAGCTCGGCGGCCCGGATCTCGGTCAGCTCACCGGTCAGCCGGTACCGGTGCAGTGCGAGTGCCGGTTCGGCGCGGCCGGCCGCCACCAGACGCAGCCGCCCACGGCAGTGCCGCAGCAGGAACTCGATTCCCCGGACCACCTCGGGATCGGTGATGGTGTGCGCGTCGTCCAGCACCAGCAGGACCGGCTCCGGCTGGGCGGCGATCACCGACGCGAACCGGGGCAGGAAAAGCTCGGGATCGGCACGGCCGGGAGCGGGCGGCGCGGGCCGGTCCGGGTGCCGGCGGGCCGTCTCGGCGGCGAGCGCTGCGTGCAGGTACGACCAGAACCGGTCGCCGCGGTCGGCGGGCTCGAGAGTCAGCCAGATCGCACTGCCCCTGGCCCGTCGGTCGACGAACCAGCCGGCCAGCAGCGCGGTCTTGCCCCATCCGGCCGGTGCGACCAGCAGTGTCAACGGGCCACGCGTACCGATCTCCAACCGGGCGGTCAGCCGTGGCCGGTCGAGCAGGCCGGCCGGTGGAGCAGGCGGGGCGGTTTTCGATCCGAGCAGCGGCACCGGATCGAGGTTCGTCGGGGCGGTCGGCCGGAGCGCGCGATGGTGTCCCGCCACGGTTTCCTGTCCGGCTGTGCGCATCCGCCACTCCCGTCGCCGTGCCGGCGGTGCTGGCTGCGCGCCTGCCGGCCCTGACTGTGTGTCGCGGGTGGCGTTCCCCGACCTGTCCGGTTCTAACGCGCCATCGTCGCAGCGGACCATTCCGGTTGAGTTACCTTGGCCCGTCCGGCGCTGACATATCAGTTTTTATCCCTCCCTACCGGGTACCCGGTGAACATCCGGCCGTGGTGTCGGCTCAGCGCAGGGGGTGCGCCGTGAACGACGTTCCGTCCACGCACACCGAGCAGCACAAGCCGCTGCGGATTGCCATGATCGTGCCGCCTTACTACGAGCTACCTCCGCCCGGCTACGGCGGCGTCGAACAGGTCTGCGCCGCTCTGGTCGACGCGTTGGTCGCCCGGGGCAACGAAGTGACGCTTTTTGGAGCCGGCAGTCGGACCGGGACCGCCGCGAACTTCGTCAGTACCGTCCGGGAGTTGCAGTCCGACCGGCTCGGTCACTCACTGCCGGAACTCGTGCACCTGGCTCGGGTGGACCGGCTGATCGAGGACGACACCTTCGACGTCGTGCACGACCACACCACAGTCGGTCCGCTCGCCGCCGCCCGCCGACGGGTACCGACGGTGGTCACCGTGCACAATTCGCCGGACGGCGAGCTAGGTGAGTATCTGCGTGGTATAGATCGATCCGTCGCATTGGTGGCGATTTCCTACGCGCAGCGTCGAGTGGGTAGCGGCCTGCCGTGGGCAGCGACTGTGCACAACGGATTGGCCGCCGAGGTTCGGCCCAAGCCGGTGCCGGCCGACGGCCCGGTGCTGTGGCTCGGACGTTTCGCCGCGGACAAGGGCCCGGACCTGGCGATCGAAGCCTGCCGCAAGGCCGGAGTGCCGCTCGTTCTCGCCGGCAAGGCGACTGAGCCGTCCGAGCGGCGCTATCTCGAGGACGTCGTCCAGCCGATGCTCGGCCCCGACGTCGAACTGCTGGTCAACCCCGACCGACAGCGGTGTTGGCAGCTACTCACCGAGGCCCGGTGCCTGCTCATGCCGATCCGCTGGGAGGAACCGTTCGGGATGGTGATGCTGGAGGCGATGGCCTGCGGCACCCCGGTCGTCGCCCTCAACCGGGGTGCGGTGCCGGAGGTGGTGCGACACGGCGAGACGGGGATGGTCTGCACCGACCCGGCCGAGCTACCGGAGGCCATCGAGCAGGCCGGGGAACTGGACCCGCAGGTGTGCGCGGAGCACGTACGGCTGTCGTTCTCGCCGGATCTGATGGCGTCCCGGTACGAGCGGATCTACCACCGGTGGAAGTACGCAATGTCGCTCGCGGTGCCGTCCGACGGCGAACCGGAGCTGGCGCGGCGACCGGAGCGCGACCTGTTGCCGCTGGTGGTCGACGGTTGAGCCAGTTGGTGCGGGCGGCTGGCCGTCGCCCGCACCAACTGCGGAGGCGGGCGGCCCACGGCCAGCCGACTGCGCAACTACCGGGTGGCGATTCGCGACCAGCCGCGTAGGGTGGAGCACGAGCAACGGTCCCGGTGCGCCTGTCCGGGCCGGTCGACCGGGACAAGGGAGTGAGGCCTGGCTGGTGAGCACCGCCGAAGTCACGGACCGGGAACCGGGCGATGGGCGGGTCTGTACACCCGAGTCGACGGCGACGGCGCCTTCCGGAGCTGTCCCGTTCGGTGCCACGGCTGACCCGCGACTGCGGCACGGGGAGCCGTCCACCGCGACCCCCGGTGGACCGCCCGGTCAGGCCACCGTCGACAACTTCCGCGAAGGGCTGCTGATCTGCGACGGTGCCGGGGTGGTCCGGCAGCTGGACGCCACCGCCCGACGGCTGCTGCCGGAGCTGGTTCTTGGGCAGGCGGCCTCCGCCAGCGGCATCGCCGGGCTGGACCTGGCTACCTTCGACACCTCCTCTACCGCTGAGCTGACTCACCACGGGCATCGGCTGCGGTTGCGCCGGGTTCCCCTGGCGCACGACCGGATCGCCTGGTATGTCGATGATACGACCGAGCGCACCGCGCGCGCCGACGCTTTGCTCGCCGAGCGGGCCCGCTGGATGTTCCTGGCCAACGCGAGCCAGCAACTCGGCAACCCACTGCATGAGGACCGGGCGGCTCGGGCCGCCGTGCGGCTCGCGGTGCCAACGCTCGGACAGTTCGCGGTGCTGGTGGTCGCACCTCACCGTGGTCGCGCCAGTTGGTGGCGGGCCAGCGACCCGGGTACCGGTGGGAAACCACCGGTCGACGGCGGCACGATCGCGGTGGACGAGTTGCCACCGGCGTTCACCGAGGCGTTGCGTGGCGTCGAGGTGACGTCCCTGGACTGGCTTGCCGAGCAACTCGTCGACCTGGGTTGGCTGTTCCCGCCGCCGGGCCGGGATTTCGCCGTACGGGTCGCCGCCCTGCCGGGCAGCACGCATCCGACCGGTGTGCTGCTGGTCGCCCGACCTGGTCCGGTCGGGTTCGACGACGCCGACCTGCACCTGTTGCGGGGGTTTGCCGCCCGCGCCGGCTCCGCCCTCGACGCCGCGGTGCTCTACCGCCACCAGTCGGAAGTCGCGGAGACCCTGCAGGCTAGCCTGTTGCCGGCGGTGCCCCGACGGGTGCCGGGTGTGCAGTGGGGCACCGCGTACCGGCCGGCCCCGTCGTCGCTGCGTATCGGCGGCGACTTCTACGGCGCATTCGACCTGCCCGAGCGCGGGGTGCTGTTCTTTCTCGGCGACGTCTCCGGGAAGGGCGTTGAAGCGGCGGTGTTCACCGGCCAGGTACGCCAGGCGCTGCAGGCGCTGCGTAGTGTCGAGACCGATCCGAGACGACTGCTCCGGCTGCTCAACGAGTCGGTCCTGGAGACGACTCAGGCCCAGGGGCAGGGCCGGTTCGCGACGATGGTGCTCGGGTCGGCCCGTCCGGCCCGCGACGGTGGTCTGACGCTCACCCTGGCCGGCGGTGGTCACCTTCCGCCGTTGGTGCTGCGCGGCGACGCGACGGTGCAGACGGTGCCGCTCAGCGGCATGCTGATCGGCGTGGTCCCGCAGCCGAGGATCGGCCAGTTGACCGTCGACCTCGCGCCCGGTGAGACGTGCCTGCTCTACAGCGACGGGGTCACCGAGGCCCGTGGCGGGCGGTACGGTACCGAGCAGTACGGTCTCGACCGGCTCACGCAGGCGCTGCAGGGGTGTCATCAGATGCCGGCGCCGGCACTCGCCGAACGGGTGGAGCAGTTGGCGGGGGACTGGCTGGCCGGCCGCGAGCACGACGACATCGCCGTGCTCGCGGTGCGTGCCGATCCGCCTGGCCACCGGCAGCGGGACCGGCATGTGCCCGTGGCGCCCGACCCACGGCGGGAGAACCGACGGTAGTGGCCGAACCGACACCTGTCGAGGTAGGTGGCGCGTACCGGGCACTGCTGGCCTGTCTGGCGGCCGCGGACGAGGTCGCTGCGCTGGCGTTGGCCGACGAATTGCTGGCGGCCGGGGTACCGGCCGAATCGGTGCTGCTGGATCTGATCGCGCCGGCTCAGGTCCAGGTCGGCCGATGGTGGCAGCGCAACGAGTGGTCGGTGGCCCAGGAGCATGCAGCGACGCACATCAGTGAGTTGATGGTCGCCGCGGTCACTACCCGGGCCGCGCCCCGGCCACACCGGGGCAGGGTGATCGTGGCCTGCATGGACGGGGAGTGGCACGCGTTGCCTCCCCGACTGGTCGCCGAGGTCCTGCGGCTGCGTGGCTGGCAGGTCACCTTCCTGGGCGCAAGTGTGCCGGCCGTGCACCTGATGACCTATCTGCACCGGCACGACCCGGTGGCGGTGGCACTGGCCTGCGCGTTGCCGATGCGTCTACCGCAGGCGCATCGCACCGTCCAGGCCTGCCAGCGGGCCGACGTGCCGGTCCTGGTCGGCGGCCGGGGCTTCGGACCCGACGGCCGGTGGGCCCGGGCAATGGGGGTTGCGTGGGCTCCGGACGCCCGTGCCGCGGCGGACCTGCTCGCCGACTCCGACGGTGACCTGGCCCGGACCGTCCGGGCGACCAGCCGGCTCGGCGGTGAGGAGTACGCCGGGCTGGTGAGCCGGCGCGCCGAGATCATCGACGTCGCGCTGGACGATCTGCGGCACCGGGAACCGTCGACGGCCGGCTACACCACCGGGCAGTGGGACGCGACGATCGTCGATCTCGGTCACCTGGTGGACTTCCTCTCCGCCGCGGTCTACATGGACGACTCCACGCTGTTCGTCGATGCCGTCGACTGGACGGCCGAGATACTCGGGTCCCGCGGCGTCCCGGTGATCGGGGTACGACGTACTCTGAGTGCATTCGCGAGTACATTGCGCGACTTTCCTCGGGCCTATCAATTTCTGCTCGACGGCCGGCGAGCCCTTGACCCCTGCGATCCAAGCTGATTTCACTGGCGGGGTCGGCGGATTCGGTGGCTGGCAGTTGATCGGTCTGTCCCCTTTGCGGGGCACTAGTCGCGAACGTGTTCACCGACTGTTCCCAAAAACGGGCGCAAAGTAATTAACGCAATAATAATCGCGTACTGGCGCAAAAGACATTTAGCTATACCAAGCGCAACTTATCTTCCCTATCCTTCGGGTGTATCCCAGGGGACTGAGGGGGTGGCGACATGCGTGACAACGATTGGCTGTGATCCCGGACCTGTTCGATGGACGGTGAGTTATGAGACGCTGACGCGAGGCTCATGTGGATGAAGCTGTCCAGGCGGGAAGTGAGGCGACGGCAACGGTGCGTGGCGACGGGGTGGATCGGCGGCTGACGCCGCTCGTCGGGCTCATCGTCTGCTGTGGTCTGGTGGCGATGGCATGGGCGGTGTCCGGGATCGGCGCACCGCCCAGCCTCCCCGCCCTCTACTACCCCCTGGTGCTCACCAGCCTCGTCGCTGTCGCGAGTGGCTGCACCGTACCGATCCGGATCCGAACCCCGCAGGGCATCTCGCCGACCAGCGCCGCGGTGCTGGTGTCGGTCGCGGTGCTGCCGGCGCACTGGGTCGTCGTGTGCACGGCCGTAGGCGTGGCCGTCGGGCGTTCCGTCGCCCGGTCCACGCCGGTCAAGGTGGCGTTTGCCACGGCTAAGGAATCGATCGGCGCGCTGGCCGCGGCGGCAGCCGCGATGTGGGCCGGTCTCGTGCCGGTGCTGGGCGGCACCAGCCACCTCACCCGCTCCTGGACGGTCACCGTCGTCTCGCTCTGCGTCGCGGCGCTGGCCTACGCGGTGGTCGACGAGACGCTGCCGGTGCCGGTGGTCGCGCTTGCCGACCGGACGTCCTGGCGGCGGGTGGTGCGCCGGGGCGCTCGGATGCGGGCCGGTGTGAAGGTCGCCACGTTGCTGCTCGCCCTGGCCACGGTGGTGGTGGTGGCGGTCGACGCACGCCTGCTGGTGGCCACCCCGTTGGCGGTCCTGCTGCTGCACTCGAGCTTTCGACGGCGGCTGCATCTGGCTGAGGAACGGTCTGCCTGGCGGCAGTTGGCCGAGACCACCGACGCCCTCAACAGTGTGGACCTCGACGCGGTACTGCGCACCGCGTCGTCCGGAGCCGCGCGGCTCTTCTCGGCCCGAACCGTCGAGATCGAGTTCCAGCACGGCCCGCAGCGACGCCTGGTGCGGGGCGATGAGCACGGCCTACGGTACGACGGTCCGGCCGATCATGCGGTGCCCGGTGTCGGTGGTGACCTGGTGACGGTGCCGCTCGGCGCCACCGGTGGCACCGAGTGGGCCGCCGGTGCGCTGCGGCTCGCCCTCGCCGGCGCGGGTCTGTCCGACCGCGAGCGCTACACGTTGCGTACCTTCGGCGCGGCGCTGACCACCGCGATCCGCAACGCCATCGCCTACGCACAGGTGATCGACCTTGCGGCCCGGCACGAGCACGACGCCACCCATGATCCGCTGACCGGCCTGGCCAACCGTCGACACCTGCGGGAACGACTCACCGCCACCTTGGCCGACCGGCACAGCCTGCCGCGTACCGCCCTGACGCTGATCGATCTCGATCATTTCAAAGAGGTCAACGACACGCTCGGGCACTCCGCTGGCGACCAGGTTCTGGTGGAGGTCGCCCGACGACTGGACCGGGCGGCCGCCGGTAACCTTGTGGCCCGGCTGGGTGGCGACGAGTTCGCCATTCTGCTCACCGGACACGCGGCACCGGCCCGCGCCGAGCACCAAGCGGCACGGATCCTGCAGGTGCTGCATGACCCGATGGATCTCAACGGGATCCGGATCAGCCTTCGGGCCAGCGCCGGACTGGCCACGGCGGACGGCAACGCCAGCACCGAGGAACTGTTGCGGCGGGCGGACGTCGCGATGTACCAGGCCAAGGAGAGCGGCCGCGGGCTGACCAGGTACGACCGTAGTCGGGACACCGCTGACCCGGACCGGCTGGCCCTGCGCGGGGAGCTCCCCGCCGCGCTGGCCGGTCACCACTACGCGGTCGGCTTCGACCCGATCGTCGATCTCGGCAGCGGGTCGGCGGTCGCCGCCGAGGCGGTGGTGCGGTGGGGCAACGCCGACCTCGGTGACCAGCCGGCGGCCGGGATACTCGCGCTGGTCGAGCGCTCCGGCTGGCTCGCCGAGTTCACCCGGGGGATGTTCGACCGGACGCTCGCCGCCACCCGGCTGCTACGGGACGCCGGCTTCGAGCTCCCCGTGTCCATCGGCATCTCCGCGCGGAGCCTGCTGGATACCGGGTTCCCCGCCGACGTGCGGCACCAGTTGGATGCGCACCGCGTGCCAGCCGACCAGCTGATCGTCGAACTCACCGAGACGACCGGGATCAGCTGCCCGGACATGGCGCTGAGTGCCCTGCACCAGTTGCATGACGACGGGGTGCGGATCGCGTTCGCCGGATTCGGCACCTCCGACGCGCCGCTCTCCGCGCTGCTCCGCATTCCAGTGCACCTGGTGAAGGTCGACCACCGGCTGCTCGCCGTACCGGAGAACTCGCCTGCCGCGCTGCGGTCACTGGTCGGCCTGGGCCGCGACCTCGCACACACCGTGGTCGCCAACGGGGTGTCCACCACGGGACAGCGACGGACGCTGTGGGAGCTGGGCTGCGCCGCAGGTCAGGGCAGTCTGTTCGGTCCGGCCGCCGCCAACGTCGACGAACTGGTCGCGATGCTGCGCCTTGGCCGAGACGGGGTCGTTGGCGCGCTCGCCCCGAGCCTGCATCCGGGAGCGAACATCGTCCGGATGCCGCGGCTGCGTCGGGCCGGATCAGGGTGACGGTGAGTCGGATCTGGTCAACGCGGCGGCGTCCGGACCGGGTTGCCGCCACTGCCGACTGGATGGTGGTGCTCTGCTGCGGCGCGGTCGTCGTCCGCTCTGGCGGCGACGACGTCGACGGTGTGCCGCGCGCCGTCCTGTCCGGAGAACGGCCAGAGTAGGTCGGCCCGTCGGGCCAGGGCGGAAAGCTGCTCGACGGTCAGCCCGCAGGAGGCGACGCTGGCCCGCACGTCGGCGCGGTACCGGCCGTCGGGGTCGCGTCGTAGCCGGGTCTCGGCGTGCACCTCGACGGTGTGCGACTCGTCGGTGATCTCGGAGGCCGCCTCGACCGCCGCGTGGTGCAGGCAGGACGCGAACGCTGCAGCCAGCAACTGCTCCGGGGTGAGGCCGCCGCCGTGCGGCGCCAAAGGGGAGGCGAGCCGGCTGGAGAACTCGCCGTCGTCGGTGCGGACCCGACCCGCCTCGGCGGTTGCCGAAGCCTGGTGAACCCAGGGTTCCGAAGCACCCATCACGCCTCCTCCGCGTCCTGCCCGGCGGGTGCGTACCCGTGGGTGAACCGGCGAAACACGGGCGGTCGCCTGGCGAACCGGTCGGCAGCACCGAGATCGGGCCGGCGGCGAGGCCAGGCAAGCGAGGAAGACGGTGGCGACGACCAGCGGCTATCGTTGACGTTCCGCCAACGAAGGTGCTCTCGTCAGCGAGATGTCTTCGTCAGCGACGTGGTTCCGTCAGCGATGCGTCCTCGTCGGCGATGTGCTTCGTCAACGCATCCTCACAAGAAAGAAGACGCCTCTGCGGCGTCTGACAATCGCGGCTAACAACAAGGGGGCACACTTGTCAAGTGCGGTGCAGGCACCCGGGCGTGACAACATCAACGGTGTGGATCAGACCGTCACCGACACCGACCGGCCCGAGGAACTGGACCGGGCCGCCGATCTCGCCGCGGAGCAGCAGTACGTCACCATGCTGCATGAACAGCTGGACTCTCTGCGGGGGATGGCGCAACGGCGGCTCGCGACCGCGCTCCGGCAGACCGGTGGCACGCCGCAGGCGCGCTCCGAACGCGAGGCCACGGTAGCACTGCACACCGAACGGATAGCGCAGTACAGCGCAGTGGAGAACGGACTGTGTTTCGGTCGGCTCGATCTGACCGACGAGGGACACCGCTACATCGGCCGGATCGGGCTCTTCGACGAACAGGGCGATTATGAGCCGTTGTTGATCGACTGGCGGGCCCCGGCCGCCCGACCCTTCTACCTGGCGACCGCCGCGGCGCCGGACGGTGTCCGCCGCCGGAGGCACATCCGCAGCCGGCTGCGGACCGTCACCGCGATCGACGACGAGCTGCTCGATCTGGAACTCGCCCGGGACCACCGGACGAGCACGCTGACCGGTGAGGCGGCGCTGTTCGCCGCGATCACCGCGGGTCGGACCGGGCGGATGAAGGACATCGTCCAGACCATCCAGGCCGAACAGGATGAGATCATTCGGGCACCGGTGGACGGGGCGCTGGTGGTCCAGGGAGGCCCGGGTACCGGTAAGACCGCCGTCGCGCTGCACCGCGCCGCGTACCTGCTCTACACCCACCGCCGAGAGCTGTCCAGCCGGGGTGTGCTGGTGGTCGGGCCGAACGCGACCTTCCTGCGGTACATCGCTCAGGTCCTGCCGTCGTTGGCCGAGACCGGGGTGCTGTTGCGTACCCTCGGAGAGCTGTATCCCGGGGTGCGTGCGACCCGGACCGAACCGGACCGGGTCGCGGAGATCAAGGGTCGGGCGGCGATGGCGGAAGTGGTGGCGGCCGCGATCCGGGACCGGCAGGAGGTGCCGGACGAGCCGGTGCTGGTCGACGTGGACGGCCACCAGCTGCGGATCACCGCGCAGATCTGCGCCGACGCGCGCGAACGTACCCGCCGGTCGGGACGGCTGCACAACCTGGCCCGCCCACTGTTCGACACCGAGATCGTGCACGCGTTGGCTGACCAGATCGCCGACCAGATCGGCATCGACCCGTACGCGGACGATCCGCTCGGTGGCGACGACGCTCCCGGTGATCCGCAGGTGCTGGCCGAGGCGGACCTCGCGGAGATCCGACGGGAACTGCGCGCCGACCCGGCGCTGCGGTCGGTCCTGGACCGGTTCTGGCCGGTGCTGACCCCGCAGCGACTGCTCACCGACCTCTTCGCCTCGCCCGAGCGGCTCGCGGCCGCCGCCCCCGACCTCGGTTCCGCCGAACGCGACGCGCTCCGGCGCGCCCCCGGCGGTGGCTGGTCGCCGGCGGACGTACCGCTGCTCGACGAGGCAGCCGAGTTGCTCGGTGTCGACGACAGCGCCCAGCAGGCGCTCGCCGAGGCTCAGCGCCGCCAGCGGCTCGAGTACGCCGAGGGAGCGTTGGACGTGCTGCGCGGGTCGGAGTCCATCGACGTGGAGGACGAGGCGGAGCCGGAGATCCTCGGCGCGACCGACCTGCTCGACGCCGAGGCGCTGGCGACCCGGCAGGTGGCTGGTGACCACCGGACGGCTGCCGAACGGGCGGCGGCGGACCGTACCTGGACCTTCGGCCACGTCGTCGTCGACGAGGCCCAGGAACTGTCCGCCATGGCGTGGCGCCTGCTGATGCGCCGCTGCCCGAACCGGTCGATGACAATCGTCGGGGATGTGGCCCAGACCGGGGCGTTGGCCGGCGCGGAGTCCTGGGCGCAGCTGCTGCGGCCGTACGTGGCGGACCGCTGGAGGCTGGCCGAGCTGACGGTGAGCTACCGCACTCCGGCCGAGATCCTGGCGGTGGCTGGTCGGGTGCTCGGCGCCATCGATCCCGCCGCCTCGGTGCCCCGGGCGGTCCGCGAGTCGGGCGTGCCGGTTCGGTGGGAGCGGGTGCCCCGGGCCGGCCAGCTCGTCGACGGGCTGGTCGAGCTGATCCGGGCGGAACTGTCCACAGTCGGCGACGGGCGGCTCGGGGTGATCGTGCCGGCCGGCCGGCACGACGGGTTGGTGGAGCAGGTACGGGGGGCAGTTGACCGGGTCGCGTCCGGTGAGCAGCCCGACCTCGAGTCGCCCGTGGTGGTGTTGACCGTCGCGCAGGTCAAAGGGTTGGAGTTCGACTCGGTCGTGGTGGTGGATCCCGCCGCGATCGTCGCTGACTCGCCACGGGGCCGCAACGATCTGTACGTGGCGCTGACCCGGGCTACCGCGCGGCTGGCGGTGCTGTACCCCGGGGAGCTCCCGTCGATTCTCGGCGCGGTCGGCTCCGGCGGCGCTGGCGAGTAGATCGGCTAGCAGGCCGGCTGTGGCGCGGTCCCGGGCGCTGTCCGGTGGAGGGGGAGAGCGACCGCGGCCGTTGCTGAACCGTTATCTGACCCGGGCGGTGCGTCCGGCTTGTCCACCAGCTGTGGACGAGCCGGACGCGCCGTTGGTCATAGGAGCGACAAATATCGCCAAAACCAGACAACCTCGGGTCCGTTTCCGATCGTCGGGGGGCGGGGTGCCGGTGGGGCTGGCGGTGTCCACGGGGTCGGCCGCGTAGGGTGTACGGCAGCTGTCCGTAAGATGGCGTGTCAGACAACCTTCGGTGACGTCGGCCCCTGTCCGGGCCGCAGTTGACAGACGCACCGCACGAAACTCGACACAGTTGGGAGGTGGCCGGCGTGGATTACCTGGCCTACCTGGATGCCGGTTCTGGCAGCCTGATCGTTCAAGCGGTGGTGGCTGGCGCCGCCGGCATGGTCGTCGCGACCAAGCTCTACTGGCGCCGGCTGGTCAGCCGGTTCCGTAAGCAGCCCACCAAGAAGGACTGAGCGGCCCGGCACCGATGATCTCCGAATCGACCACCTCGACCCTCCGTGACGAGCCCGGCTCGTTCCGGGACCCGGACAACCAAGTCTTCTACGCCGACGGCGCGGTGCTCCGCGGCCTGGGACCCCAGGCTGCGAGTGACTGGGCGGCAGTCCGGGACAGCGCCTTCCTGGCGCCGCTGATGGCTGCCGGCAAGGTCGTCGCCACCAAGGCCGTCGAGCCGGGAGACCTGCCCGCAACGGTCGCCGACCGGTGGACGACGGTGCTGCGACACGAGCGGGTGCCGTTCGTGTCCTACCCCTACGAGTGGTCCTTCGCCCAACTGCGCGACGCCGCCCGGCTGCATCTGGAAGTGCTGGAGGCGGCGCTCGCCGACGGGGTCACCATGACCGACGGCTCGGCGTACAACCTGCAGTGGCGCGGCGCCGACCCGGTCTTCATCGACGTGGGCTCGTTCCAGCCGGCCGCCACTGGCGAACCCTGGGCCGGCTACCGGCAGTTCTGCCAGACCATGCTCTACCCGTTGATGCTGCAGGCGCATCTGGGCCTGGACTTCCAACCGTTGCTGCGGTCGCGCATCGACGGCATCGAGTCGGGTCAGATGCGGCGGCTGTTCCGCGGTGCCCGGCGGTGGCGGGCCGGTGTTCTCAAGCACGTCCACCTGCACGACGCGATGCAGACCCGGCACGCCTCGGCCAGTACCGGATCGGTGCGGGCGGAGATCCGCGACGCCGGCTTCTCCACCGAGCTCGTCCGGGCCACGGTCCGGGCCGTCGCCAAGCTGGTGGACCGCCTGGACTGGGCGCCGCCGGGCAGTCACTGGGTCGACTACCAGCAGACCTGTACCTACTCCGACGCCGACCGCACGGCGAAGACCACCTTCGTCGACGCCGAACTCGCCGCACACCGCCCGGGGACAGTGTTCGACCTCGGTGCCAACGACGGCACGTACTCCCGGATCGCCGCCGCCCACGCCGAGCAGGTGGTGGCCGTGGAAAGCGACCCGGCGGTCGTCGACCACCTGTACCGGCGGCTGCGCGCCGACGGGCAGCGGCGGATCCTGCCGATCCTGATGGACCTCGCCGACCCGTCGCCCGGCGGTGGCTGGGCCGGCAACGAGCGTACGTCGTTTACCGCCCGGGCCCGGGCGGACACGGTGCTTGCCCTGGCGGTCATCCACCACCTGGCGATCGGGCGCAACGTGCCGCTGCCAAGGGTCTTGGACTGGCTGACCGGTCTGCTGCCGGCCGGCGGCGGCACCGGCCAGATGATCATCGAGTTCGTCCACCCGGACGACCCGATGGCCCGGCAACTGCTTGCCAACAAGCCCGCCGGGCTCTTCCCCGACTACCACCGGGCGGAGTTCGAGCGGCTGCTCGCCGAACGGTACGAGATCACCCGGCGGGAGGAACTCCCGTCCGGCACCCGGACGTTGTACGCCGGGATCCAGCGTGGCTGACTCGGAGCCCGGTACCGCTGCGGCGGTACCGGCCCCGGCCGGCCCGCCGTCCGCCGATTCCCGTCCGTTGTCAGCCGACCCGGCCCCGCCTACCCGCAGGTCGACGGAGCTGCGTCGGCTGCTCGAGATCGTCGCACTGTGCGGCCTGGTCGTTGCGCAGCCGTTGCTGGATGTCGTCGGGCGCAGCCCGGACTTTTTCCTCTTCCACGGTGCCGGGACGGCCGAGATCCTGCTGCTGGTGGCGTTCTACGTGGTCGTACCGCCGCTGGTGTGCTGGTTGCCCGGCGCGCTGATCGGGCTGGCCGGTCCGTCGGTCCGCCGGACCGTTCACCTGGTGACGGTCGGGCTGCTGCTGGTAGCCCTGGCGGTACAGGTCGGCAAGCACCTGTTGCCGGTCCGAGGCCTGCCGCTGCTGGCCGCCGCGCTGCTGACCGGCGTGGCCGTGACCTGGGCCTACCGGCGCTGGCTTGGGCTGGGACAGCTGCTGCGGCTGGCTGCTGTCGGACCAGCGGTCTTCGTGGTGCTGTTCGTGTTCACCTCGCCGGCCTCGGCGGTAGTGCTCGGCAGCGAGCAGACCAGCGCCGGGCCTGGCACGGCCACCGGCGACGGCAGACACCCGCCGGTGGTGGTGCTGATCCTCGACGAGCTGCCGCTGTTGTCGCTGCTCGGCCCAGACGGGCGGATCGACGCCGAACGCTACCCGCACTTCGCCGAGCTGGCCGCCGGTTCGACCTGGTACCGCAACGCCACCGCGGTCAGTGGCTGGACCCCGTACGCGCTGCCGGCGATGCTGTCCGGCCGGTACCCCGAACGCGAAGTGGCACCGCACTACTCCCAGCATCCGGACAACCTGTTCAGCGCGCTCGGCGGTACCTACCAGATACGGGCGCAGGAGAGCATTACCGAGCTCTGCGCGCCGAGTCGCTGCGAGGCGGAGCCCACCACGGCGGCCCTGCCGGTGCTGTTCCAGGAGACCGCCGCCCTGCTCGGCCAGATCCTGTCGCCGGTGGAGAGCCATGACGACCCGACGGCGAGTTTCCGCGAGCCGACCCGCCGCGACGCCGGGCTCACCGGCGCGGCCCTGGTCGGCGCCGACGCCCCGACCGACCCCAGATTCCGGTTCGACGCCCTCGACGACAACCAACCAGCCCGGTTCACCACGTTCCTCGACGGCCTGGCCACCCCGGACCAGGGGCCAACGCTGCATTTTCTCCACCTGCTGATGCCGCACGCACCGTGGAGCTACCTGCCGTCCGGTGTCCGCTACGAGGCTCCCGAGGACTTCCCGAACGAAGGCGCCGGCTGGGTGGAGCTGGCCCGTCAGCGGCACCTGGCCCAGCTCGGCTACACCGACGGCCTGATCGGGCAGACCCTGGCGGCGTTGCGGTCGAGCGGCCGCTACGACGACGCGCTGCTGGTCGTCACCGCCGACCACGGGGTGAGCTTCACCCTTGGGGAGCAGGGGCGGGGCATGGGTGCGGTGCGGGCCGCACCGGCCGAGGTGCTGTGGGTGCCGACCTTCGTCAAGGAGCCGGGCCAGCAGACGGGTCGGGTCGACGACCGCAACTGGGAGCACGTCGACCTGCTGCCGACCATCGCGGCGCACGCGGGCATCGACCTGCCGTTCGAGGTCGACGGCCGATGCGGCACCTGCCCGCCCCGGGAACGGGTGGACAAGCAGTTCCGGGACGTTCCGGGTGAGCCGGTGACGGTGCCGGGCCCGGCGACGTACACCGCCCTGACCACCGGCCAGGCCGGTCCGCCGTTACCCGCGCCGCTGGTGCCGGAGCTGGTCGGTCGCCCGGTCGTCGAGCTGCCGGTCACCGACGACGGCATTCGCGCCACCGTCAGCAACGCGAGCAGTTACACCGACGTCGACCCGGCAAGCGGCAACCTGCCTGCGCTGGCGTACGGCGAGCTGCCCGACCAGGTGGCGACCGGCGCTCCGCTCGCGGTGGCGGTGAACGGGCGGATCGCCACTGTGGTGCCGGCACTGGCCCCCGACGCCGAGGGGCGGCGGTTCGCCGCACTGATCACCGACGAGTCGCTGTGGCGCTCCGGCGACAACCGGGTGGAGATCTTCGAGGTGGTCGATGCCGGTACCGAGCTGCGGCGGCGCACTGACTGACTGGTGCTTTCATCCGTTTCTGGAGTATTTCGTGGTGTCCGACCACCGGATCGGGTGACGCATCCCTCACCCTCACCTGCTCGCTGCGGCAGCGCACCACCGCAGGATTACGGTAAGAAATGAGGCACTCGACGAAGATCTGCCGGCGAAGTGAGGGACCATATGACGGATGTGAAGCTGGACCATCCCGGTGGCCAACTGTCGATGCCGGTGCAGCCGGCCATCGAAGGTCCGCCCGGGATCGAGGTCGGGGCGCTGCTGAAGGAGACCGGTCACGTCACGTTCGACCCGGGCTACGTCAACACCGCCTCCTGTGCGTCGGCGATCACCTACATCGACGGCGATGCCGGGATTCTGCGCTACCGGGGCTACCCCATCGACCAACTGGCCGGCAAGGCGTCCTTCCTTGAGGTCAGCTACCTGCTCATCTACGGTGAGTTGCCGACCAGTGATGAGCTGGCTGCTTTCAGTGAGCAGATTCGGCTGCACACGCTGCTGCACGAGGAGATGCGTCGGTTCTTCGACGGCTTTCCCCGCGACGCGCACCCGATGGCGGTGCTCTCCTCTGCGGTGAGCGCCCTGTCAACCTTCTACCAGGACAGCCTGGACCCGTTCGACACCGACCACGTCGAAATTTCCACGGTGCGGTTGATGGCCAAGGTGCCGACCATCGCCTCGTACGCGTACAAGAAGTCGATCGGCCAGCCGCTGCTCTACCCGGACAACGCGCTCGGCTACGTGGAGAACTTCCTGCGGATGACGTTCGGTGTGCCGGCCACCGAGTACCAGGCCGACCCGGTCATCGCGCAGGTGCTGGACATGTTGTTCGTGCTGCACGCCGATCACGAGCAGAACTGCTCGACGTCAACGGTGCGGCTGGTCGGCTCCAGCAACGCCAACCTGTTCGCCTCGGTCTCGGCCGGGGTCAACGCGTTGTTCGGCCCGCTGCATGGCGGTGCGAACCAGGCGGTGCTGGAGATGCTGCAGGAGATCCACGCCTCCGGCGGCGACGTGCAGGACTTCGTCCGGCGGGTCAAGAACAAGGAGGCCGGCGTCAAGCTGATGGGCTTCGGCCATCGGGTCTACAAGAACTACGACCCGCGGGCGGCCATCGTCAAGCAGGCGGCGCAGGACGTGCTGGGCCGGCTGGACAAACCGGACCCGTTGCTGGACATCGCGATGCGGCTGGAGGAGATCGCGCTCGCCGACGACTTCTTTGTCTCCCGCAGGCTCTACCCGAACGTGGACTTCTACACCGGGCTGATCTACAAGGCGATGGGTTTCCCACCGAAGATGTTCACCGTGCTGTTCGCCCTGGGCCGACTGCCCGGTTGGATCGCACAGTGGCGGGAGATGATCGCCGACCCGACCAACAAGATCGGCCGGCCCCGACAGCTCTACGTCGGTCCGCAGGAGCGTCAGTTCGTCCCGGTCGGCCAGCGCTGAACCTCGTCGGCGGGGGCGCCTGCGCTCGCAGGCGCCCCCGCCGACGGCGTCGGACTGTCAGCCGGCGCGCGTCTCGGCCGTCTCGGTCGCTGGTCGGCCGCCACCGCCGTCGGTCCGCGCCACCGGGTCCGGGCGCAGCCAGACCGTGGCGAACGGCCCGACCTGCAGCCCAGCGGACACCGGCTGACCGTGCAGTGGCGCACCGTCAGCCACGACGGCCCCGAGGTTGCCGACGTTCGATCCGCCATACCACTCGGCATCGGTGTTGATCGTCTCCTGCCAGCGGCCGGGCTGCGGCAGTCCGATCCGGTATCCGTGCCGGGGCACCCCGGAGAAATTGACCACGCAGGCCAGGACGCTACCGTCGCGGGCGCGCCGGAGGAACGAGACGACGTTGGCCTGCCGGTCGGTGTGGTCGATCCACCCGAATCCGCCCGGTGTCACGTCCAGCTCCCACAACGCCGGGCACTGCCGGTAGACCGCGTTCAGGTCCCGGAGCAGATTGAGAACCCCGCCGGCCGCCGGGTCTGCGGCCAGTGACCAGTCGAGCCCGCGCTGCTCGCTCCACTCCTGCTCGTCGGCCAGTTCACTGCCCATGAACAGCAGTTGCTTGCCGGGGAACGCCCACATGTAGGCAAGCAGCCCGCGTAGCCCGGCCAGCCGCTGCCACCGGTCGCCGGGCAGCTTCGCGGTCAGTGAGCCCTTGCCATGCACCACCTCGTCGTGACTGATCGGCAGCAGGAACTGCTCGGTGTGTGCGTACGCCGCCGGCCAGGTCATCTCGTCGTGGTGGTGGCTGCGGTGCACCGGATCGCGGGCGAGGTAGCTCAGCGTGTCGTGCATCCAGCCCATGTTCCACTTGAGCCCGAAGCCGAGCCCGCCCCAGTCGGTGGGTCTGGTGACCCCCGGCCAGGCGGTGGACTCCTCCGCGATCATCACGACGCCCGGATTGAGCCGGTACGCGGTCGCGTTGAGCTCCTTGAGCAACTCGATCGCCTCGGTGTGGGCGTTGCCGCCGGAGTCGTTGGGCAGCCACTGGCCCGGCCCCCGCGAATAGTCCAGGTACAGCATCGAGGCGACCGCGTCGACCCGCAGCCCGTCAACGTGGAACTCCTCCAGCCAGTACAGGGCGTTGGCGACGAGGAAGTTGCGTACCTCCCGCCGGCCATAGTCGAAGATCAGGCTGCCCCAGTCAGGGTGCTCGCCACGGCGCGGATCCGGATGTTCGTACAGCGCGGTGCCGTCGAACCGGGCCAGGGCCCAGGCATCGCGGGGGAAGTGCGCCGGCACCCAGTCCAGCAGGACTCCGATACCCGCGCCGTGCAGCCGGTCGACCAGATGCCGGAAGTCATCCGGGGTGCCGAACCGGGAGGTCGGCGCGTAGTAGCCGGTCACCTGGTACCCCCAGGAGCCGCCGAACGGATGCTCCATCACCGGCATCAACTCGACGTGGGTGAAGCCCAGGTCCGACACGTAGGAGACCAGTTGGTCGGCCAGTTCCCGGTAGCTGAGCCCGGGGCGCCACGAGCCGAGGTGCACCTCGTAGACGGACATCGGCCGGGCGTGGTGGTCACCCCGCCGGTTGCGCAACCAGTCCGCGTCCTGCCAGACGTACCCGGACTGGTACACCACCGAGGCCGTCCGGGGCGGCACCTCGGTGGCCTGCGCCATCGGGTCGGCCCGGTCCGCCCAGGAGCCGTCGCACCCCTGGACGCGGTACTTGTAGCGCTGTCCGGCGACGACGCCCGGCACGAAACCGGCCCACACGCCACCGGATTCGAGCCGGTCCAACTCCTGGCCGTCGTACGGGCCCCAGCCGGGACCGTCGCCGATCACCCGGACCCGGCGGGCGTTCGGCGCCCACACCGCGAACCGGCATCCGCCGGGCTGCGGGTGGGCGCCGAGCATCCGCCACAGTTGTTCGTGGCGTCCTTCGGCGAACAGGTGCAGGTCGATGTCGCCGATCGTCTCGGTCAGGGCAGCCTCCCGGGTAGCGGTCATCTGCTCCCCGCGCCGGCGAGGAGGTTTCCGTCCGGGATGACGATAGTGGCCTGTCCCTGCGCCATTCGGGCGGCTGCCCGTTCGGTGGCGAACGCCGAGGACTGGACGATCGCGGCGGAGTAGGTCACCGCGGTGCGGTGCGCGATCGCAGCCCAGCCGTACTGGTCGTGGACCATCCGGCGGGCCCGCCGGGCAACCTGCCGGGCCAGCGTCGTGTCGGCCAGCAGGGCGCCGACGGCGTCGGCCAGTCCGTCCGGGTCCTTCGGCTGGAAGGTCATTCCGGTGACCCCGGGTTCGACGATCTCGGCGAGCCCGCCGGTGGCCGACACAGCCAGCGGCGCGCCGGCTGCAGCGCCCTCCAACGCCACCATGCCGAATGGCTCGTAGACGCTGGGCACCGCGAAGCAGTCCGACGCCGCCATCAGGGCCGGCAGGTCGGTGCCGCCGAGGAAGCCGGGCAGCGTGACGGCGTCGCATAGCCCGAGCCGGTCGATGTCGGCCTCCAGTTCGGAGCGGTACGGTCCGTCGCCAGCGATCACCAGCCGCAGGTTGGGGTGCTGACGGCGCAGCCGGGGCAGCGCGGCGATCAGGTGCTGGACGCCCTTCTCGTAGACCAGCCGGCCGACGAACGACACCAGCGGCCCGTCGCCGGCGAACCGTGCCCGGGCGGCGGTGACCGCGTCCGTCGGCACCTGCCAGCGGCGGGCGTCCACTCCGTTGGCGACCACGTCGACCCGGTCCGGGCGCACCCCGAACAGGCTCAGCACCTCGTCGCGCATGTACGCCGAGCAGGTGATCACCCGGCACGACTCGTGGCCGAGCCAGTGTTCGATGGAGTGGATGGACTTGTTCATCTCGTCGGGGAGCCAGCCCTGGTGGCGGCCGGCCTCGGTGGCGTGGATGGTGGCGACGAGGGGGATGTCGAGGTGTTCCTTGAGGGTGACGGCGGTGTGGGTGACGAGCCAGTCGTGGGCGTGGATGACGTCGTATTCGGCGGTCTGGGTGGCGCGGAGTGCGGCGCGGGTGAGGGTGTGGTTGAAGGCCATGGTCCAGGCGAGGAGGCTGGGGGTGGCCAGGGGGAACAGGGGTGGGTCCTCGGTGGCGCGGATGATGCGGACGCCGTCGGCGTATTCCTCGAGGGGGGCGCCGGTGGCGTGGCGGGTGACGACGGTGACCTCGTGGCCGGCGTTGGCCAGGGCGACGGAGAGGGCGTGCACGTGCCGGCCCAGTCCGCCCACCAGCACCGGCGGGTACTCCCAGGACAGCATCAGGATCCGTCGGCGTCCGTCGGCGGCGTCACCGCCGGCCGGCAGCGGGGGGTGCGGTCGGGACGTCGGGACCG
Source organism: Solwaraspora sp. WMMA2065 (assembly GCF_030345075.1). Taxonomy (NCBI): domain Bacteria; kingdom Bacillati; phylum Actinomycetota; class Actinomycetes; order Micromonosporales; family Micromonosporaceae; genus Solwaraspora; species Solwaraspora sp. WMMA2065. Next base: position 1,340,056 of record NZ_CP128361.1, read on the forward strand.
GACGGCACAGGCCGTCCTGAGTGACCAGTGCGTTGGCGAACTGGTCGCCGACCCGCAGGGGCATCGCGATCTTCTCCATTCATTCGAACAGGTGCGGGTGCGCCGGCGCCGGTGACGGCAGGACAGGCGGTGAGAGGGTGTTGCGGCGGTGATCTGGTGCTGCGCGACGAGGTCGAGCGGTGGCCGATGGCCGTGGCGCGGTTGAGAAGAGGTGGCCGACGGCCGGTGGCGGGTGGGCTGCCACGCTGCGGTGCGTGGTGCCGCCATACTCAAGGAAACGACATCCCGACCGGATTCGCATCCTGTAGGTACCGGAGGTGACCGAAGACACTCGACCTCGGGTCGCCGGTGCCCCTGATGCCCGGCCGGCCGGCGGTCAGCGGCGGCAGAGCGCCAGCGGACGCGGCCGGTCGGAGACCGGGTCCATCGGGTCGGCGATGTCGGTCGCTGCGGTCGGCGGTGCCAGCAGCAGGATCCCGACACCGGCGGTGCCGCAGGCGCTCACCAGCAGCACCATAGCGAGCGGCCCGTCAGCGAAGCGTTCCCCGAACAGCGCCACCCCGATCACCGCTGACGCGACCGGGTTGGCCAGGGTGACCGTGGCCAGCGGCGCGCCAAGGCCGCCGCCGCGGTAGGCGAGCTGTGACAGCAGCACCCCGGCGATGGCCATCGCGGCGATGGCCGGCACGGTCGGGCCGATCAGGGCGGCCACTGAGTGCTCGGCGTACTCGCGGGTCACCGCGTGGGTCAGCGCGGATGCGACGGCGAACGCGACGCCGGCGCCGGTGGCGTAGAGCAGGCTGCGGGGCACCGGGCGCCGCAGCGCCGCAGTGCCGGCGATCATCGCGGTGAGCACGACGGCGCTGGCCACGATCAGGACGGTGCCGTCCGCTGCGGTCATCCCGTCGCCGCTGCCCGGCACTGTCAGGGTGAGTAGCAGGAGCAGACCGAGCACGGTCGCCGCAGCCCCCACCCACTGCCGGGCGGCGACCCGCCGGGCGGTGAACGCGGCGCCGATCGGCAGGGCCAGCACGAGGGTCAGGACACCGAGCGGCTGTACCACCGACAGCGGGCCGTACGCGAGCGCCGCAACGTGCAGCAGCGCGCCGGCAGCGTTCAGCGCCACCGACAGCCACCAGCGCCGGGCCCGGAGTAGCGCCCGGACGATCGCCCGCCAGGGGGTCTGGGCCCCGAGCCGGACGGCGAGCCGTTCCTGGACCACGGCGCCGAGGGCGTACGCGCCGGCGGAGGCGACAGCGAAGGCCACGGAGATCAGTAAGTCGGTCACGACCGGGCCCGTCGGCACCCTTGGCGCGTCATCGTCCCATGATCCCTCACCCGACGCCCGTCACCCTCACCCCGTCGGGGGGCAGTTGTCTCCGTCTCACGAAGTACCCCGGTGCCGGGGTTCCTCCGTCAGGCGGAGGACGGAACCGGAGTGGATCTCCGGGTGGTGGCCACAAACGGTCAGGCCAGTATGACGACCAGCCCGGCGAGTGCGACCAGGAAGAGGAGCCCGAGGACCGCCTGGAACAGCAGCGCCGGACCGAGGTGCGACCAGACGGTCGGGGTCCGTGGGGTGAGGAACTGGCCGGTGGTGAGGTTGACGATGCGTTCCACCCTGGGTGGCAGCTCGGGGTCCTTCTGTCGGCGTACCGTCACCTGCACGTGGTCGGCCGGGTCAAGGGCGCTCTGCGGCACATGTCCGTGGATCTCCATCTCGCACAGCACCCCGGTGGTGTCCCGGATGTGCAGGGGGGTCACCAGGAACTCCGGCCCGTTGCGCAGTTCCTTCCACTTGCGGCGAGCGGCGGTGGAGCCGCTTCCGGCCAGGCGGACCGAGGCGAGCGCCGCCCCGAGTGCTCGGATCACCCCGGCCGCCGCGAGTACTCCGATCAGGACGGGCTGACCGATTTTGATCGGCCGGGAGTAGCCGCCGACCAGACGGACCACGTGTCCGGTGATGATCGGCCCGGGCCGGTGGACGGCTCGCTCAGGGAACAGTTCGGGATCCATCCATCACCACCCAATGTTTGTGTTTGTTCACGCATTGTATCGAGATAGTCGAGTGAATGCCGTGAATGAATGGGTTCATGGGGGAGGTGGTGGTTGATTTGAGGTGATTAGTCGAGCTGTCCGGGTATGCCGGTGGAGAGAGGGGGGTACGTCATGGATCTGTCCTTCCTGCGGCCGCTCTACGCCCGGCCCGGACCGTGGGCGTCGGTATACCTGGACGCCTCACACGACACCGAGGACGCGGTGGACGCGCTCGAACTGCGCTGGCGGGCGCTGCGTGATCAGTTGGACCAGCAGGGCGCCGATCCGGCGTCGGTCGCGGCGCTCGGCGCGGCGGTGACCCGGCATGTGCCCCGCACCGGTGAGTACGGTCTCGCGCTCAGCGCCGCCAGCGGCGAGGTGGTGCTGCACAACTATCTGCCGGCACCGCCCCAGCGTGACCTCGCCACGGTCGGCCCGCTGCCGCACGCGATGCCGCTGGTCGCTCAGCGGGGCGAGGAGATCAGTTGGCTGCGGGTACTGGTTAGTCGCACCGGGGCCGAAATCGACGCGGTCAGCGCCGGCGGGCTGCCCCGGCAGGCCGGCGTCGACGGCCCGGCCGCCCACCCGATCCGCAAGGTGAAACCAGGGGCCTGGTCCCAGGCCCGGTTCCAGCGGGCGGCCGAGGTGTCGTGGCGGCGCAACGCCGGTGCCAGCGCCGCGGCGACGGCAGCGCTGGCCGACCAGATCGGGGCCGAGGCGCTGGTGGTCGCCGGCGACCCGGACGCACGCCAACTTCTGGTCGGCCAACTACCGAGACGCTGGCAGTCGCGTACGGTGCAGACCGATGCCGGGTCGCGCGCGGTGGGTGCCGATCCCGAGCCGTTGACCGAGGCCACCATCCAGGCCATCGCCGCGGTGGCCGCCGAGCACACCGACCGGGCACTGGACCGCTACGGCGCGCAACAGGGCCGGGGCGATGGTCTGCCCGCCGTGGTCGACGCGCTGCAGCGGGCTCAGGTCGACACGCTGCTGCTGGTCGATGACCCCTCCTCGACCCAGCGGGTCTGGATCGGTCCGGAGCCGACCCAGATCGCCCTGGATCCGGCCGACCTGGCCGTCATGGCGGTGGACGAGCCCTGCGAGGTCCGCGCCGACGCGGCGCTGCTGCGCGCACTGGCGGCCACCGACGCCGATCTGGTGCTGGTCGGGCCCGGTGACGCTGATCTGGATGGCGGGGTCGGCGCCGTGCTGCGGTATTCCGATCCGGTCACCAGTTGAACGCACGGCCGGTGCGTCGGACGCCGTCCTCGGCGTGGAATTTTCATGGCATTCGGATCGGGTGGCGTCGTCACTGCCAGTAGGGTCCGGCTTAGTGAGGGCGTCGAGTCCGGTGCCGCACCGGACTCGCGACCCGATCAATGTGCCGGAATGCGGAGCTCAGGGCCGGATCACCGGGGAGGGGCGAAATGTCCGGACAAAGGCGTACGGTAACTCGTTCGGAACACGCGCTGGAGGACCTCGACGGAGCAGCTCTGTCCTACGCGGCCCGGTTCGCCGACCAGGCTGAGAGCCGGCGCCGGGACCTGCGGGAGGAGCTCGTCCAACTGGCCCTGCCGTTCGCCGGTCGGCTGGCCCGACGCTACCGCGGCCGCGGCGAGCCGCTGGAGGATCTCGAGCAGGTCGCCCGGCTCGGGCTGGTCAAGGCGGTGGACCGCTACGACCCGGACCGCGGCTCGTTCACCGCCTACGCGGCGGTGACCATCACCGGAGAGATCAAACGCCACTTCCGGGACCGGACCTGGGGTGTGCACGTGCCCCGCCGGCTGCAGGACCTCACCATCGAGGTGAGCCAGGCGACCGCGGTGCTGACCAGCGAGCTGTCCCGGTCGCCGACCGTCGCCGAACTCGCCGAGCGGCTGGACACCTCCGAAGAGGACATCCTCGCGGCCCTGGAATCCGCCGCCGGCTACACGCCCGCGTCGCTGAACGGGCCGGTCGGCGACGACGGACCCGCCGAGCTGGGCGACATGTTCGGCGCCCTCGACGCCGACCTGGAGTCCGTCGACGACCGGCTCACGGTCAGCGGGCTGCTCTACCGGCTGCCGGCTCGGGAACGCCGGATCCTCGCCATGCGCTTCTACGGCAACTACACCCAGTCGGACATCGCCGCCGAGTTCGGCATCTCCCAGATGCATGTCTCCCGGCTGCTGTCCCGGACCTTGACCTGGCTGCGCCAGGCGATGCTGACCGACGCCCCGCCCCGGTGGGAGTCCGGGATCGCCCAGCCGGAGCCGACCGACGCCGCGCTCACCATCTCCGTGCACCGCGTTGACGGCCGAACCGAGATCGGCCTGACCGGCGAACTCGACCGGGAGGCAGCCGAACGGGTCCGCGCCGGACTGGTCGACGCGGTGCGGGCCGCCGGCAGCGACGCCGAGGTCCTGGTCGACCTGGACGGCGTCGGCTTTGTCGACGCCGCCGGCATCGCCGCGTTGCTGGCCAGCCACGAGGCCGCCCGCCGCGCGGCGGTACGGCTACGGTTCGTCCGGCCGCAGCCCTACGTGCGACGCAGCCTGACCGTGGCCGGCCTGGCACCGCTGTTCGCCGTGGCCTGAGCCGCGTCCCGCTGGTCACCTCGATCGGGGGAACCCGTGCCGGCCGGTGCCGGCGGCGTCACCGGCGCCGATAGCGTGCCGACCGTGAAGCAACGTGGAAACCGCCTGGTCGCAGCGATCGTCGCAGGCGCGGGAACGTTCGCCTTCGGCCTCTCCGGAGCCGGGGACGACACATCGAACTCCGGTGCCATCGCACTGGTCGGGTTGGTGGTCGGTCTGATCGTGTTCCACGCCACCAAGCCGAGCGCGGGAAGCAAATAGCCGGTCGGCGGTCCGGCCGGGCTCGGCGTCAGCCGGCAGCCGCGGTTGCCAGCGCCCGCCGGTGCTGGCCCAGCGGGGGCCGTTCCTGGACCGACACGTCGCTGACGACGACCTCGCGTTCCAGATTGCTCAGTGCCTCGGCCTCGCCGCGGCGGAACTGGGTGAGTAGACCGCCGGGCGGACGTTCCGAGATCACCCAGCCCTTGCGGTAGAGCCGCGACCAGGCGGTCAACAGGATCTGGGCGGACATCCGTCCCAACGCCTCGGTGCTCTGGTGCCGGTGCCGCCGCTCGCCGAGGTCGACCTGGGCCAGGGAGTCCAGCCCACAGACGTCGAGCAGGTCGATCAGCATCGCGGTCTCCACCCCGTAGCCGGAGACGAACGGGATCTGCTCCAGCACGTCGCGTCGGCCGGCGTATTCGCCGGCCAACGGCTGGACGAATCCCGACAGGTCCGGCCAGAAGAGATTGAACAGCGGTCGGGCCATGATCTCCGTGACCCGGCCACCGGCATCCGCCTCGACGTCGCTCGACCGGACCAGCGGCCGGTGGTAGAAACCCTTGACGAAGCTGACCGACTCGTCGGTGAGCAGCGGGCCGAGCAGCCCGGTCACGAAGGCAGGCTGAAACTCCCGCAGGTCGGCGTCGACGAAGGCGATCAGATCCCCGTCGGCGGCGGCCAGCCCGGCCCAGAGCGCGTCGCCCTTGCCCTCCAGCCGCGGCAGGCCCCGGGTCATCTCGTCCTGGCCGACGACTCGGGCGCCGGCGGCCGCGGCCACGGCCGCCGTACTGTCGTCGGACCGGGAGTCGACCACCAACACGTCGTCGACCAGCGGCACCCGGTCCACCAGGTTCCCGACGATCGACTCGACGATGGCGCCGACGGTGGCCTCCTCGTTGCGGGCCGGCAGTACGACGCTCACCCGTCGGCCGGACCTGGCCTTGGCCATGGCCAGTTCCCAGGGCGTCCACCGGCCCGCCGACCCGGTGCGACGGGCGGTCCAGTCCGCAACCGTGGGAGCGACGGCCGTTCGCGCGTACCCCATGATCCACCCCCGTGACGACACTCGATCAGCTGCTGGCTACCCCACCCGGCGGGCGGTATGCGTCGTCCGATCGGGGTTCGGCCGCCACGGCTGAGCGTCCTGGGGCGGGTGGGGCACCGCGAGCCGGACGCGTCGCGTAGCGTTGACGGTCATGGGTGTGTCGCAGCGTCTGAAGAGTCGGTTCCGGCGTTTCCTCCAGCGGCCGGGCAGCACGGTCGACCTCGCTCCGTTGGCGAAACTGCTCCCCGACATCGCCGGCCGGGAGGACGACCTGCGGGCGCTCGACGACGCCGAGTTGACCGCCGAGGCCGGCCGGGCCAGCGAGTTCGTCGACCTCTGCGCAGTCGGCCGGGAGGCTGCCCGGCGGGCCATCGGCGAGCGGCCGTTCGACGAGCAACTGCTCGGCGCGATGTCCCTGCTGGCCGGCAAGGTCGCGGAGATGGCCACCGGTGAGGGCAAGACCCTGACCGCCACGATCGCCGCCTACGGGCACGTGCGGCGGGGCAACGGCCCGGTGCACGTGCTGACGGTCAACGACTACCTCGCCCGCCGCGACGCCGAGTGGATGGCGCCGGTCTACCAGTTGCTCGGGCTGACCGTCGGCTGGGTCACCGAGGCCAGCAGCCCCGAGCAGCGGCGCACCGCGTACCAGCGGGACGTCACCTACGTCTCGGTGAGCGAGGCCGGCTTCGACTTCCTGCGTGACCAGCTGGTCACCGACATCGCCGACCGGGTCCAGCCGCCGCTGTCCACGGCGATCGTCGACGAGGCCGACTCGATCCTCATCGACGAGGCCCGGGTGCCGATGGTGCTGGCCGGGGCGGTCGTCGGTGAACAGGACCCGGTGCACACCGCCGCCGCGCTGGTACGCGGGCTGCGCGCCGGCCGGGACTACGAGGTCGCCGACGACGGCCGCAGCGTCGCGTTCACCTCCGCCGGGCTGGCCGCGGTCGAGGCCAAGCTGGACGGCGTCGACCTGTACGCCGACGACAACGTCGGGCAGCTGTCCGCGATCCACGTCGCCCTGCACGCCCACGCGTTGCTGCACCGCGACGTCGACTACATCGTCCGCGACGGCGCCGTGGAGCTGGTGGACGAGATGCGCGGTCGGGTGGCGCAGCGCCGCCGGTGGCCGGACGGGCTGCAGGCGGCGGTCGAGGCCAAGGAGGGTCTCAACGCCACGGCCGAGGGTGAGGTGCTCGGCACCATCACCGTGCAGGCGTTCGTCGCGGCGTACCGCACCCTGTGCGGGATGACCGCGACGGCGGTCCTCGTCGGCGACCAGCTCCGCGAGTTCTTCAAGCTGGAGGTGGCGGTGATCCCGCCACACACCCCGTGCGTACGGACCGACGAGTCGGACCGGATCTACGCCACCCGCGCGGAGAAGGACGAGGCGCTGGTCGCCGAGATCAGCTCGGCCCACGCCACCGGGCGTCCGGTGCTGATCGGCACCCTCGACGTCAAGGAGTCGGAGAGCCTGGCTGCGTCGCTGGGGGAGGCCGGTGTGCCCTGCGTGGTACTCAACGCCAAGAACGACGACGAGGAAGCCGCGATCATCGCCGAGGCCGGCGCGCTGGGTGCGGTGACGGTGTCCACCCAGATGGCCGGGCGCGGCGTGGACATCCGCCTCGGCGGCAGCGACCAGTCCGACCGGGACCAGGTCGCGGAGCTGGGTGGGCTGTACGTGATCGGCAGCGGTCGGCACGACAGCCGGCGGGTGGACAACCAGTTGCGCGGCCGGGCCGGTCGCCAGGGCGACCCGGGTGGTTCGGTGTTCTTCGTCAGCCTGGAGGACGACCTGGTCGTCCGGCACGCCCCGGACGCGATCCCACCCTCGCCCCGGATGACGCCCGACGGCATCGTCCAGGACGAGCAGGTGGATTTCGCCATCGAACACGCCCAGCGGATCGCCGAGGGTGTCGACTACGAGATCCACCGGAACACCTGGCGCTACAGCGTGGTGATCGAACAGCAGCGCAAGGCGCTCGCTGAGCGGCGGGAGCGGCTGCTGACCACCGAAGTCGCCGCGCTGATGCTGATGGACCGGTTCCCGCAGCGGTGCGCCGAGATGGACGAGGACCTGCTGTCGCGGGCGGCCCGTTCGATCGCCCTCTACCACCTGGACCGGCTCTGGACCGAACACCTCGCCGAACTGTCCGAGGTGCGCGAGGGTGTGCATCTGCGGGCGCTCGGCCGGCTCGATCCACTCGACGAGTTCCACCGGGCTGCCGTGCCCGCGTTCAACCAGCTGATCCCGGAGATCGAGGCCCGCACCGTCGCGACGTTCGAGCAGACCGAGTTCGACGAGGACTGGCAGCCTGACGAGGCCCAGCTGGTACGGCCCAGTGCGACCTGGACCTACCTGGTACACGACAACCCGTTCGGCTCCGAACTGGACCGGCTGATCTCCTCCGTTGGCCGCCGGCTCAGTGGCAGCGGCCGCCGCTGAGCGCGGCCAGGGCGCGATCACGTTGACCCAGGCCGACTCGGCGGACAGCAGGCTGGCCGTACTGGAGACCGCCGCCCTGCTGCGGGAGCTGACCGCCGGCATGATCCGGTGCACCGATTTCGACCAGGCGGTGGAGCATCTCGCCCGCACCACCCGATCCGCGCTGCCCGGGGTGACGTATGCGAGCGTCTGCTTTCTCCGGGCCGGCCGGCCCGCTTCGGTGGCGGCGTCCGATCCACTGGTCAAGGATCTGGATGAGCTTCAGTACGCCTCCGACGGACCGGCGATGACCGCGATCCGGGACCGCGAGATCGTGCTGGCCGATCCGGGTGCCGACTCGCCGCGCTGGCCGCAGTGGAGCCGGGCGGCGGTCGACCGGGGGATCCGTTCCGTGCTCTGCGCGCCGGTGGACGTCGACGACGAGGCGATCGGTGCGATCAACCTGTACGCGGAGCGGGTCGGGGCGCTCGGTGTCGGCGAGCAGTTGACCGCCCTGCTCCTCGCCGAGCACGCCGGACTGCTCCTCGCAGCGGTGCGGGACCGGCGTCGCGGCGGGGCGGCGGGCGGGGCCGACGCCGACCGTCCGGAGTACGGCGACGTGATCGGCCCGGCGATCGGCATCGTGATGACCCAGCGGCGGTGCCCGGCCGCGGAGGCGCTCGCGGTGCTGCGCGAGGCGGCCGAGGCGACCGCGATGCCGTTGCCGGAGGTCGCCGAGCGGCTGGTGGCGTCGGTGCTGCGGGCCGACAGCCAGCAGCGGTGAATGGCGGGTGGGTTCGCGGCGGGAGATACTCGGGTAGCACCGGCGGTGTGACCGGTGCGACCAGTGGGAAGGGCGTGAGGGCGATGCAGGCGCAATTCCGCGTGCCCGGCCAGCCGATCCAGCCGATGCTGGTGACCCTGCCGTTCGGACTGTTCGTCTGTGCGGCCCTGTTCGACATCTCGGTGGTGGCCGGGGCACCCGACCTGTTCGGTGAGGTCGGCTACTGGACGTTGGTCGCCGGGCTGGCCGCCATGGCGCTGACCGTGGCGGTGGGTCTGGTCGATCTCTGGGACGAGCCGTCCGGTCCGGTCCGCTCCTCGCTGGTCCGGTTCAACCTGATCAGTACGGCGATGGGTGGGCTGTTCCTGCTCGCCGGCTTGATCCGTACCTCCGGTCCGACGTCGTTGGCCGGCGTCCCGTTGTTGATCGTGGAGCTGGTCGGCCTCGGCGTGGGGGTGGCGGGCCTGCGTCACGGCACGGCTCTGCTGCGCCACGTCGGGGAGGTGGCGGCCGCCGATGAGGGCATTCGCCGGTCGGACGGGTTGGACGCGCTGGCCCGCCGCTAGCTCGCCGCACAGCGGCCGGTCCCGCGTGACCCGGTCCCGCGCGATGCGGTGGGTGCCGGTTCAGCTGTCCAGCAGGTCCCGCATCCGGTTGATCTCGACGGCCTGTTCGGCCGCGATCGAGGTGGCGAGTTCCTCGACGGTCACGTCGCTGCCGCCGGTGAGCACCCGGTCGGACATTTCGACGGCACCTTGGTGGTGGTCGGTCATCATCGCCACGAAGAGCCGGTCGAACTCGGCTCCCCGGGCGGCCGCCAGTTCCCGGACGGCCTGCTCGGTCTGCATCCCGGGCATCGTGTCGTGGTCGTGTTCACCGGCGGGTAGCCGCCGGTCCTGCAGCCATTGCCGGAGTACGGCGATCTCGGCGGCCTGCCCAGCCCGGATGCGGTCGGCGAACGCCCGTACCCCTGGGTCGGCACTGCGGTCGGCGGCGAGCGCTGCCATCTGCACGGCCTGGGTGTGGTGCGGGATCATCATCTGGACGTACCAGGTGTCCAGCGCGTTGTACTGCGGTGGATCGATGGTCACGTCCGCACCGGGGCGCAGCTCGGCCGGCTCGCCGGGCCGGCCGGGAAGGATCACCGGCGGTGCGTCCGTGCCGGTGGACGTTCCCGCCGACCCGGTCGCTGCGTCGTTGGTGGTGGCCGAGGTCGTTGCGGTGGTCCGTAGCACGACCACCGCGACGACGACCACGGCCGGGATCAGGGCGAGTGCCAGTAGCCGCCGGTGCCGGCCGAGTGACAGTCGGGACATCGGACCTCCCGAGGTGGACGGTCGCGATGCTATCCGGCTAACTCCATGTATCGATGTGATTACTGTCACATCGATGTCGGGAACTCGGCGGTATCGTCGCAGCATCATCAATCCCTTTCGAAGGGTGCCGCACATGATCAGACGTTCCCCACGAGGGCCGCGGCAGCTCCGGACGGTGGCAGTGGCGGCGATCGCCGTCCTGTTCGGCAGCACCGCGTTGGCGACACCGAGTCATGCAGGGACCCCGTTCGACGTCGAGTGCGCCGACGCCACCGACGCGCTGGCGGTCGAGTTGTGCCTGGCCCAGGCGTCGGCGGCGGGCACCGACGACCCCGGACTCGGCGTCGACGAGATCGACAGCAGTCGGAACCTGCGCCAGATCGCCAGCCTGCCCAAGCCCGCGCCGTTCGACACCGAGTCCTCGTTGAACTCGGACCTCGCCTTCCAGGGCAGGTACGCCTTCGTCGGCAACTACAACGGTTTCGTGATCTACGACATCGCCAACCCGCGGCGGCCGCGGCTGGTGTCGCAGGTGGTCTGCCCGGGTGGGCAGAACGACGTGTCGGTCCACGGTGACCTGTTGTTCCTGTCCACAGACTCGTCGCGCAGTGACGACTCCTGCGCCAGCACCTCCCAGTCCGCGTCGGTGAAGGAGTCCTGGGAGGGCATCAAGATCTTCGATATCCGGGACAAGAAGAACCCCCGGTACGTCAAGTCCGTCGAGACGAACTGCGGCTCACACACCCACACCCTGGTGCCGGCGAAGAGCCGTGCGTTCGTGTACCTCTACGTGTCGTCGTACAGTCCGTCGACGAATTTCCCGGACTGCCAGCCACCGCACGACCTGATCTCGATCGTCAAGGTGCCGTTGAAGAAGCCGACCGACGCGGCCGTGGTGGCCACCCCGGCGATCTTCCCGGACGGCGGCAACCCGGGTGGCAACGGCAGTTCCACCACCACCGGCTGCCACGACATCACCGCGTACCCGCAGAAGGACCTCGCGGCGGGCGCCTGCATGGGCGACGGCGTGCTGCTGGACATCTCCGACCGGGAGGCGCCCCGGGTCATCCACCAGGTCCGGGACACCACCAACTTCGCCTTCTGGCACTCGGCGACGTTCAACAACTCGGGCACCAAGGTGGTCTTCACCGACGAACTCGGCGGCGGCGGGGCGGCGACCTGCAACCCGACCATCGGTCCGGACCGGGGAGCCAACGCCATCTACGACATCACCGGTACGGGTGACGCGCGGACGCTGGTCTTCCGCAGCTACTTCAAGATCCCCCGGACCAACGGGTCGACCGAGAACTGTGTGGCCCACAACGGTTCGCTGATCCCGGTCCTGGGCCGCGACATCATGGTCCAGGCCTGGTACCAGGGCGGCATCTCGGTCTGGGACTTCACCAACTCGGCCAGGCCGCAGGAGATCGCCTACTGGGAGCGGGGACCGGTCTCGGACACCCGGATGGTCACCGGCGGACCATGGTCGACGTACTACTACAACGGCTACATCTACTCCAGTGACATCCAGAAGGGCCTGGATGTGCTGGACCTCAAGGACTGGCGGACGGCGAGCGCCAAGCTGGTCCGGTTCCCGGAGCTGAACGTGCAGACCCAGCCCTGGTACCTCAGCTGGTGACACCGCCCTTTTGAGACCGAGCGGGCGGTGGGTGGTCGGACTGCGGTCCGACCACCCACCGCGCCTGACCGACCTGGCTGGTTGTCCGGATGTTCATCCATAGGTAGCCGGGCGTTCGGCTTCGGCGCGTTGCGCTCGGTGGCGGTGCCGCCGGCAGGGCTGGAGTGGTTGGACGGACGGCGGTCCCGTCGTCGAGGTCGACGCGTCGGAGGTGGCGGTGACGGGACGAGCTGTGGTGTTCGGCGCTGGCGGGGACGGCTGGGCCGGCTGGCAGTTGGGGATGCTCGTCGGACTCGATCGGGCTGGCGCCGGACTGCGCACGCCGGACCTGGTGGTAGGGACGTCGACCGGCGCCCTGGTGGCGGCGCTGGTCTACGGCGACGCTGGTCCTGCCGCGGCCGTGCGGACCGTACGGCGGGTCGGGACCTGGCCGGTGACAGCCCGGCAGACCGACTACGAACTGGTCGACGAGACCCGCCGGAGCCTGCGTGCCGGCGGTGCCACGTCGTCGCAGGCCCGGGCGCAGCTTGGGCGGCTGGCACTCGCCGCCGACCCGTCGGACGCCGCCGTGGGTGCCGTTGCGGACCTGCTGCGGGACCACCGCTGGCCCAGCGCGCCCCGGCTGCTGGTCACCGCGGTCGACGCGGACAGCGGTCAGCTGGTGGCGTGGGACTCGACGTCCGGCATCGCCCTGCCACGGGCAGTCGCGGCCAGTTGCGCGCTGCCGGGGGTGACCGGGCCGGTGGTGGTGGACGGCCGCCGCTACATCAGCGGCGCAGTCCGTTCGACGAGCAACCCGGACCTGGCGGCCGGCGCGGCGACGGTGCTGGTTCTGGCCGACGGCGGGCCGGCGGAGGCCGAGGCGGCGGCCGAGGCGGCGGCCTGGCGAGATCGTCCCGCCGAGGGTTGTCCCGCCACGCCCATGTTCCTGACGCCGGATGCGACAGCACGGGCGGCGCTCACCGGTGACCCGGATGATGCTGTCGTGTTCGCGGCGGCGCTCGCCGCCGGTGAGCGTCAGTCGTCGGGGTACGCCGGCCAGGTTCGCGCCCACTGGGGGACGTCAGCCGAGCACGGCGGCGATCAGCATCAGGGTGACGGCGGTGGCGACCGTGGAGAGCACCACCGAGTCCCGGGCGAGGCGTTGACCGCGCTGGTACCGGGTGGCGAAGATGAAGACGTTCTGCGCCGTCGGTAGCGCGGCGGTGACCACTGCGGCGAGCAACGCGGTGCCGCTGAGGCCGAGACCGTGTCGGGCGATCAGGTAGGCCGCCGCCGGCTGGCCGAGCACCTTGAGGGCGACGGCGGTGTAGCGTTCCCGGGCCTGCGGGTCGGCCGCCAGCGGCCGGCTTCCGGGCAGGGACATTCCGAGGGCCAGCAGAGCCAGCGGTACGGCGGCCGCACCAAGCAGTTCGGCGGGGCGCAGCAGCTCGGCGGGTGGCTGCCACCGGCTGATCGCCAGTGCCAGGCCCGCCGCCGAGGCGATCATGATCGGGTTGCGGGCCGGCAGGGACAGCAGCCGACGGACGGACGGGCGGCGGTCGCCGGCGGTGAAGTCCAGGACGGCGAAGGCCACCGGTGCCGCGACGAGCACCTGGAACAGCAGCACCGGCGCGACGACCGAAACGTCGTCGAGCACGTACGCCGCTACCGGGATGCCGAGGTTGGCTGCGTTCACATAGGAGGCGCCGAGCGCGCCGATGGTGACATCGCCGGCCGGCCGCTGCCACAGCCAACCGGCGAGCGCCAGGTAGGCGGCCGCCACCACCACGGTGCTCGCCAGGTAGGCGAGGAACGCGGGGGTGAACACCTCGGTCGGGGACGTGCCCGCCAAGGTGGTGAACAACAGCGCCGGCGTCGCGATGAAGAAGGCCAGCCGGGCCAGGACGGCGGTGCCATCCGGGCCGAGCAGCTCGAAACGGCCGATCAGGTACCCGATCAGGGTCACCGACCAGATCGCGGCGAACCCGGCGACGATGGCGCGCATGTGATCATCCTGCCGGTTCGGCAATAGCACCGAGGTCGGGTATCCAGAGCGAGCAATCGATTACGGTGCGCTTGTCAATCATCACATTCCTGCAACGCCGTCCGGTATTGACCCGGGAGCGTGGGAGCGGCAGCATCGGTTCGTGCGCAGCCGCCGGCGCACCGGGTCGTCCCCTGTGTCCGGTGCTGGCTGCCGCGTCCCAGCCGGCTGCCGTTGCGTACGGACACCAGCCGGCGGCCGGGATACACGCTTCCGGCCGGAACTGTCTAGGAGGACCATGTCGGTCAGCCCTGCCTCGCCGCGCGCCGGCTGGTCCGGTTTGCCACCGTCTGGTGCGGCCCGTCCGCCCGCCGCGCCGCGGCGGGGGACCGGCCCGGCGATGGCGACCGTGACCGTCACCGTGTCGATTCCGCTCACCGCCGGCGAGGAGGCGCTCTCGTCGTCCGCCCGCCGGTTGTTGGAGGCCGCCCGGGAGCTGGTGGAACGGGGTGAGGCGACGGTGGAGATGCCGACGGTCGACGCGACCCGGGCGCAGCCCGGCGCGGCGCTCGACCAGATCGGCGCCGGCCGCGACGCGCCGGGTCCGACGTCGGCGGCCGGTGGGGTGTTCACCGACCCCGCCACCCGGTCACGGCGGACCACCACGGTCGCCGTGCCGGCACTGCACGTCATGGTCGCGTCGCGGACCGTTCTGTTGGACGGCGAGCCGCTGCTGCTGACCCGACTCGAGTTCGATCTCCTGCTGCACCTGGTGGAGAACCCTCGCCGGGTCTTCACCCGGTTGCAGTTGCTCGCCGCGGTATGGGGCTACGAGCACACCGGGGTGCGTACCGTGGACGTGCACATCCGCCGGCTCCGCGGCAAGGTGGGCAACTCGCCCCTGATCACCACCGTGTACGGCGTCGGCTACCGGCTCGCCGACGACGTCCGGATCAGCATCGACACCGCCGGCTGACCGCACTGCCGGGACCGCACTGCCGGCGGCCCCGATCGACGTCGGCGAGGCCCGGAGGCCGCGTGGCTGGCCAGGGGTTGGACGGGGTTTGCCGGCCGTCGGCGACGGGTAAGTGGCGGATCTTCGCGGCGACCCGGTGCCGGAGTCCGAGCCGGTCATGGCTCGCCGTAACCGATCTGAAGGGGGATGGGCGCATGCTGACGCATGACGTGAACCGGCGACCGGGACTCGGCGTACCGGGAACCATCGACAGTGATCGTATCCGCACCGCGCTGACCAGCCGGTACCAGGAGTTGACGGCTGAGTACGAGCAGGCGATGACGCAGAGCCAGGTGCTGCGGCTGGTCGAAGGGGGCGACACCGCCGGCGACGACCAGGCCGACAGCGGCACGAAGACCGCCGAGCGGGACGCGGCCCAGTCTTTGATCCGTACCATCCTGGAGCGTCGCACCCAGTTCGAGCATGCCCTGGCCCGTCTCGCCGCCGGCGACTACGGGCGTTGCGAGGGCTGCGCCGTAGCCATTCCGGTGGAGCGGCTGGAGATCTACCCCTCGGCCACCACCTGCGTCACCTGCAAGCAGTCCCGGGAACGGCGGGCGGCCTGACCGGGACCGTGCGGATCACGAGCGCCCCCCGGATCACCGGCACCACGAACCGACGAGGGAGCACGAAGATGACGACTGCCCAGCTGACTGCCATTGACGCCACCGTGGACAAGACCAACCGGTTGCTCAGCGAGATCGAGCACGAACTCGGCTGGCCGGCGCAGCGCCGCCAACAGTCCTATTCGGCGCTCGCCGCCGTGCTGCACACGTTGCGCGACCGGCTACCACTGGCCGAGGTGGTGCAGCTCGCGGCGCAACTGCCGCTGCTGGTCCGCGGGCTGTACTACGAGGGCTGGGACGCCACCTCGGCTCCGACGAAGCTGGACCGTGCCGAGTTCGTCGCCCGGGTGCGCCGGGACTTCCCGTTCGACGTCGAGGGCGGCGCCGAGCAGGTGATCCGGACGGTCAGCCGGGTGCTTCGACGGCACGTCAGCTCCGGCGAGTGGGACGACGTGCTGGCCACCGTACCGGTCGAACTGCGTGACCTGCTGAGCGACTGACGCCGCTGCCCGCACCGCAGCGGGCAGCGGCACCCCCGTCACCGTACGGTCACCTCGGTGGCCAGCCGGCGTCGGTGGTCGACCTGCCGCTGGGCGCCGACCAGCCGGACCGCGACCCGGTGGCGGACGTCGGTGCTCGACGCGGCCAGCCGCAGCTCCAGATCGCCGGGCTCGACGACCCGGCGCCCGTCCCGCCCGGTGAAACACGACAGGTCGGCGGAGAAGTCGAACTCGACCCAGCGCGCCTGGCCAGCCTGCAACAGCACCCGGGCGTACCCGACCAGCCGGATCACCGGTCGGGTGACCTGCGCCACCGGGTCGTGCAGGTACAGCTGGACGATCTCGCTGCCCGCGCGGTCACCGGTGTTGCGTACCCGCAGTCGGATCCGCAGCGTGCCGTCGGTGCCGATCTGCGCCGGAGCCGCACCCCGGTCGTGCTCGACCCCGTCGACCAGCGGCGTCGACCACTCGAACGAGGTGTACGACAGGCCATGACCGAACGGGTACAGCGGACCGGGATCGACATTGCTCACCTCGGTCCGGTGTCCCAGCAGCGGGCTGAGATAGCTGGTCGGCTGGCCGCCGGCCTGCCGAGGAACCCCGATCGGCAACCTGCCGGACGGGCAGACCCGGCCGCTGAGCACACCGGCGACCGCGCGGCCCCCCTCGGCACCGGGGAAGAACGCCTGCACCACCCCGGCCAGCCGGTCGGCGTACCGGCCGAGCGCGTACGGGCGTCCGGTCAGCAGCACCAGTACCACCGGGGTGCCGGTGGCGACCAACGCCTCGATCAACTCACCCTGCCGTCCGGGCAGTTCCAGGTCGGTGGCGTCGCAGCCCTCGCCGGAGGTTCCGGCGCCGAACAGCCCGGCCCGGTCCCCAACCACCGCGACACAGACGTCGGCCCGCGCCGCAGCGTCTGCGGCCACCACGATGCCCGGAGTGTCCTGCCCGTCCACCGGGCCGGTGGTGACGTGCTCGATGGCCGCTGCAGGCAGCTCGGCCCGCAGCGCGGCCAGGACGGTCCCCATCGGGAGTTGGTCACCGGCGTCGGCCGGGACGGTACCGACGTGGCTGGGGAACGTGTAGCAGCCCAGCAGCCCGTTGACTGAGTCGGCCAGCGGTCCGACCACCGCTACCCGCCCCTGCTCGGGCAGCGGGAGGACGGTGTCGTTGGCCAGCAGGACCACCGATTCCTCGGCCAGCCGCCGGGCCAGGTCCCGATTCACCGGCGGGTCCAGGTCGATACCCGGCCCAGCGGACGGCCCGCCCGCCTCGCTCGGGTGGTCCGCCCCGGCCAGTGCCGGTGGCACCGGATCCCAGTCCGGGTCGAGCAACCCCAGCTCACATTTCTGCCGCAGGACGCGGGTGACGGCCCGATCGACCACCGACTCCGGCACGGCACCCTGCCGGACTGCCTCGACAAGCGGGGCTCCGTAGCACCGTACCGCCGGCAGTTCGACGTCGACCCCGGCGCTGAGCGCCAGAGCGGCGGCGGTGGTGGGACCGTCGGCCACCCGGTGCAGCAGCTCCAGGAACGACACACCGAAGTAGTCCGCGACCACGGTGCCGGTGAACCCCCAGCGGCCACGGAGCAGATCGGTGAGCAGACCGCCGTCTGCCGCCGCCGGTACGCCGTCCACCTCCGCGTACGAGTGCATCACCGATCGAGCGCCACCGTCGCGGACGGCCATCTCGAACGGTGGGAGCAGGACGTCGGCGAACTCTCGCGGGCCGACCGACACCGGCGCGAAGTTGCGCCCGGCCCGGGAGGCCGAGTAACCGGCGAAGTGCTTGAGGGTGGCCACCACCCCGGCCGATTCGAGCCCACGCACGTATGCGGTGCCGATCGTGGCGACCAGGTACGGATCCTCGCCGATAGTCTCCTCGGTACGACCCCAACGGGGGTCCCTGACCACGTCGAGCACCGGGGCGAGTCCCTGGTGCACCCCGACCGACCGCATGTCCTGCCCGATCCGACGCGCCATCTGTGTCACCAGGTCAGGGTCGAAGCTGGCACCCCAGGCCAGTGGGGTCGGGTACACGGTGGCGCCCCAGGTCATGAACCCGGTCAGGCACTCTTCGTGGATCAGCGCGGGAATACCGAAGCGGTTGCCGGCGACGATCTCGGCCTGCAGCCGGTGCAGCGCCCGGGCACCGTCGGCCGGAGTCACCGCCGTGGTGCCGAACGGGCGGGTCAACTGCCCCAAGCCGGTGTGCAGCAGGTCGGCCCAGTCAACTGACTCGTCGACCAGATCATGCTGCAGCGGGGCCATGTCGTCGATCGAGGCATTGGCGCCCCGCCAGTAGCTGTACAGCTGTGCGATCTTCTCCGTCAGCGACATCCGACTAAGCAGGTCGAACACCCGTTCCTCCACCGGTAGGGTGAGATCGCGCCACGGCGCTGACCGATCGAGGGCCTCGTCCAGGGCATGGTTCGTGCCGCTCACCGGCAGCCTCCTGTCGATCGCGCCGCGCCAGTCCAGTACCGGCGTCGCCGGACCGTCGCGCCTGTTCTCCGACATGTTTCCGGAAACTTGCGGCTTCGTCGAGATCTGGCAGTCCACAGTTTGCTGGCAGTGTCCGGGTATGCTCCCGCATCGTGGCAGCCGGATGTGTCCCGTCCGGCCGCCGTTCAGGCAACCGCCGCCCGGGCGGTTCCGGAAAGTTCCGGTCGGTGGCGCGGCCGACTCGGTCGCCGGCATGTGCGACACACTGCCGGCCGGGTCGATGCCAAGCGTTTTCCAACTGCGGCAAGATGGGGCCCGGACTCGGCGTTCGGAGCCGGACCGACTGGCGGAAGGTTCGGCCGTACGCTGAAGCCTCGACGAAGGAGTTGCTGCCGTGACGGTCGATGAAGGACGCAGGATCACGATCACCGCGATCGCCCAGGAAGCCGGTGTCTCCGTGCCGACCGTGTCACGGGTGCTCAACGGGCGCAACGACGTCGCCCCGCAGACCCGTGAACGGGTCGAGGAGCTCCTGCGTCGGCACGGCTACCGACGGCGGGCGACCCGGTCCCGCGCCGGTGCCAGCCTGATCGACCTGGTCTTCAACGATCTGGACAGCCCGTGGGCCGTGGAGATAATCCGCGGCGTGGAGGATGTCGCGCACGCCGCCGGGGTCGGAACCGTCGTCTCCGCCATCCACCGTCGGTCCGCGGCGACCCGGCAGTGGCTGCAGAACCTGCGGACCCGGGCCACTGACGGTGTAATCCTGGTCACCAGTGAACTCGCTCCGCCATTACACACCGAGCTGCGACGGCTGAACGTACCGATGGTACTGGTCGACCCGGCCGGCGTGCCGAGCCTGGACATCCCCACTATCGGGGCGACCAACTGGGCCGGCGGACTGCGAGCGACGGAACACCTCATCTCCCTGGGACACCGCAGGATCGGCTTCATCGCCGGTCCGCCCCGGCTGCTGTGCAGCCGGGCCCGGCTCGACGGCTACCGGGCCGCGTTGGAGGCGGCTGAGATCCCGCTGCGCCCCGAGTACGTCGTCCCCGGCGACTTCTACCACGAGTCGGGCTTCGCTGGCGCGGCCGCGTTGTTCGACCTCGACGAACCACCGAGTGCGATCTTCGCGTCCAGCGACCAGATGGCCCTCGGCGCATTCGAAGCCCTGCGGCAACGCGGCCTGCGGGTTCCGGACGACGTCAGCGTGGTCGGCTTCGACGACCTGCCCGAGGTGCAGTGGTCGTCGCCACCGCTGACCACGGTGCGCCAGCCGCTGGCCGAGATGGGGCTGCTGGCGGCGCGGACAGTACTGCGTCTGGCGCAAGGGGAAGCGCTGGAGACGCCGCGGGTGGAGCTCGCCACCGAGCTGGTCGTGCGGGACAGCTGCGCGCCGTACCAGGAGCTGTAACCCGGCCGGCCCCGCGTTTACCCGAGGTTAGTGACGATCCGCCTCGGGTACCACCCGCAGGCAGGAGCGCGCCGGCGCCGCCGGCGCGTGCCGACCGACCCGCAGGGGGCAGTCATGACACTTGACGACGACGACATCCGCAGCACCGGGCCCGCGACGGGTCACGGCCCGGCTGATGGTGGGGCGAATCCGGCTGGGCGCGACGGTGGTGCCGACGGCGGCGCTGGTCCGAAGGCGCAGGAGGGCCCGGCTGATGGTGGGGCGAATCCGGCTGGGCGCGACGGTGGTGCCGACGGCGGCGCTGGTCCGAAGGCGCAGGAGGGCCCGGCTGATGGTGGGGCGAATCCGGCTGGGCGCGACGGTGGTGCCGACGGCGGGGCGAACCGGCGTTGACTCGGCTGCCCACCGCGACACGTGGTGCCGGCTGCACCGGCGGGCACGGACTTACCGACCCGCCGCAGATCGCCGCGTCACCGGGCTCGCCGGGCGGTGCGGGCGCGTCCCGCCGCCCGGCGGCGCTGACCCGGTGCGTTGCGGTGGATCCGACGACGTTCGCCGATGTCTACTGGGGGCGTAGACCGCTGCTGTCGCGCGCTGTCGACCTGGCCGGCCCCGCCGGCTTCACCGATCTGCTCGACGGCCCCGCAGCCGACCAGCTGCTGAGCCAGCACGGCCTGCGTACGCCGTTCCTCCGGGTGGCCCGGGACGGTGAGGTCTTCGCGGAACGGACCTACACCGGCAGCGCCGGCGCCGGCGCCGAGATCGACGACCAGGTGCTCGACGAGCGGGTGTTGGATCTGTATGCGGACGGTGCCACCCTGGTCCTGCAGGGCCTGCACCGGCTCTGGCCACCGATCATCTCGTTCATCGGCGAGCTGTCCACCACACTGGGCCAGCCGTTGCAGACGAACGCCTACCTCACACCGGCTGGCAGCCGTGGATTCGCCACCCACTACGACACCCACGACGTGTTCGTGCTGCAGACCGAGGGTCGCAAGCGGTGGCGGGTGCACGAACCGGTACTGACCGATCCGCTGCCCCAGCAGACCTGGTCGGGTCGGGCCGATGAGGTGGTTGCCCGGTCCGAGGCCGCACCTGCGCTGGACGTCGTGCTCGGCCCCGGCGATGCCCTCTACCTGCCTCGAGGCTGGCTGCACAGTGCCACCGCGCAGCAGGAGAGCTCGATCCACCTCACCGTCGGGATTCGCGCGTTCACCCGGTACTCGCTGGTCGAGGCGCTGCTCGAGCTCGCCGTCACCGAGCCGCAGCTGCGCACGTCGCTGCCGTTCGGCGCCGACCCGTGCGAACCCGCCGGGATCACCTCGGAGCTGACCGCGACGGTGGCGGTACTGCGTGACTGGTTGGCCTCTGTCGAGCCGGACCAGGTCGCGGCGCCTATGCGCCGCCGGGCCTGGTCGGCGGTGCGCCCGGCCCCATTGCCACCACTGCAGCAGGCGGACCGGATCCGGACGCTGACCGTCGACGACGTCATCCGCCGCCGACCCGGATTGCGCTGGCGGCTCACCTCGCAGTCGGACGAGCGGGTCACCCTGCAGATCTTCGACCGTACGGTGAACTTTCCGGGCAGGTGCGTCCCCGCCCTGCGGGCGGTGCTGGACACCGCCGGTGTCCGGGTCGGCGACCTGCCAGGACTGGACACCACCGCCGACCAACTGGTGCTGGCCCGCCGTCTGCTGCGCGAAGCGGTCGCGGTCGTCGGCTGATCCACCATCGGCCCGGTCGGGTCAGCCCAGCCCCGTCAGCAGGACGGCGGTCGCCGCCAGGCCGGCGACCAGGACGATCGACACGGTACGCAGGTCGAGCTCGGCATGCCGGCGGTCGGCCAGCGCCTTCGCCGGAACCAGCCCGAGTAGCGGACCGACCAGGGTGACGACGAGCGCGATCACCGGCATCCCGACCGCCAGGTCGCCGCCGTAGCGCTGCCCGGCCCACCGCGCGGCAGTGGACAACCCGAACGCGGCGACGGCTCCGGCGGCGCCGAACAGCGCCAGCACCGGATATGCCGCTCGGGACAGGGGACCCACGTCGTTGGACCGCTCGACCAGGGCGCGGGCGGCCGCCAGCCAGTGCTCCGGATCGTCGTCAACGGCGGTACCAGGGGGCGGCGGCAGTGGTGCCGGAAGGCCACCAAGCCGTCCGGCCAACGGCCCGAACCGGTGACCGACCTCGGTCCAGATGTCGGCGGCCGCCCGGTCGACGTCCGCCAGCTCCCGGCTTGCCTGCTCGTGGAGTTGGTGCAGCTCCGCCAGGTCGGTCTCCACCTCGGCCACCGCGGCCTGCGCGCCGTCGCACCGTTGCGCGTACCACTGCTGCGCTTCGTTCCGGCGGTTCTGCAGCGCGGCGGCGAGTTCGGCGAGCCGGCGCATCAGCTCGGGGTAGGAGGCATCCATCAGGTCAGCCCGTACGGGATGATGACCTCGGCGCTGCGGTGCACGGCCCGGTCGAAGAACAGCGCCCGCCACGGCCGGGGATACCACGCCGGGCCGCCGGCCCGGGGGTACAGCGGCGGTCCGAGGTCGGAGCCGTGCACGTCCAACGCCACCCAGGCGCCGATCTGGTCGGTCCGTGAGCCAATCCCGCCGAGGTCGTCACGCATCCGCGCCACACCGCGCCACCAGCCCAGCACATGGGTGTGTCGCTCGGGCCCGAGGTGCAGCACCCGGCGGAGCCGGTCCAGGCCGGAGCGGCCGGCGAACTTCGCCGCCAGCCGTCCGGCGGCGGCGTCGACCGCGTACAGCACCAGGAAGTGTGGGCGGACCGGACCGTCCAGCACGTCACCGGAGAGCCGGTCAGCGGTGTCCGCGAGCAGCCCGCCGACGGTATCCAAGTCGTACAGTCCGGTGCCGGCCGGTAACGCCGCGTGTAGCCGGCGGGCGGCGGCTTCCGCGTCCGGGTCCAGACAGGCGATGTCGAACCGCGCCGCGCCGGGCGGGTACTGCCGGGCCAGGGACCGGGCACCCGCGTCGAGCAGGGCGCACGCCTCGTCCACCCGGGTGCCCAGTACCGCGAGATTGCGTCCGGGCGCCCGGGCCAGGCCGAGCCGGGCGGAGCGGGCCAGCACGTCGATCGTCTCGCCGAGCAACGCCACCGGTACCCGCGGTCCGTCGCTGTCGGCGATGAGCGCCTGGTAGTCCGGCGCCTCGGCCAGCCGGGGTACCACGTCGCCGTCGAACAGCCGCGGCGGGGGCAGGTCGGCGGACCGTCGTCGCCACAGTCGGTGTTGCAGTTCCTGCCAGGTGTCCCGGTCGCTGGCGGGCGGAACCCGGACGACCTGGTTGGCCTCCATCGCCCCGGACTCGGCGTTGACCACGGCGTGGTGGCGGGGCAGTGACTCCGCCGCGGTGTTGGTCTCCGGCAGGACGCGGCGCGCCTTCGGTAGCGCGATCCGTAGTGCGAACTGGGCGATCAGCGCGGTACGCCCCCATAACGCCTGGATACCGGAGACGTCCTGGGACGCCAGGATCAGGTGGATGCCCTGTGACCGGCCACGCCGGGCCAGGTCCTCCAGCAACGTCGCGGCCTCGGTGGCCAGTGCGTCGTTGCCGGCGAGCAGCACCTGGAACTCGTCGATCACCGCCACGATGCGCGGCCACCGGCCCTGTGGGTCCTCGGCGCGCAACTCCGCCAGCTTCGTCACCTCGTGGCGTTTGGCGGCGTCGGCCCGCTGCCGCAGTTGCGCACCCAGGAAGTGCAGCATCGCCAGGCCGAACTCCCGGTCGGTGTTGACGTTCACCCCGACCAGCCGGACATGTGGCAGGAAGCTCGGATCCCGCCGGCCCGGCGCGAACCGGGCGAAGGACACCCCCTCCTTGAAATCCAGCAGGTAGAACTCCAGCTCGGTCGGGGAGTAGCGGGCGGCCAGGGCACCGATCCAGGCGTAGATCAGGTTGGTCTTGCCGGTGCCGGATGGCCCACCGATCAGCGCGTGCGGCGGATAGTCGCTCAGCGTCACCGTCACCGGCCGACCCTGTGGGCTGTCGCCGACCGGCGCGGTCAGCCCGGCGGTGGCGTCCTCGGTCCATTCCTGTTCGGGCAGCAGATCGCTGAACACCGCCGGGACCGGGCCGGCGGCGACCGCGGCGGCGATCTCCCGGCAGGTACGGGTGACCAACTCAGCCGGCGGTGGCGGGTCGATCCGTACCGGCAACTGCGGATAGCCGCTGACCCGGGCCGTGCCGCCGGAGACCGACACGGTGGTCACGGTGGGCGCGGCGCTGAGCCCGACACCGCGGACGATCAGATGGACGCCGCAGGCGGCACCGGCGCGGGTGATCCGGTCCAGCTGAGCCCGTTCGTGCCGGGACAGCTCCTCCCCGGGCCCGCCCAGCAGGACGGCGATCCGCCACGGCTCGGGCCGTCGGCCGGTGGCTGTCGCCAGTTCGCTCAGCGTCCGGAACTCTCCGGCCAGCACCGTCTCGTTGATCCGGCGGATGTGGTCGACCAGGTCGTCCAGGTGCCGGCTCAGCCCACCGGGGCCGGCGAAGGTGAGCAGGCCGGGTCCGGCCAGCGGGGCGAAACCGGCGAGGCCGCCACCGAGCTGTTCCGGGTCGTAGCCGGTCAGTCGGACGGCGCCGGGCGCGGTACGGCCGAGGATCCGCAGCAGTAGCGCGGACAGCACGGCGTCACACCCCGCTCGGTCGGCGCCGTCCAGCGCCACGTGGCCGTGGTCCAGGACCGCGACGAGCGCGGGTACGGCGGCACCCCCGGCCAGCCCGGCCAGCCCGGTCAGGCCGATCCGGCACGATCCCGGTGATTCCGTGCGTGCCGCCGGGGCGGGATGCCACCGGGCCCAGTCGGCGGCGGCGGCTCCCGGTGCCGCCCGGTCCACTGCCGCGACGGCTCCCCGGGTGACGACCGTTATCTGGTCGCGGTACTGCTCGGCGAGGTCGGCGAGCCGGCGGTCGCGGTGCACTGCGGCTCGGTGCGGCACCTGCTCGGCTGCCAGTCGTACCCGGTTGAGCTGTTGTTGCGCCGCGGCGATGTCCTGTTCGACGTCGTCAAGTCGGTTGCGGGCCGCCGCCCGGGCATGCCCGAGCGCCCGGCGGACCGCGGCTACCAGATCGGCCCGCGCGTCAGGCATCGCGCCCCCGCAGCGGTCGGGGCTGCTCCGGGCGCAGCGTCTGCGGCTCGCGGTCGAGCAGCCGCAGCAGTACGCCGGTGAGTACCGCGCCGGCGACGGCCGAGTCGGCCGGATGCGGCGGATCCGGGGGCTGCCCGGCCTGGTCACCGTCGGCCCGGCGACCGTCGTCGCGCCGCTCGTCGGCCGGCACCCGGCAGATCCGGGCGAGCAGGGTCTGCAGCACCGGATCCGGCATGCCGGGGAGCAGCTCGCGTACCCGTCGGGTGGTGGCGGAGGCGAGCTGACGCAGGTCCTCGGCCTGCGGCTCGTGGTCCAGCAGGTCTCCGGCGAGGCGGTGCAGCAGCGGTGGGGTGATCGCGGCGAGATTCAGCCCGGTCGGCGCGGCCACTGCGGCGAGGTCGCGGTGCAGTCCGGCCCGGTCCTCCCGACGGACCGCCGTCGCGACCCTGCGCAGCAGTTCGGGGGTGTCGGTGGCGGCGGCCGGCCGGGTCGTGTCGGTGGCGGCGTCCGGCCCTGGCCAGACCCCGGCGGACTCCCGGTCGGTCAGCTCCGCGACCCGGGCGGCCCACCAGTTGCCGAGCTCGGGCGCGGCGGGCGCACCCGCCCGCCCGCCCGGTGCCGCCGTCGGTTCCTGGTCGCCGTCCAGTGCCGCCCGCCACCCGCTGTCGCCCCCCGCCGCCGGGCCGGCGCCGAAGCCGATCGCAGCCAGGTAGTCGTCCACCGACTGCGCAGCCACCCGCATCGCGTGGCCGGCCTGCTCCGCGTGTTCGGTCGCGCCGGTGAGCTGCGGCACCGCCAGCGGGTCCGCCGACTCCTGGCGGACCCAGATGAGCAACTCGGTCGCGGCGCGCAGCCGCTGCACCGCGACCGCGAGCTGGCCCACCGGCAGGTCGTCGGCGGCCGCCCGGACCCGGGCGGCGAGATTCTCGGCGAGGGACATTGGTGACTACAGCGTCGCGGAGTACGTCTGCGCCTGTTCGACGGCGGCGAGCGTGGCGGCGAGGCACTCCTCGAGCTCGGAGCTGGCCTGGAACAGCGCGGCCTGGGCCGCTCCGACCGCCTCGTGGCCGCTGCCTTCGAAGGCCGCCGCCAAGCTCTGCTGCGCCTCGGCGATCTTTTCGCTGGCTGCCTGGACGGCAGCCTGGCCCTCCGACACCTGCATGATCGCGGCTTCGATGGCGGACTTGACCTCGGCGACACTCGCCACGGGTGAAACCTCCTCAAGGGGCTGGAAGGTTCTATTAGAGCTTACCGCTGGTGGGTGATTGCTGCCCGGCTGTCCGGTCCCGCAGATGGGCTGGTCCGCGACGGACGCGCGGTCATCGGTGCTTGACCGGTGCGACCTGGGCAACTGCCGGCAGCGGATCAGGTATTCAGTCTGAATACCGGTCAGAATTCCGACACCGGACCGGTCAGCTGCCTGGTCAGCCATCGAGGCCCGCGAACCTGCGCGCCCACGTCGGTGACTCGGTCCCGCAATCGGCGGTCGGCCGTGACGACCACCACCCGCCGGTCTGGTCCGCCCTCGGCGGCGATCTCGACGATCAGATCGTCTCCCGACCCGAGAGCCGCGCCGATCCGTACCCCGCCGGCCGGCGGCAGACCGCGGGCCGCCCCCTCGACCACCAGGACCACCTCCAGCGGGCCGGTCAGCTCGGGCAGCCCCCGGCCGGCGACGTCGACCAGCTGATCGCGCAGCCGGACGGCCGCCGCCATCCGGTCGCGCCACCAGCCGTCGGGTCGGGAGCCGACCACGTTCGCGCCGTCCACGATCAGCAAAGTCCGCATCCGCCCAAGCCTGCCAGCATCCGCGGCCGTGGACCCGGCACCGGTTGAGCGCGCCTGTCCCGACCCACGCGCCGGTACCTCAAACGCGGTGCGGTGGTGGTCCCGGACGGCGGGGACGTTTGGCCCGGGGCGGCCCGGGTAGCCACAGTCCGGTTCACAGCCGGCGGGGCGTAACGGCGAGGGGGCGCAGATGAGTGACGGACCGTACGGCCCGGGAGGGCTCGGCACCGATCCCTGGGAGGACCTGCTGGCCCGGTTTCTCACCGGCGGTGAGCCCCGGCTGCCGGTGCACCGGGTCGACATCACCCGGCTGATGAGCGGCGACGCCCGTGACCTGCTGACCGCCGCCGCCCGCCGGGCGGCCCAGGCCGGCACCAGTGACCTGGACACCGATCACCTGCTCTGGGCGGCGTTGCAGCGTCAACCGCTACGGGAGTTGGTCCGCCGGGCCGGGGCCGACCCGAACGGGCTGCTCGCTGAGCTGGGCGGACCGGCGGCCGGCCGGGGCGAGGTGCCGGCGAACCTCTCGCTGACCCCGGCGGCGAAACGTGCCCTGCTGGACGCGCATCAGCTTTCCCGGGCCACCGGCGCGACCTACATCGGACCCGAGCACGTGCTGATGGCGCTGGCGGTCAATCCGGAGTCTGCCGCTGGCCGGATGCTGGCGGCCGGCCACGTCGAACCCCGGTCGCTGCAGAACGCCAGCGCGGAACGCGGCGGTGCGGCCAAACCGCGGACGGCCCGTGGGACCCCGACCCTCGACCAGTACGGGCAGGATCTGACCGAACTCGCCGCCCAGGGCGCGATCGACCCGGTCGTCGGCCGGGGTGAGGAGATCGAGCAGGCGGTGGAGATCCTGTCCCGGCGAACCAAGAACAACCCGGTGCTGATCGGGGAGGCCGGGGTCGGCAAGACTGCGATCGTTGAGGGACTGGCGCAGCGCATTGTCGACGGGGACGTACCACAGACGCTGATCGGCAAGCGGGTGGTGCAGCTGGACCTCGCCGGGCTGGTCGCCGGTACCCGGTACCGCGGCGACTTCGAGGAACGGCTGAAGAAGGTCATTGACGAGATCCGTAGCCACGGCGACGACCTCATCGTCTTCCTCGACGAGCTGCACACCCTGGTCGGGGCGGGCGGCGGCGGCGCCGAAGGGTCGATGGACGCCAGCAACATGCTGAAACCCGCGTTGTCCCGGGGTCAGTTGCGGGTGGTCGGTGCGACTACTTTGGACGAGTACCGGCGCAACATCGAAAAGGACGCCGCATTGGCCCGGCGGTTCCAGCCGGTCCTGGTGCCCGAGCCGACCGTGGCGGACACCATCGCGATCCTGCACGGTCTGCGGGACCGCTACGAGGCGCATCACCAGGTGCGGTTCACCGACGACGCGTTGCTGTCGGCGGCGGAACTCGCCGACCGCTACATCAGCGACCGGTTCCTGCCGGACAAGGCGATCGACCTGATCGACCAGGCCGGGGCCCGGGTCCGGCTGCGCACCCGCACACCGGCGGCCGACGTTCGGGACCTGGAACGGCAGCTCGAGCAGCTGCACCGGGACAAGGCCCAGGCGGTCGCCGACGAACAGTACGAACGGGCGTCCGACCTGCGGGACCAGCTGACGCAGGTGCAACGGCTGATCGAGACGGCCCGCAGCCCGGACAGCGCCGGGGTTCCCCAGGTCAGCATCGAGGAGATCGCCGAGGTGGTCTCCCGGGCCACCGGCATCCCGGTCAGTCAGCTCACCGAGGAGGAGCGGGACCGGTTGCTGCGGCTGGAGGGCGAACTGCACCAACGGGTGGTCGGTCAGGACGATGCGGTCACCGCGGTCGCCGAGGCGGTCCGGCGCTCGCGGGCCGGGCTGGGCGACCCGGACCGGCCGGTCGGCAGTTTCCTGTTCCTCGGACCCACCGGCGTCGGCAAGACCGAGTTGGCCCGGGCCCTCGCGGCGGCCCTGTTCGGTGACGCTGACCGGATGGTCCGCCTCGACATGAGTGAATTCCAGGAACGGCACACCGTCAGTCGGCTGGTCGGGGCACCGCCCGGGTACGTCGGCTACGAGGAGGCGGGCCAGCTCACCGAGGCGGTTCGCCGACGACCGTACGCGGTGGTGCTGCTCGACGAGATCGAGAAGGCGCACGCCGACGTGTTCAACGTCCTGCTGCAGCTGATCGACGACGGCCGGCTGACCGACAGTCAGGGCCGGACTGTCAACTTCCGCAACGTGGTTCTGATCATGACGAGCAACCTCGGCTCGGAGCTGATCACCGGCGGCGGCCGCAGTGTCGGCTTCGGTGGGGTGGACGGCGACAGTCCCGACGACGACCTGCGCGAGCGCCTGCTGCGCCGGCTGCAGGAGGACTTCCGTCCGGAGTTCCTCAACCGGATCGACGAGATCATCATCTTCCGGCAACTGGCCTCGCAGCAGCTGCGCCAGATCACCGACCTGCTGCTGGAGGAGACCCGCCGGCGGCTGCACGCCCAGGACATCGCGGTGGAGGTCACCGACGCGGCGGCCGACTGGATAGCCGGAGCCGGATACCAGCCGGAGTTCGGCGCGCGGCCGATGCGTCGGACGATCCAGCGGGAGGTCGACAACCAACTGTCCCGGTTGCTGCTCGACGGCACGTTGGCGGCGGGGCAACGGGTCACCGTCGACGCGCGGGACGGTGGCCTGCGGTTCGACGTCGACAGCGCCGCCGACCGGGATCCGGCGCCGGCCGGCGCCGGCTGGTGAACCCACCGGGTGGGTGCCGATCCGACCGGGCCCCCGCCGCTCGGCAGACGAACGGAGATGACGACGATGAGCCAACCTGAGGAACAGCGTGAGAAGTCCGCGAAGACCGACGAACTGCTGGCCCGCAACAGCCCTCTCGACACTGGGACCGGACCCGGCGCCGTCCTGGCGGACACCGATGTGCGTCCGGAACCGGCCGGTACGCAGACCCGGGCCGACCGCGACGACCCGGTGAGTAGCACCGAGCCCCCCGACTGACCGTCGTAGTGAGGAGGTTGTCGATGGCGGCGCACCGTCGAACCGACACCGGCACTGATCAGTTGTGGAACGAGTTCCACGCGTACGTGAACATTAGTTCGGAACAGTTGCGTGACTGGCTGCTGACCGAGGCGTCCGGTGAACGGGCGTTCGTCGGCCCCGGCGTCGACCTACCCCAGCCCGGTGGTGCCGTACTGGCGGTGCTGGGCAAACGGCGGGTGGATCTGACCGAACCGGACCGGCAGGTGATGGCGCAGGTCGTCGAGGGGATCCGGGACCTGCTCGCCCGCCGCCCGCCGACGGGCGCGGCGGACGACCGGTGGCGGCGGGCGCTGCTGGATCTGGGGCACGATCCGCTGCGGGCCGACGCGGACACGGCCGGTTGACCGGTCACCACCTGCACCCGTGCGGGACGACACGACCCGCCCCGGCGGCGGGTACCGGGAATCGGTACCCGCCGCCGGTCGCGGACCTGGCAGCCTCAGTCTCCCGGCCCGACCGGCCCGGCCGGGAGACAAACGGCTACGGCCGGGTGATGCCGAGCGAGTAGCTGCCCGAACCGCTGTACGCGTGGACCACGTACCGGTAGTAGCCGGCGGAGCCACTGTAGGTCAGCGTCTCGTCCGGACCGGGGCTGGTGCCGCTGGCCACGCTCACCCACCCGCTGCCGCTCCAGCGCTGCAGGTAGAGGTCGAAGTCACGGCTGGTCGGCCCGTCCAGGCAGGCCCGGTGGGTGCCGGAGCCGGCGGTGAAGTAGCTGCCGTTGGGCTGGATCTGGGTGCCGCCGGAGGAGAGCGACCCGGTGTAGGTGTTCTGGTACCCGCTGCAGGTACCGCTGCCCGGCGGCGGGGTGGTCGGCGGCGGGTTGCCGCCACCGCTGGTGCGCAGCGTCAGGCCGTACACCGAGAGGATCTCGTTGACCGGCTGGAAGTAGGTGGTGCCGCCGGTCGAGCAGTTGCCCGAGCCGCCGGAGGTGACACCCTGGGCCTGCTGGCCGGACAGCCATGAGCCGCCGGAGTCACCGGGCTCGGCGCAGGCGTTGGTCCGGGTCAGGCCGGACACCCGCCCCTGCGGGTAGTTCACCGTCGAGTTCTTGGCCTGGATGGTGCCGCAGCGCCAGCCGGTGGTGGACCCGGACCGGCAGATCGACGCGCCGACCGCCGCCTCGGCCGAGCCGGCGACCGTGACGTTGCCGCCGCTGTAGTTGTTCACCCACGGCTGCGGCGTCCAGTTCGAGTTGGTCTGCACCCAGGCGTAGTCGTTGCCGGGGAACGACGACCCGCGGAAGGTGCCCTGCGACACCTGGTTGTAGCCCTGGGTGGCGGTGCCCACGCTGCCGCAGTGCCCGGCGGTGACGAACCCGCCGGTCACCGAGAAGCCGACCGAGCAGCGGCCGCCCATGTAGTAGGCGTCGCCGCCCCGGACGTCGTACAGGGTGGTCGGGGTCTCGTCGGTGCGCACGATCCGTACCGCGTCCGCTGCGGCGCCGCTGCCGGCGACGAAGCTCTCGGCGACCGTGGCGTTGCCGCGGGCCAGCACCACCACGGTGTTGGTGGCCACGTCGACGTACCAGCCGGCGACGGCGGTCGCCGGCGCCTTCGCCGCAGTGCGGTCGAGCTTGGCCTTGACCCGGTCGAGTTCGGCCGCGCTGCGGTCGACCAGCTTGGCCTTCGCCCCGGCTGCGGTCACCGCTTCGGCCTGGGCCGGGTCGGTGACAGCCACGGTCAGGGTGCCGCCGTCGGGGGACAGCCATGCCCCACCGAAGTCGGCGCCGAGGGTGGCGCGCAGCATCGCTTCCTTCTTGTTGGCGCTGGCTTCCTTGGCGATCCGGGTCCGCGCCTGGTCCGCGGTCAGCCCCAGGTCGCGCTGCATCGCGGCAAGCATCCCGGGTGCGGCCGCGTCGGCGGCCGGCTGGGTGACCGGACCGGCGCTGGGTGCTGCCATCGCGGGCATCGCGGCCAGACCGGCCGCGCCCAGTGGCAGGATAGCGGCCGCGGTGGCCGCGATCAGTGCTCGTCTCATTTGCTCCCCTGACGATCGAACGGAAGTGACTCCGGTGGGCGGCCAGGGATCGCCTGGCTGAGCCGGCCGGAGGCACATGGCAACCCGACGTTTCCGACGCCGACGGGCCGGGCCCGGATGGTCCGCCGGTCGTGGTGTGCCGTCGGGACCCGGATGTCGGTGATCGGGGGAACGTCGAGCTGCTGTCAACTTAATGGCGGTCTATGTCAGCAGGCAGATACCAGCTGGCTCATACCGTCACAGCGACCGGTAGGGCGGAGCGGGGCCGGCAGGGGCGGGGCTGGTCGGCCCGGTCAGCCGTCCGCGACCGGGATCCCGGCCAGGCTCTGCGCCCCGAAACCGGGGTTGTCTGCGAGCCAGCCGAGATACTGCGGGTTACGCGCCAGGGAGTCGGTGTACGCCGTGGTGGCGTGGGTGAACACCCGGTCGGCGAGGGCGGCGGCGGTCGCGTCCGGGTGCCAGCCCAGCAGCAGCCGCCACCGCAGCGGCGCACCGGCCAGCGGTCGGGTCACCAGCCCACTGATCGGCCGGAACGTCGCCTGGCACAGGGCGATCGCCTCGCCAGACTCGACCAGGTCGACGCAGCCGCGGATGTCGGTCTCGTACATTTTGCGGGGAGTGAACCCGGACCGGGCACAGGCGGCGGCGAAGCAGTCGCCGAAGCATCCGTCGCCGGGCGCAGCGACCCACTGTTCGTCGGCGAGCATGCCGAGCTCGATCTCCTGACGGTGCGCCAGCGGGTGGGACTCCGGCAACAAGACGAAGATCGCGTCGACGGCGACCGCCCGCCACGCCAGTCCGAACTCGGCCGACGGGGTGGCGTCGCCGCACACCCCGGTGAGCGCGTAGTCCAGCCGGCCGCTGAGCACCATCCGGGCGAGCTCGTCGACGTACCAGGAGGCGTAGGTGCTGATCTGCGCCTGCGGCTGGTCGGCGGCGAGCCGGTGCACCAGGCCACCCAGGATCGGGCTGTTGACCCCGCCGAGCCGGAACCTGCTCATCACGCTGCCTGTGCCGGCCAGTCGGGCTGCTTCGTCCTGCAGCCCTTTCATCGCCGGCAGCAGCACCCGGGCCCGGGCCAGGACCAGTTCGCCCAGCGCGGTCGGTCGGGCACCCCGCCGGTCGCGCTCGAACAAGGGCCCGCCGAGGGTCCGTTCGATCCGTTGTAGTTGCGCGGTGAGCGCGGGCTGCGCCAACCCCAACATGGAGGCCGCCTTGGTGACGCTTCCCGTCTCCGCGATGGCGCAGACCACCCGCAGGTGCCGCAGCTCCAGGTTCATAACGTGACGGTAGGACCAGAACGGGATCGACGGGAAGACCTTCGATGGGGGAAACGTTCTCCGACATCAATATGAAACAGAACTGAACGGATATTACGGACTAGCTATCGCGATCGACCGGCGTCGTCGTCAGATCCTCGGGATAGGTAGTACGGCCGGACAGCAGATCCCAGGCCTTGTCCAGCACCCCCAGCGCCGGGTCCACCACCCGATTCCACGGCGGCCGCTGCGGGGCGTCGGGATGCGGCCGGGTCGGGGCGGCCTCCTCGGCTGTCTCCGCGCGGTTGCCCAGCCGGATGAGCTCCTCGTCGGTCGCCGCCGCCCGTAGCCGTGGCAGCAGCTCCTGCTCGACGACCGTACGGTGGTGCCGCCAGGCGGAGGCGATCCCGGCCGGTACCCCGGCCGCCGCCACGTCGGATGAGCTGAGCACGTTCCGCAGCGGGCGGTCCGTCGCGATGCCCCGGTCGGCCAGCGGGTCTCCGTCGGGCAGGGCGGTCCGCACAGCCGGGTACAGGTACTGCTCCTCGGCCGACAGATGCCGGCTCACCACGGCGACCAGCACGTCCGCGATCTGGCGCCGCCGGTCCGGGTCGGCCGCCGCGTCGAGCCGCTCGCAGAGCTGCTCGATCCGGCGGTGCTCCTCGACGAGCAGCATGGTGAGCCGAGGTCCGCCCGGGTCGTGCGGCAGGTGGTCGTCGCCGAGTTCGGGGATGGGGGGAAGGCCTACCGACACGGTCGTCTCCTTCGGTGGCGGGCCGGGGACGTCGTACTGCCCGGCGGATGCGGCGATACCCACCACACCGTCGCCCGAAACCGTGAGGCGTGTCGCGGCAGGGCTGGGGCAGCGGCCGGACGGCTGGTAAGAAGAACCGCATGACTGCACCCTCCCCGCCGCCGGCACCGACTGACGAGGTCGTGCGGATCTGCCGCGACCTGCTGCGGATCGACACCACCAACACCGGTGACCCGCTGACCAGCGTCGGTGAACGGGTCGCCGCGGAGTACGTCGCCGACCAGCTCGCCGAGGTCGGCGTCACTAGCACGATCGTGGAGTCCGCGCCCGGCCGGGCCAGCCTGGTGGCCCGGCTCGGTGGCACCGACCCGTCCCGCGGGGCGTTGCTCGTGCACGGCCACCTCGACGTGGTCCCAGCCGACGCCTCCGAATGGTCGGTCCCACCGTTCGCCGGTGAGTTGCGCGACGGCTACCTGTGGGGCCGCGGGGCGATCGACATGAAGGACTTCGACGCGATGGTGCTCGCCGTGGTCCGTGACTGGCAGCGCAGCGGGACCCGGCCACCTCGCGACATCGTGCTGACCTTCACCGCCGACGAGGAGGCCGGCGGCCGGTACGGCGCTCACCACCTGGTGCAGCGGCACCCCGGGCTGTTCGACGGCTGCACCGAGGCGATCGGCGAGGTCGGCGGCTTTTCCTACACGGTCAGTGACGACCTGCGGCTGTATCTGATCGAGACGGCGGAGAAGGGCATCAACTGGCTGCGGCTGCACACCCGGGGCCGTCCCGGACACGGCTCGATGATGCACGACGACAACGCGGTCACGGCGTTGTGCGAGGCGGTGGCGAGGCTCGGCCGGCACCGTTTCCCGATCGTCGTCACCCCGACCGTGCGGGACTTCCTGGCTGAGGTCTCCGACCTGCTCGGTATCGAGTTCGACCCGGACGACCCGGAGACGACGATCGCCAAGCTGGGCCCGATCGCGAACATCATCGGTGCCACGGTCCGCAACACCGCCAACCCGACCCGGCTGGACGCCGGCTACAAGGAGAACGTCATCCCCGGTCGGGCCAGCGCCACCATCGACTGCCGGGTGCTGCCCGGCCAGGAAACCCAGTTCCTGACCGAGCTCCGCCAGCTGATCGGCCCGGACGTGGAGATCGAACACGTTGAGCGGCAGCCGGCGATCGAGACGACCTTCGACGGTGCACTGGTCGACGCGATGGCCGCCGCGCTGCGCCACGCCGACCCCGGTGCCCGGACCGTGCCGTACATGCTCTCCGGCGGCACCGACGCCAAGGCATTCCGTCAACTCGGCATCCGATGCTTCGGGTTCACCCCGCTGCGGCTGCCGGCGGAGTTGAACTTCTCTGCGCTGTTCCATGGCATCGACGAGCGGGTCCCGGTCGAGGGGCTACAGTTCGGCGTGCATGTGCTCGACCGCTTCCTGCGCCAGAGCTGACCGCCGGCGCCCCATCGACGGTGAAGGGAATTCCACCCGTATGACCGACCAGCACACCGACCTCGACGCCGCGCTGGAGCAGGTGTTCCAGGCGGCCCGGGCACATCTGGCCACGGTCAAGGCCGCCGACGGCCGGATCGACGACGACGCCGTCTGGCAGGCGTACGTGACGCTCAACAACGCGTCGTACGCCTACGACGAGCAACTGTTGGACGCCTTCGGTGAGGTGACACCCTGGGACGTCGAGTCGATCGATCCGCAGGAGGCGGACGAACGGTTCGGCGTCGGCGTCGGCGGCGTCGACGGCGCCGAACTGGCCGACCCGCACCCGCAGGTCGTCTCGGTACGCCAGCGTCGGGACTACCGGGTGCCGTCGGTCGCCGCGCTGGTCCGCATCGCCGACGCGGCCCGCCGCCAGGGCAGCCCGTCCGCCGAGGCGGCCGAGCCGGTCGGTGGTGTCGGAGAGGCGGTGCTCGAGCTGCTGCAGGCCGGCGACGGCTCACTCGGCGCGCTGGACATCCCGGAGCTGGAACCGCTCGACGGCGTGGTCATGGTGCACGAGGTCACCACACCGCTGGATCCGGAGGCGTTCAGCGACGGCGATGTCGACGGACCGTTCCGGTCGGTTCCCGGCGACGAGATCGTCGGCCGACTCGACGAGCACGCCTACCTGCCGGACGATGACGACGAGGCCCCGGGCGGCGACCCGCGCTGATCGTACCGACTACGTACTGAGCCCGGGTTGCGGCTGCCGGGCGATTCTGCGCCGGAGCACCACCTGGCGCGTGCCGTCACGGAACAGCCGCACCCGGGCGAGCTCCCAGCCGGAGAACTCGGCCTGGATCGCCAACTGCGCGGCTGCGGTCACCCGGTCGACGTTCGGCGGTAACCGCAGCGGCGCGTACTCGTAGTCCATGACCACCATCCTGCCGTCGGCCCCCGAGCTGTGTCACCCGTCGGCCTCCTTCGGAGGCTCAGTCACCCGTCGGCCTCCTTCGGAGGCTCAGTCACCCGTCGCGTTCCGGGTAGCCGACGGGCGGCGCCGACACGTCGTCGAGTGCCCGGGTGATCTCCGTGGGCAGCGTCATCCGTTCAACCTGCAGCGCCCCGAGCAGCTGCCCCGCCGTGCGTGCCCCGAGGATCGGCGCAGTGACCCCGGGGCGGTCCCGGACCCAGGCCAGCGCGACCTCCAGCGGCGCCACCCCCAGGCCGGCGGCGGCCGTCGAGACCGCCTCGACGATGCTGGAGCAGCGCGGCTCCAGGTAGGTCGCGACGAACAGCTCCAGATGCGGCGACGCGGCCCGGGAGTCGACCGGGCGGCCGTGCCGGTACTTACCCGTGAGCACGCCGCGGCCGAGCGGTGACCAGGGCAGTACACCCAGCCCCAACGCGGCGCAGGCGGGCAGCACCTCCCGTTCGATCCCACGTTGCAGCAAGGAGTACTCGACCTGAGCGGCGACCACGGCGGCCCGGCCGGGCACCGCGGCCTGCCAGGCCGCCGCCCGGGCGGTCTGCCAGCCGCTGAAGTTCGACACCCCGACGTACCGGACCCGTCCGCTGGTCACCGCCGTGTCCAACGCGCCGAGGGTCTCCTCCATCGGGGTGTCCGGGTCGTATCCGTGTACCTGCCACAGGTCGATGTAGTCGGTGCCGAGCCGCCGCAACGAGGCGTCGAGGGTACGCAGCAGATGCCAACGGGAGGTGTCGCGCCGCCGTGGCCCGCCCGGCCGTAGCCCGGCCTTGGTCGCGATGACCAGATCCTCGCGGGGCACCATGCTGTCCAGCAGCGAACCAATGACCGCCTCGGCGTCGCCGTCGCCGTACACGTCGGCGGTGTCGATCAGATTGCCCCCGGCGTCCAGGTAACTCTTCAGTTGCGCCGCGGCGTCGTCGGCGTCGGTGTCCCGGCCCCAGGTCATGGTGCCGAGCGCGAGCCGGGAGACCGCCAGCCCGCTGCGGCCGAGCGGTCGCTGCTGCATGGATGCACCTTAAGCAGATCCTGGCGGTACGGACATCCTCACTCCCGCCGTCGTCCGCTGCCGACCGGCACCGAGCCGGTCGGCGAGTCACCCGGCCGGTTGTCTAATGGCGGCGGACGATTGCGTACCCTGGTGCGGCTTGGCCACGGCCGCTGCCCGGCAGCGCCGTCGACGCCCCGCCTGGCGGGGGATGGGGGATGACTGGGAGTGCGACTCGGACTCAATCTCGGCTACCTCACGGGCGCTGGCTCGCCGGCCGACCAACTGGCGCTCGTCCAGGAGGCGGAGCGGCTCGGCTACACGGTGGTCTGGGCCGCCGAGGCGTACGGGTCCGACTCGCCGAGTCTGCTCGCCTGGCTGGCCGGCCAGACCAGCCGGATCGACGTGGGTTCGGCGGTGATGCAGATCCCGGCCCGGACCCCGGCGTCGACCGCGATGACCGCCGCCACCATCGACACGTTGTCCGGTGGCCGGTTCCGGCTCGGCCTGGGGGTCTCCGGTCCGCAGGTCTCCGAGGGCTGGCACGGTGTACGGTTCGGTCAGCCGTTGGCCAGGACCCGCGAGTACGTGGAGATCGTCCGGCTCGCGGTCGGACGCCAGCGGGTCGAGTATGCGGGCACGCACTACACCCTGCCGCTGCCCGATGGCCCGGGCAAGGTCTTGAAGCTCAACTTCCGCCCGCCCCGGCCGCGGATTCCCGTGTATCTGGCCGCGGTCGGCCCCCGCAACCTCGAACTGGCCGGCGAGATCGCCGACGGCTGGCTGGCGGTCTTCTTCTCGCCCAGCACCGCCGCCGACCAGTTGGCGTTGATCGCCGCCGGCCGGGCCCGCACCGGTCGCGACCTCACCGGCTTCGACGTGGTGCCGGCCGTGCCGGTGGTGGTCGGCGACGACGTCGCCGCCTGCGCCGACCTGCTGCGCGGGTACGCCGCGCTGTACGTCGGCGGGATGGGCAGCCGGACGCAGAACTTCTACCACCAGTTGGCCACCCGGATGGGCTTCGGGGCCGCCGCAGACGAGGTGCAGGACCATTATCTGGCCGGCCGGCTGCGGGAGGCTGCAGCCGCCGTACCGCTGGAATTCATCGATCAGACCGCGCTGCTGGGCCCGCCGGACCGGATCGCGCAGCGCATCGGCGAGTATGCCGCCGCGGGCGTGACCACCCTGTCGGTCAGCCTGTTCGACGCCGACACCGAGGCGCGGTTGGCGACGCTGCGGACTGTGGCGCGGGCCCTCGACGTGGCCGGGGTGGGGCGGTGAGCTGGGTCGAGGTCATCGTGCTCGGCGTGGTGCAGGGGCTCACCGAGTTCCTGCCGATCAGCTCGTCGGCGCATCTGCGGATCACCTCGGCGCTGTTCTTCGAGGCGGACGCGGGGGCCTCCTTCACCGCCGTGACCCAGTTGGGCACCGAGGCTGCGGTGCTGCTCTATTTCGCCAAGGACATCTGGCGGATCACCCGGACCTGGGTCGTTGGTATCTGGGATCCCTCGGTACGCGGCGAGCCGGACTACCGGATGGGCTGGTACGTCATCGTCGGGTCGATCCCGATCGGGGTGATCGGCCTGCTGTTCAAGGATCAGATCCGCGACGGTCTGCGGAACCTGTGGATCACGGCGACCGTGCTGATTGTGTTCGCGCTGGTCCTCGCCGTCGCGGAGTACCTCGGCCGGCAGACCCGTACCCTGGAGCGGTTGACCCTGCGGGACGGCGTGGTCATGGGTTTCGCCCAGGCGATGGCGCTCATCCCGGGCGTCTCCCGGTCCGGTGGCACACTGACCGCCGGACTGTTGCTGAACCTCACCCGGGAGGCGGCCGCGCGGTTCTCCTTCCTGCTGGCCATTCCCGCGGTGGTGATGTCCGGGCTGTTCAGCCTGCCCGACGTGTTCGACCCGCAGGGCCGGGCACCCACGGCGGCCCAGATGGTGGTGGCGACCGCCATCGCGTTCGTGGTCGGCTACGCGGCGATCGCCTGGTTGCTGCGCTATGTCGCGCATCACACCCTGTACGCCTTCGTGCTCTATCGGGTGGCGCTCGGTTCCCTCGTGATGGCGCTGCTGGTCACCGGCACCATTTCCGCCACCTGAGGGACCCGACCCGACTGCTGACCGGGTCGGTCGCCGGCCCGGCACGCAGCCGCCCCCCGTAGGCTGGTTTGGTGGCGACGTTGGTACTTCTGCGACATGGTCGGACGACCGCCAACGCTGCGGGCGGTCTGGCCGGCCGGCAGCCGGTCGAGCTCGACGAGACCGGCCAGGAGCAGGCCCGGGCGGTCGGCGCCCGGCTGGCCGGGCTGCCCTGGGCACAGGTGGTCAGCAGCCCGCTGGTCCGATGCCGGCAGACCCTGGCGCTGACCGTTCCCGAGGCGACCCCGGCGATCGACGACGGCCTGATCGAGTGCGGGTACGGCGAGTGGGAGGGCCAGTCTCTGCGGTCACTGGTGAAACAGCCGCTGTGGCGGGTCGTGCAGGAGCATCCGAGTGCCGCGGTGTTCCCCGGCGGGGAGGCGCTGGCCGCGGTCGCAGCCCGCGCGGTGGCTGCGGTACGGCACTGGAACGGTGTGGTGGACGCCGAACGGGGGCCCGACGCTCTCTGGCTGGCCTGCACCCACGGCGATGTGATCAAGGCCATCGTGGCCGATGCGCTCGGCCTGCACCTGGACCTGTTCCAGCGGATCGTGGCCGATCCCGCCTCGTTGACGGTAATCCGGTACACGGCGACCCGGCCGTTCCTGGTGCGGCTCAACGACACCGGCGGTGACCTGGCCGGGTTGGTGCCGGCGAAACAGCGTCGGCCGAGGCGACGGGGTGGGTCGGCCGATTCCGATTCCGATGCCGCTGTCGGCGGCGGCGCCGGTGCCGGCGGACGTGACCGGCAGTGAGCGTACCGGTCAATCGGGTCGGTGCGTTACCGGATCGACCCGGACGCCCGATAGGGTCGATGACATGACCCACCAGGTGCATGCCTTCGAGCCGCCGGAGCGGTTCGTCGCGGGGACCGTCGGGCCGCCGGGGGAGCGGATGTTCTTCCTGCAGGCCCGGGGTGGCGGTCGCGTGGTCAGCGTGGCCCTGGAGAAGGTCCAGGTGTCGCTGCTGGCCGAGAAGCTCGAGGAGCTGCTGGCCGAGGCGCAGCGGCGGTTCGGTGTCGACGTGCCGGAACTACCGACCGGGCAGTCGGACAACGAACCGCTGGAGACGCCGGTCGACGAGGAGTTCCGGGTCGGCACGCTCGGCCTGGCCTTCGACGTGGACACCACCACCGTCGTCATCGAGGCCATCGCCGCCGGCGAGCCGGAAGCCGGGCTCGAAACCGGCGACGACGACGGCCTGCTCGACGACGATGACGACGACGACACCGAGGACGAGGTCGACGCCAGCCTGGACCGGCTCCGGGTCCGGCTGACCCCGGCGGCGGCCCGCGGCTTCATAGATCGGGCACGCCGGGTGGTGGCCGCCGGCCGTCCACCCTGTCCGCTCTGTGGTCAGCCGCTGGACCCGCGCGGCCACCTCTGTCCACGGCACAACGGCTACCACCGCTGAGGTGATGGAGACGGGCCGGCAGCCGGCGGTGGACCGGGACGCCACCGTGCTGCGATTGCTCCGTACCGGCGAGATGCGGCTCGAAGGCCAGTTGATCGACGCATCGAACACGACGTTGCGGGCTGTCATCGAGGCCGACGGGACAGCGATCCGGTGCGTGTACAAGCCAGTCCGCGGCGAGCGTCCACTGTGGGATTTTCCGGACGGCACGTTGGCCGGCCGGGAGGTCGCCGCCCACCTGGTGGCACAGGCGCTCGGGTGGCCGTTGGTACCGCCGACGGTGTTGCGGGACGGTCCGATCGGTCCGGGTGCCTGCCAGCTGTGGATCGACGAGCCGGACGGATCGGTGCCGCTGGTCGACTTCGTCGCGGCCGACCAGGTGCCGACCGACTGGCTGCCGGTGGCGGCGGCCCGGGACACCGACGGCAGGCCGTACGCCTTGGCGCATGCCGACGATCCGCGGCTGGCCCGACTCGCGGTGTTCGACGTCCTGGTCAACAACGCCGACCGCAAGGGCGGGCACGTGCTGGCCGGGACGGACAACCAGGTGTACGGCGTCGACCACGGGCTGTGCTTCCATGTCGACGACAAGCTGCGTACGGTCTTGTGGGGCTGGTCCGGCCGTCCGTTGCCACCGGAGGCCGGGTCGGCGTTGCGTCAGCTGCGTACGGCGGTCGACGCGAAGCTGGGCGGGCAGCTGGCGTCGCTGCTCACCCAGGCCGAGGTCACCCAGCTGGGCGGGCGGGTCGACGCACTGATCGAGGCCGGGTGCTTTCCGCCGCCGCCGGCGACGCGTAGCGCTATTCCCTGGCCGCCGATGTGATTCGTCTGCCGTTCTCCGGTGCCGCCGGCACCCTGGATAGGGTGGCGGCATGGACTCCTGGACCGGTCATGAGGTGCCCCGGCTGCCCGGCACGGGTGTGCCGTTGGCGCTGTTCGACTCTGCTCGGCGGGCGGTGGCACCGACCCGGCCGGTCGACCCTGCGACGATGTACGTATGCGGGATCACCCCGTATGACGCCACCCACCTGGGGCACGCCGCGACCATGCTCGCGTTCGATCTGGTGCAGCGGATGTGGCGGGACGCCGGGCACCGGGTGCGGTACGTGCAGAACGTCACCGATGTCGATGATCCGCTGCTGGAGCGGGCGGCCCGCGACGGGGAGGACTGGATTGTTCTCGCGATGCGGGAGACCGCGCTGTTCCGGGAGGACATGGAGGCGTTGCGGATCATCCCGCCGGACCACTACGTGGGTGCGGTGGAATCGATCCCGGCCATCGCCGAGCGGGTCGGCGCCCTTCTTGACCGCGGTGCCGGCTACCGGCTGGCCGACGGCACCGGTGACGTGTACTTCGACGTGGCCGCCGCGCCGCGGTTCGGCTACGAGTCGAATCTGTCCCGGGAGCAAATGTTGACCTTCGCCGCTGAGCGGGGTGGCGATCCGCAGCGTCCGGGTAAACGTGACCCGCTGGACCCGCTGCTGTGGCGCGGTGCCCGCGACGGTGAACCGGCCTGGGACGGCGGTGCGCTGGGCCCCGGCCGACCGGGCTGGCACATCGAGTGCGCGGTGATCGCACTGGGTCTGCTGGGTGACCGGATCGACGTCCAGGGCGGCGGCAACGACCTGCTGTTCCCCCATCACGAGTGTTCCGCCGCGCACGCGGAGGTGCTGACCGGCACCGGCCCGTTCGCCGCCCACTACGCGCACGCCGGCATGATCGGCCTCAACGGGGAGAAGATGTCCAAGTCCCGGGGCAACCTGGTCTTCGTCTCCCGGCTGCGGGGCGACGGGGTGCCACCGATGGCTCTGCGGCTGGCGCTGATCTCCGGGCACTACCGGGCTGATCGCCAGTGGACCGACGACACCCTCAAAAGCGGTCAGCAGCGGTGGCACCGGTGGCGCGAGGCCGCCCGGTGTGACGCTGGGCCGTCCGGCGCGGAGCTGCTCGCCGGGGTCCGCGGCCGGCTGGCCGACGATCTCGACACCCCTGGCGCGTTGGCCCTGATCGACGAGTGGGCCGACCACGCGCTCGCCGGCACCGGTGCGGATCCGCAGGCACCGACGCTGATGGCCGAGACCTGCGACGCCCTGCTCGGTGTGCGCCTGCACGACTGACTCGGTTGACCGTACCGGTGTCCGGTCGGGTCCTGCAGCGGCGCCGGACCCGACCGGACTTCGTGGACAGGTCAGTTCGGCGTGCAGGTCAGGGTCGGTGCCACCGGCGTGCCGGTGGCCGAGCCGAGCAGGCCGAAGCTGGTGGACGCTCCGGACCCGATGCTGCCGTTGTAGCTGACGTTGGTGGCGGTGACGGCCGAACCGTTGCTGCTGACCGTGGCGTTCCACGCCTGGGTGACCTGCTGTCCGGTGGGATTGGTCCAGTTCAACGTCCAGCGGCTGATCGGCGTACCGCCGGCAGTCACCCGCACTTCGGCCTGGAAGCCGCCCTGCCAGGTGGCGACGATGGAGAAGGTTGCGGTACAGCCGCCCGGCGCCGGGGTGGTGGGTGGTGCGGTGGTCGGGGCCGGGGTCCCGCCGAAGTTCACGTCGCTGCAGAAGTAGTAGGTCTGGTCGGCGTGGCTGGCCTTCCAGATCAGGTAGACGATGTGCCGGCCGGTCCTGCCGGGCGCGCTGACTGGGATGTCGACCGACACGCCGTTGAGGTTCGGGTTGCTGGTCCGGGTGCCCTCACCGGGGTCCGCGCCGTCGGTGGTCCACACCAGCTCCAGATCGCTCCAGCGCAGTCGCTGGGTGAGTGGGTTGAAACCCTGCCGGGTGACGTACACCAGGTGGTAGTCGGCACCGTGCAGCGCCTGGTCGTGGTACGTGAGCGTGAAGTTCGTGCCGACGTTGGCGGCACGCCAGTTGCCGGGTTGGTCCAGTGCGGCATACCGGACACCGCCGGTGTTGCCGGCGCTGCACAGCTGACCGTCGGGGATGTGTGCCTGGTGCTGGCCGTTGACCCCGTCGATGTAAAGACTGTTCCAGTTCCACATGGCGGTGGAGTCTGCCTGCCAGGCCTGCCAGCACATCGGGTCCTCGGTGGCCATCCGGGGGTTCTGAAAGTCGCTGGCCCAGCGTTCGTAGCACCCGTAGTTGCGTGACGGTGGGGCGATCGATGAGCCGTGTGCGGCGGCTACGTCGGCCAGCGCGGTGGTGAACAGCAACGCGGCGACAGCCGCAACGGTGAGTACCCGGCGCAGGGGTGCCCACGGGGTGACGGTGAGGGAAGGCATGTCTGCTCCCGGACAAGGTTGGACGGCGGTGGCGGGGTTTGCCGGGACACAGGCGTTCCCGCCGGATCGGACGGCGGGTAGCCCGGTCCCGCCGTGCCGCGCGGCCCTCGCGACAGTCCCGTGCCGAGATTCACATGCCTCGATTTTCAAGTCAATAGTTTGAATGGAAAACAAAGTAAGCCGCAAGAAGTACCTGGTCAGCCGAGTACGAGACCGGGATCTGGGTCCGGATCCGGCATGGGTGCCGGGACCCGGTACTCTTCGGTCAAGGTGGTCACCGGGCCGGGCCAGGTCGCCTGGGCCACCTCGATCGGTCGCCGGTCGCCGTCGTAGGCCACGTGCAGCAGATGTAGCACCGGGGTGTCCGGACGAATTCGGAGCAGCTGCGCCTCCTGTCGGCTGGGCTGACGGGCGCTGAGCACGTCGCGCGCCCAGACGTATCGTCGGCCCGTCACCTCCTCGGCCTCCTGGTAGGTGGGTCGGCCGAACGGCTCGGCCCGCTCCAGGCTGGTGCCGGCGGCGTCGGCCACTCGGAACCAGGAGGCTCCCACCTCGACCGGGGAGTCCTCGGTGCGCACCAGGTGCCGGCGGACGATCAGCTCGGTGCCGTCAGTGACGCCGAACGCGTCGGCCACCTCGGGTACCGCCGGAGCGCGGCCGACCTCGGTCAGCTGCTGCCGGTAGCGCGCCGCCAGGTCGGCGTG
This sequence comes from Solwaraspora sp. WMMA2065, assembly GCF_030345075.1. Lineage (NCBI taxonomy): Bacteria > Bacillati > Actinomycetota > Actinomycetes > Micromonosporales > Micromonosporaceae > Solwaraspora > Solwaraspora sp. WMMA2065. Next base: position 1,384,889 of record NZ_CP128361.1, read on the forward strand.
GTATCCGCGGTGTCCGCCGTACCGGCCACGGGCGAGCCTGTTGAGTCGGCGTCGGGTGCCCCGGACGAACGTGCCGGAGCCCGGCTTGGTGATCAACAGTCCTTCGACGCGGAGCTGATCGACGGTACGCTGGGCGGTCTGCTTGGCCACACCGTACATTTCGGCGAGGGCGGGGATGGCGGGCAGCCGTTCGCCGGGTGCCCACTCGCCGCGGCGGATCCGTTCTCGAATCAGGTCGGCGATCTGGCGGTGTGGAACCTCGGCGGCTCCAGGATTGACCTGCATCTCTACGGACCGACCACCCTTCAACCGATATACCTAGCATCCTAGGATAACAGAGGGAGTGTGTCCAGCCCGACCACCGCCAGACAACACCCATCGGCGTGACCAGTAACCGGACGCACCAGCCCGACCACTCGTCAATCAGCGTCCGACGACGGTCACCGCTTGCGGGCGATCAGTGCGCCGTTCGCCCCGGGGGCGTCGAAGACCACGGTACGGATGGAGCCGAACCCGGCGTCGGCCAACCAATCGGCGTACTCGGTCTCCGAGTAGTTGCGCCCGCCCTCCGTCTCCACCAGCATGTTCATCCCCATGAGGGCGGCCTCGGGTGGACCGGTGCGTTCGGGGTTGAGCAGCAACTCGCAGACGACGATCGTGCCGCCTGACGGCAGCGCGTCGTGGCAGCGGGTCAGCAGCGCCCGGTTGGTCGGTTCATCCCAGTCGTGCAGGATCATGCTGAGCAGGATGACGTCATGTCCCTGCGGCAGCTTCTCGTCGACGAAGAAGTCACCGGTGACCGTGTCGATCCGGTCGGCCAGACCGGCGGCGGCGGCCTTCTCCGCAGCGACCGGCACGACATGTAGCAGGTCGTAGACGCTCGCCCGCAGATGCGGGTACCGCCGGCACAACTCGATGGGGTACGCGCCCGACCCGCCGCCCAGATCGAGTAGCCGGTGATGGGCGCTGAAGTCGTAGGCCTCACCCAGCGCGCGGGCGGTGAAGATCGACGCGGCGTACATAGCCTCCAGAAACAGGTTCAGGATCCGCGGATCCACGTCGGCGAAGAGCGACTCCTGGGTGTCCGGGTCCCAGGTCAGTGGCCGGTCGGTACGCAACGCCTCACCGATGCGATGCCACGGTAGGTAGGTACGTTCGTCGCAGTAGCGAACCTGACCGCCGAAGTAGTAGGGGCGGCCGGCTACCAGGAACTCCTCGGCGATCGGCGCGTTGCGGTAGCTGTCGGAGCCGGGTTGCTTGGTGAGCAGTCCGAGCGAGGCGCAGGCGGCGAGCAGAGTGCCCGCTGGGCGCTCAGCCAGCCCGTACTCGTCGCACAGCTGCCCGACGGTGATGGTCCGTCCGCCGGCGAGCCTGGTGAACAGGTTCAGCTCGACGGCGGCGGCCAGGGTCTTGAAGCTCCAGAAACCGGTCACCAGACGCATAAGAGGGGTGGGGGTTAGCATCCGGACATTTTCCGGTAAAGGGCCGCCCGACTGACGGAGCTGTCAGTTAGCCGATAGATCCGGGTCGGGTATCCGTCCGGCCGGTCACCACGAACCGGCTGTCGGGCCGGCCGACCCACCCCTGCGGCGCAGGTACTTCTCGAACTCCTGGGCGATCTCGTCACCGGTCAGCGGCTGGATACCAGCGTCGCCGACCCGTTCCTCCAACTCGCGGACATACTCGCCCAGCTCGGCGTCCTGCTCGGCGGTGGTCCGTACCCGGGCCTCCCACTTGGCCGCCTCCTCGGCCATGTCGGCCATCGGAACCGGCAGGTCGAGAACGTCCTCCACCCGGTGCAGCAGCGCCAGTGTCGCCTTCGGGCAGGGGGGGTTGTTGGCGTAGTGCGGCACGTGTACCCAGAACGAGACCGCGTCCACCTCCGCGCGGGCGCAGGCGTCCTGCAGCACTCCGACGATCCCGGTGGGACCGTCGTACCGGGTGGGGACGAGCTGGAGCCGCTGTGCCGCCTCCTTCTCCGACGCGGTCCCGCTGATCGGCAACGGCCGGGTGTACGGCACGTCGGCGAGCAGAGCGCCGAGCAGCACCACCCGGTTGACCTCCAGACTGTGGCACAGCTCCAGGACCTGTTCGCAGAAGGTACGCCAGCGCATGCTCGGTTCGATCCCGTGGATCAGCACCACGTCCCGGTCGGTGCCTTCCGGGCTGGCCACCATGAACCGGGTCGTCGGCCACTCGATACGGCGCGCGTCGCCGCTGGAGCCGGTAATGGTCGGCCGGCTGACCTGGAAGTCGTAGAAGTCCTCCGGGTCTAGCGCGGCGATCTCCCGGGCCTGCCAGACCTCCTGCAGGTGCTCGACGGCCGCGGTGGAGGCGTCCGCGGCGTCGTTCCAGCCTTCGAACGCGGCGATAGCCACCGGTGACCGCAGCACCGGCAGACCGTCGAACTCGGTCACCGGGCCTCCTCGCCGTCATACCGACCTGGCAGCATGCTCGCGGTCGTTGCGACTACTCGTCGACGTCTGGGTGCGGGGTAGTTGTCGTGCCTCACCCTGTCAGCCTACGTGCCGGCCGACGACCCGGCCCGGTGGCCGCGCCGGCTCCACCGTCGGCCTGATCCGCATACCGACGCCGTACGTATTGCGCAACTGGGGCAGCATGGACCGCAGACGGCCACGCGTCGCCGTCCGACAACTGAGCGAGGAGGCCGGTATGCGTCAGCCCGGCGACCGTGTCCGCAGCCGGTTTCAGCTGGTGGCGTTGTGTGCCGCCGTCGTCGCGGCGGCGGCCTGCGCCGCGGTGCCGCTGCCCGACGCCGGGCCGGGTGAACCCAACCAGCCGGCGGTGCCCGGGGGCGGTGCCACCGGGGCGGCCGACGGGTCACTCGACGGCACCGACACGGTCGAGGAGTTCGAGCAGGACATCGCGGGGGCCGAAGCTCTCGCCGACCAGTACTGGTCGCAGCGGTTCGCCGGGTTCGGCGCGGCGTTCGAGCCGATCGGGCAGGCGATCGCCTACCAACGCGACGGCGAACTGAGCTGCGGCGACCAGCTCATTCCGCGCAACAACGCGGTCTACTGCCTGACCAGCGGGTCCGAGTTCATCGCCTACGATGCGAACTGGGCATTCGATGTCTTCCAGACGGTCGGCGACTCGTTCCTGTTCTACCTCATCGGCCATGAATACGCGCACGGCATCCAGGTGCGGCTGGATCTGGAGTACCGGTTCAGCATCCAGCGGGAGCTGGCCGCCGACTGTCTGGCCGGGGCCTATCTCGGTGACTCGGTACGCGACGGCACGCTGCAGCTCGACGACGGTGACCTGGAGGAGTTCCAACGCGGTCTGGCGAGCGTGGCGGACGATCCCGACCAACCGTGGTTCGAGGAGGGCTCGCACGGCACCGCCGACCAGCGGAGCGCAGCCTTCTTCAACGGGTATGACCGGTCGCTGGCCGGGTGTGACCTGACCTGACTCACGCCGGCCGGCGACCTGCGCCGTCGCCGTCGCCGGCTGGGCGACAGCGCTGTGATCAGGCAGGATCGTGGGACAACCCGTCGTTCCCGGACCAGGGAGGTTCCGCTGAATACCCCGCCACCCGCCGCCGTCCTGTTCGACATGGACGGAACGTTGATCGACAGCGAGAAGCTCTGGGACGTGGCCCTGCGGGAGCTGGCCGTGCACTACGGCGGGCAACTGTCCGCCGAGGCGCGGTTGGCGATGGTGGGTTCGGACATGGCCACCACGATGGGGCTGCTGCATGAGGACCTGGACCAGCCGTGGCGGGACCCGGCGGCCGGCGCAGCCTGGCTGACCCGTCGGGTCACCGCCCTGTTCAGCGTCGGCCTACCGGCCCGGCCGGGCGCCTTCGAGCTGGTCCGGGCCGTCCGGGCGGCCGGCATCCGTACCGCGCTGGTCACCTCGACCGAACGTGCCCTGGTCGACGTGGCGCTGCACACCATCGGGCGGCACAACTTCGACGTGGTGTGCTGCGGCGACGAGGTGCCGGCGACCAAACCCGATCCGGCCCCGTACCTGGCCGCTGCAGCCGCCCTCGGCGTGTCGGCGACGGACTGCGTGGCGGTCGAGGATTCCCCGGCTGGGGTGGCCAGCGCGCACGCCGCCGGGGCGGCGGTGCTCGCGGTGCCGGCCGAGGCGGCGTTCCCGGTGCCGGACCGGGTCCAGGTACGGGCCAGTCTGTGCGACGTGACGGTGGCCGATCTGACCGCGCTGCTCGCCGCGTACCGGGCCGATCTGCCCGTGGCGGCCGGTTGACGGGCAGCCCGGTTCGGGCTGCCCGTCAACCGGCCTGGTCGGTCACTCGTGCGAGATCGCCTGCAGTACGTTCAACCGGGACGCCCGCCAGGCCGGCCACCAGGCAGCGACCACGCCGGCCAGCGCGGCGGCGACGACGAACCCGACGAGTTGGCCGACCGGCACGCTGACCACCGACAGCACGTCCTGGCTGCGCATTGCGAACGACGCGGCCAGTCCGAGCGCCACGCCCAACGCCACACCGAGCAGGCAGCCGAAGACCGCCATCAGCAGTGATTCGACGCGGACCATCCGGCGGACCTGGCGTCGGCTCATCCCTACCGCGCGTAGCAGCCCGAGTTCCCGGGTGCGTTCGTAGATGCTCAGCACCAGGGTGTTGACGATTCCGATGAAGGCCACCAGCACTGCGAGGGCCAGCAGTACGTAGAAGATGCTGAGCAGGATGTCGACCAGCTGGTTCTGCTGCTCGACGAAGCTGCTGCGGTCGCCGACCGTCACCAACGGGTAGTCGGCCATCAGCGCCTCGGTCTCGGCGACGATCCGCTGCACGTCGGCGTCCGGGGTGGTGGCGACGAACCCCTGGTAGGCCAGCGGCCCGGCGAGGTACTGCACCTGGGACTCGGGCAGGATCAGCCCGGCGGTGAGCGCGGTGCGGTAGACGCCGACGAGTTCGTAGGCCCGTTCGCCGCCACGCGGCATGTCGATGACGATGTCGTCGCCGACCGTCCATCCGTTGGATTGCGCGGTGTTCACGTCGACCACCGTCTCGCCGTCGCCGGCGTCGAGGCGGCCCTGTACGGTCTCGAGAGCGAACATCGGGCCGGCCTGTGACAGGTCGGTGGCGGAGATGAGCTGGTTGGGGCGGCCGTCGGCGGTCAGTATCGCGATGTGGTACGCGACGGTGCCGGTCACACCGTCGATCTCGGCTACCTGGTCGAGGCGTGCGGGATCGAAACCCTCCCGCCCGGTCGGCAGTTGCTGGCCGTTGGTCAAGATGATGATCTCGGCCCCGAGGCCGTTCTCCACCAGGTCGGTGGTGGTTGCCTTCAACGACGACCCGATCACCGCGATGGTGCTGACCAGGGTCACCCCGATCATCAGGGCAGCGGCGGTGACAGCGGTACGCCGCGGGTTGCGCAGCGTGTTGCGTCGGCCGAGACCGGTCGCCGTACCCCAGCTGACCAGGCGACCGACGGTGCCGGCCACCGGACGGGTGAGGGCGGGCGACAGCAGCGCCACGCCGATGATCGACAGCAGCACGCCACCGCCGAGCGCGACGGCGGTCAGCCCGGAGACACCGATCAGACCCACGGCCAGCAGCCCCGCGCCGAGCGCGGTGACCACCCCGCCGGTAGTGGTGAGCCCGGTCAGCGGCCGGTCCGGGCGGACCACGTCGCGCATCGCGGCCACCGGCGGAACCGCCGAGGCGCGGATCGCCGGAATCAACGCCGCGACCATGGTCATCAGTACACCGACCAGGTAGGACGCCAGGATCGCGACCGGTGAGACGATCAACCCGCCAGCGGGCAGCGACAGCGCTTCGACCGCCAGGAACTGCAGGCCGGCGGCGACGCCGATGCCGGCGGCCAGGCCGAGGGTGGCCGCGATCACGCCGACGACCAGCGCCTCGATCAGCACCGCCGAGGTGACCTGGGCCCAGCTGGCACCCAGTGCCCGGAGCAGGGCCAGCTCGCGGGACCGCTGCGCGACCAGGATGTTGAACGTGTTGAAGATCAGGAACATGCCGACCAGCAACGCGATCAGCGCGAACCCGAGGAAGAACCAGTTGACGAAGGTCAGCAGCTGGGTGAACTGGGACGCCTGCTCGTCGGCGAGCTCTGCGCCGGTCACCGCCTCGAACCCGGCGGGCAGCTCGTCGGCCACCAGCCGCTTGAGCTCGTCGTCGGTGACACCGGGGTCGGCGGTCAACTGTGCCGTGCCGAACACCCCGGCCTCGCCGTAGAACAACTGCTGTGCCTGTGGTACGGTGAAGGCGACCAGTGTCTCGCCACCGAGGGTGGACCTGCCCCCGCTGTACTCCAGCAGGCCCACCACGTCGTACTCGCTGGCCTGGTAGGCGCTGGAGACGTACACCCGGAGCTGGTCGCCGACCGTGACGCCGGCCTGCTCGGCGGTCAACCGGGTCACCGCGACCTCGTCGTCGGCGCTGGGCGTGCGTCCCTCGGCGATTTGGAGCAGCGCGTCGTCGTCGCCGGCGGCGGTCAGGCCGATGCCCAGCTGCGGTGCCTGGCTCGGCACCGCCTTGCCGTCGGCGGCCCGGAACGGGATCACCCCGGTAGAGCTGGCGTCACCGGTCACCGACGCCACCCCGTTGACAGCGGCGATGCGATTCAGGTCAGCGTCGGTCAGCAGCGGCGGCTCCGCTTGCTGACCGGCCGTGTCGGCCGCCTGCACCTGTACGGCGACGTCCGCGTTGACGGTCTGGAAGAGCCGTTCGAAGCGGCTGCTCAAGCTGTCGGTGAGCACCGTGGCGCTGGAAACGAACAGCACCCCGAGGACGATCGCCACTGCGGACAGCACCAGCCGCAGTTTGCGGGAGAGCAGACTCTTCAACGTGGCGCGCAGCATCAAACCTGCTCCTGCTCGATCGCCGCGACGTCGAGGCCCTTCAGCCGGTCGAGGACCGCCTCGGCGGTCGGCTGCTGTAGCTCGTCGACGATACGGCCGTCGGAGAGGAAGACGACGCGGTCGGAGTAGGAGGCGGCGACCGGGTCGTGGGTGACCATGACGATGGTCTGCTGGTGGTCGCGTACCGAGTTGCGTAGGAAGCCGAGGACGTCGGCGCCGGCGCGGGAGTCGAGGTTGCCGGTCGGTTCGTCGGCGAAGACGACGTCGGGGCGGGCGACGAGGGCGCGGGCACAGGCGACCCGCTGCTGCTGGCCGCCGGACAGTTGGGTGGGTCGGTGGTGCAGGCGGTCACGCAGGCCGACGGTGTCGATGACGGTGTCGAACCAGGCGGGGTCGGGTTTGCGGCCGGCGATCGCCATGGGCAGCAGGATGTTCTCCTCGGCGGTGAGCGTGGGGAGGAGGTTGAACTGCTGGAAGATGAAGCCGAGCTTGTCCCGGCGGAGTCTGGTCAGCCCGGTGTCGTTGAGTCCGGTGACAGTGGTGTCGCCGATGGTGATGGTGCCGCGGGTGACGGTGTCGAGCCCGGCGAGGCAGTGCATCAAAGTGGACTTGCCCGAGCCGGACGGCCCCATGATGGCGGTGAACCGGGCGGGTTCCAGGTCGAGGGTGACGCCGTGCAGGGCGATCACCTGGGCTTCGCCGGTGCCGTACACCTTCCACACGTCGGCTGCCCGGGCGGCTGGTCCGGTCGCTGTCGTCGTTGTCACGTCGGAGACTCCTACCGTTGTTGTCTGCCGCCAACGGTATGTTCCGGTCGCCCTGCCCGGGTCCTGCCCGGGAACGGTTCACCACTCCGCCCGTGACGGGGGCGCTCCTCCGACCTGAGAATGATCCCGGCGGGCCGGACTCATCCGCCAGGGCAGGCTCGGGCCGGACTCATCCGCCAGGGCAGGCTCGGGCCGGACTCATCCGCCAGGGCGGACCAGGCCGGACTCGTACGCCAGCACCACGGCCTGGACCCGGTCCCGCAGTCGGAGTTTGGTCAGCACGTGTCCGACGTGGGTCTTGATGGTGGTTTCGCTGACCGACAGGGTGCTGGCGATCTCGGCGTTGGACAGTCCTCGGGCCATCTGAATGAGCACTTCACGTTCCCGTTCGGTGAGCACGTCCAGCGCCTTCGGCGGCGCCGCGTCCGGATCGGGCAGGGTGAGCGCGAACTTGTCCAACAGCCGGCGCAGGATCCGGGGAGCCACCACGGCCTCACCGACCGCTACTGTCCGGATGGCGGCCACCAGGTCCTCGGCGGGCACGTCCTTGGCCAGGAAGCCGCTGGCACCGGCGCGCAGCGCCCCCACCACGTACTCGTCGAGGTCGAAAGTGGTGAGGATGAGGACCCGGACCGGCAGCCGGGCGTCGACGATCGCCCGGGTCGCCGCCACCCCGTCCATCCGGGGCATCCGGATGTCCATCAGCACGACGTCGGGCAGGAGCCGGCGGGCCAGGTCGACGGCTTCCGCCCCGTCCGCCGCCTCGCCGACGATGTCCAGGTCGTCCTCGGCGCCGAGGACCATCCGGAATCCGGTGCGCAGCAGCGGTTGATCGTCGGCGAGCAGGATCCGGACCGGACGGGTGGTGGACGGCGCGGCGATGCCGGGTTCGGTCACGGTGCTCCTTGTCGGGTAGCCGCCCCCAGCTGCTCCATCGGCAGCTTGGCGTAGATGCGGAAGCCGCCGCCCGGGCGCGGGCCGGTCCGCAGCGTGCCACCGTACAGGGCCACCCGCTCCCGCATTCCGACCAGACCGTGCCCGACCCGGCCGCGGTCCGGACCGGGACCGCGGCCGGTGTCGAACACCTCGACGATCAGCCAGTAGACGCCGAAGCTGAGCCGCACCTCGGCGGTTGCCGCTCCGGCGTGCTTGAGCGCGTTGGTGAGCGCCTCCTGGACGATCCGGTAGAGGGTCAGCGTCACGCCGGGATCCAGGTCCCCGGGTACCCCGTCGATCCGCAGGGTCACCGGCAGACCCGCCTCGCGGATCTGCTCGACCAGGGACTCGATGCCGCCGAGCCCTGGCTGCGGGGTGAGCTCGGCGTCGGCCGGTTCGGCGTCGGTGCGCAGGACGTCGAGCAGCCGACGCATCTCCCGTAGCGTGCTGCGGCTGGTGTCGGCGATGGTGCCGAGCGCCTCGTCGGCGGCGGCCGGGTCGCGGTGCAGCACCCGACGGGCACCGGTGGCCAGCACCCCCATGACGCTGACGTGGTGGGCCACGACGTCGTGCAGCTCCCGGGCGATCCGCCGCCGTTCGTCGGCGACCGCCTGGTCCGCGGCCGCCCGCTGGTTCTCCTCGGCCACCCGGGCGCGTTCGGCCAGCGTCCGCGTCGCCGACCGACGGGCGTGCACGGTCCGCCCGATGAAGAAGGCGACCAGCATGGTCAGTCCGTTGACGAACAGCAGGTACAACCGGGAGATTCCCGGCATTTCGGCACCCTGTGGCAGCGCCGCGTTGACGGTCAGCACCGGCAGCCACAGTACGGCGGTGGCGACGACCGCCGGGCGCAGCGCCAGCCAGCAGGCCGCGGTGTAGGTCAGGATCATCAGGGCGAGCGCCATGCTCACCGGTTCGTGGCCGGTCAGCAGCGGGACGGCCACCATCGCGGCGCTGGCCAGCACGGCCGGCCAGACGACGACCCGGCGTGCCGCGATCGGCGCCGCCGCGATCAGGCTCCAGCCGACGACGGCCGGCCAGCCGAGGTTCGGGCCGGGCTGACCGGTCGGCCCGAGCGCCTGGAGGGCCAGATCGACCCCGACGACCGTGGCGGCGAGCAGGCCGTCGCGGGCCAGCACCGGCGGCACCGGTCCGGTCGTGCCGGCGCCCCGGGCCGTACGCCACCACCGCCACCACCACCGCCACCACCGCGACCCGTGCGGTCCGGTGGACCGGTCCGGCTCGGTGGGCTCCATGTCGCGACGGTATCCGGTACGGCGGTGGCGTCGCGCCCACCACGGTGCGAACCTGGTCTCCTCCCTCAGGAGGAGACCAGGTCCTGCGCCAGGTCGGGAAAGGGCGGCGGGGTCCCGCCATACACCGGGCAGTACGCCTGGTAGCTGCACCAGTCGCAGAGCCGGCTCTGTTTGGGGCGGAAGTCCCGGCTCTCGGTGGCCTGCAGGATCGCCCGCCACAGCGCCAGGACGGTGCGTTCGAACCGCTGCAGCTCCTCGGCGTCCGGCGTGTAGTCGCAGATCTCGGCGTCGCGCAGGTACAGCAGCCGGAGCACCCGGGGGACGACGCCACGGGTACGCCACAGCACCAGAGCGTAGAACTTGAGCTGGAACAGCGCCCGGGACTCGAACGCCTCTCGGGGGGCACCGCCGGTCTTGTAGTCGACCACCCGCAGGTCCCCGGCGGGGGAGACGTCCAGCCGGTCGATGTAGCCGCGGATCAGCAGCTGCCCGTCGACCACCGCGTTGACCAGGCTCTCCCGTTCGGCCGGTTCCAGCCGGCGGGGATCCTCGACGGTGAAGTAACCGTCGAGCAGGTGTCGGGCGGCGGCCAGGAACTCGTCCAGCTCCGGGCGGCCCGCCTGCTCGTCCGGCGTCGGCTCCGCCGGCCCGGTGGTGACGACGTCGGCCAGCGTCGGGTCGGTGTCCAGCAGCCGTTGCCACTGCGGGGCGACCAGGTCGGCGGCCGCCGCCGGGGTGCGCTGGTCGGCCGGCAGATCGAACAGACGCTCCAGGACGGCGTGGACCAGGGTGCCCCGGGCCTGGTCGACGGTGGTTCGCTCGGGCAGCCGGTCGATGCTGCGGAACCGGTACAGCAGCGGGCAGGTCTTGAAATCGGCCGCCCGCGACGGCGACAACGTGGCCAGCCGGGGTGGTTCGACGTCGGGCGCGATGTCCGGGCCGATTGTCATGCACGCAGGGTATGGCACCGCTGTGACAGTCCGGCCGGCGGCGCGGCGACAAACCGTGCGCGCCGGCCGGTACGGCGTTCCGTAGCATCAACCCGATGGAGGACACCGCGAAACGCCCCGACCGGCGCCCTGACCGGCGGCCGGGGATCAGCCTCGGCCGGGTGCTCGGCTTCCCGGTGCACCTCCACACCTCGGTGCTGTTCCTGGCGATCCTGGTCACCGTGCTGTACGGCGAGTTCGTCCGCACCCAGTTGGACGTGCCGCAGCCGGCCCGCTACGCGGTCGGCCTGGGCTTCGTGGTCTGCCTGCTCGGTTCGGTGCTGCTGCACGAGCTGGGGCACGCGTTGACCGCCCGCCGCTACGGCATCGGGGTCCGCGGGATCACCCTGGAGATGCTCGGCGGCTACACCGAGATGGACCGGGACGCCCCGACCCCCAAGGTCGACCTGCTGGTGTCGCTGGCGGGTCCGGCGGTGTCGCTGGTCCTGGGCCTGGTCTCGGTGGTGGCGACCGTGCTGCTGCCGGACCGTACGTTGATCAACCAGTTGGCGTTCCAGTTGGCGGCGGCGAACCTGCTGGTGGCGGTGTTCAACGCGTTGCCGGGGCTGCCCCTAGACGGCGGGCGCGCGCTGCGTGCCGCGGTCTGGGCGGTGACCAGGGACCGCCACGTCGGCACCGAGGCCGCCGGTTGGGTCGGTCGGGCCGTTGCGGCGGGCACCGCCGGCCTGGTGGTGCTGCTCACGCTGGCCGGTATCCTGTCCCCGTTCGGGCTGATCTTCATGCTGCTGGTGGCGTTCACCCTCTGGCAGGGTGCCGGCCAGTCGATCCGGGTCGCGCGCATCGGCCGCCGGTTCCCACTGGTCGACCTGGCGGCGCTCGCCCGGCCGGTCTTTCCGGTGCCGAGCGGGACGCCGTTGGCTGAGGCGCAGCGCCGGGTCGCCGGCGCCCACCCGGCGCAACCGGGTGGGCGGGAGCCGGCCATGGCGGTGACGAACTCGTTCGGCCGGTTGGTGGCGCTGGTGGACCGGGCTGCGGCCGCTGCGGTTCCGCCGGAGCGCCGTCCGTGGGTGGCGGTCGACACCGTCGCGCGCGGTATCGACGGGGTCCGCCGGATCCCGGTCGACCTCACCGGCGAGCAGGTGGTCCGTACCGTGCAGGAACATCCGGGCGCGCAGTACCTGGTGACCCGGGGCGAGGACGTGATCGGCGTGCTGCACGTCGCCGATCTGGCGCAGTTGTTGGAACCGACCCGAAAGATGAGCCAGTGACCCCTCCGCCGACCGCCGTGGCATCCGGCGATGTCAGTACCACGCCGATCTCCACCCGGCGTGGCCCCTTCCAGCCGGGCGACCGGGTGCAGTTGACCGACCCGAAGGGGCGTATGCACACCGTCACGCTCGCTGCCGGTCGGTCGTTCCACACCCATCGCGGTGCCCTGTCGCACGACGAGTTGATCGGCCTGCCCGAAGGCAGCGTGGTGACGTCGGCCGGCGGTACCGCGTACCTCGCGCTGCGGCCGCTGCTGGCCGACTACGTGCTGAGCATGCCGCGCGGGGCTCAGGTGATCTATCCGAAGGACGCCGCTCAGATCGTGGCGATGGGTGATGTGTTCCCGGGGGCCCGGGTGCTGGAGGCCGGTGCCGGGTCGGGCGCGCTGACCTGTTCGCTGCTGCGCGCCGTCGGCACCGACGGTGAGGTGCACTCGTACGAGGCCCGGGCGGACTTCGCCGAGGTGGCCCGGGCGAACGTGCAGGCGTTCTTCGGCGGCCCGCACCCGGCCTGGCGGCTGCACGTCGGTGACGTCGCGTCCTGCCCGGAGGTCGGCTTCGACCGGATCATCCTGGACATGCTGACGCCGTGGGAGGTGCTGGACCTGGTGGCCCGGGCGTTGCTGCCCGGCGGGGTCTTCGTCGGCTACGTCGCCACCACGCCGCAGCTGAGCGAACTGGTCGAGGCGTTGCGCGCCGCCGGCGGGTTCACCGAGCCTCGGGCGTGGGAGTCGTTGGTGCGGGACTGGCATGTCGACGGGTTGGCGGTGCGGCCCGACCACCGGATGATCGGGCATACCGCGTTTCTGGTGTCGGCCCGCCGGTTGGCACCGGGGGTCAGCGCGCCGCCGCGGCGGCGCAAGCCGAGCAAGGGAGCGGAGGCGTACGCGGCGCGCCGCCGGGACCAGACCGGTGCGCCGGTGCCGCCCGACGCCGCCGGTCCGGCGTCACCCGACCGGGCCGAAGGGCCGGCCCCGTCGCTGGGCACGGTGGCCGGGACGGGGCCGGCATGAGCCGGCCCGCGTTCGGTGGTGGCGAGTTGCCGGCGGTCTTCCCCGACTGGTCGCCCTATCCGGACCTGGACGCGGCCAGCCGGGCGTACCTGCGGGACCCGGACGTCGCGCTGGAGGCGCTCGGTGGCGTACTGGCGGGCGCCGAGGTTCTCGCCTTCACCCTCGAGCGGTTCGTCAACGAGGTCAACGGGGTCTGGCAGGAGGTGGCGATCTGCGACGGCAGCCGGATGGTCCTGTGGCACGGTGAGGACGTCCCGCCGGGGGACGGGCCGGTCGGGTCGATGACGTCGTCGTTACGGGTGGTGCCGTTGTCCACGGTCACCGAGGTCGGCTGCCGCCGTCGGCTGACCCGTACGCCGAACGGGCAGATCCGGGTGGACAGCGTCGACGTCTACCTGCTGCTCAGTTCGCAGGACGAGACGCAACCCGAGGAGCATCTCGGCCCCCGGCACGACGCGCTGCGGTTCGGCAAGACGCTCGACGACGGTGGTTCGGGGCAGATCGCGCGGCTCGAGGAGTTCGCCCGGGTGGTCGCCTCGGTGGCGGGCCGGCCGCTGCTGTGATGTGGGTCACCCATCGCAGGTAGGTGGCCGTACCGGCGGGCAGCGAGCCGTACCGGTAGACCGGGTGGCTAGCCGGCGTCCGGTCCGGACACCTCGGTCTGGTCGTCCGCGCGGACCACGTGGATGCACTCGCCGGGGCAGTCCTTGGCCGCGTCGATCACGTCGAGCCGCAGCCGTTCGGGGACGGCGACCCGGGCGCCCTCGGCGACCTGCAGTTCCCCGGAGGCGTCCTTGACGTAGGCGAGCCCGTCGATGTCGAACTCGAAGACGTCCCGGGCGTACTGCACGCACAGCCCGTCTCCGGTGCAGAGGTCCTGGTCGACCCAGACCTGCAGCTCCGTGTCGGTTGATGCCGTTTCGCCCGGCTCTCCGGGGGACCGGGTCTCGGTCGGGGTCGTCACCGCGCACCTCCCTGGGTCGTGCCCGTCCTCGCGTCCCGACGGTACCCGACACGCCGTGGGACCGGCCGGCCAGGCGTCCGTCGGCCGCTTGTGACGTGCCCGAGCGATCAAGGTTGTGGGACGACTGTGTTGCGTGGGTTCGAAACGTCCGGCAAACGGCTAGTGTTAGGGCAGTACGTTTTAGCCCCCGGGGAGGTGGGACGTGGCACGCAGCGACGACGCGGATTCGCGCGCCGCACGGTGGGAGAAGGAGGCCCACGATCTCTCCACCCAGGTCGCGTTTCTTCAAGAGGAACTCGCTCTGGTGCGGCGCAAGTTGACCGAAAGCCCCCGACACGTGCGGCAGCTCGAGGAACGGCTGGCGGCAGCGCAGGCGCAGCTGGCCCGACTGACCGAGAACAACGAACGGCTCGTGGCGACCCTCAAGGAAGCCAGGGCCCAGATCGTCACGCTCAAGGAGGAGATCGACCGGCTGGCGCAACCGCCCAGCGGGTACGGCGTCTTCCTGGCCCGACACGCGGACGGCACGGTGGACGTCTTCACCGGTGGCCGGAAGCTACGGGTGGCGCTCTCTCCCTCGTTGGACGCCGACGAGCTCCAACGCGGCCAGGAGGTCCTGCTCAACGACGCGCTCAACGTGGTCGACGCGTTCGGCTACGAGCGGGTCGGTGAGGTGGTGATGCTCAAGGAACTCCTCGACAATCCGACCGGCGAGCCGAGTGACCGTGCCCTGGTCATCTCGCACGCCGACGAGGAGCGGGTGGTGCATCTGGCGCAGACGCTGGTCGGCAGCGCGCTGCGGGCTGGCGACTCGCTGATGATCGAGCCGCGGTCGGCGTACGCCTACGAGCGGATACCGAAGAGCGAGGTCGAGGAGCTGGTGCTGGAGGAGGTGCCGGACGTCGACTACACCGACATCGGCGGCCTGCACGCCCAGATCGAGCAGATCAGGGACGCGGTCGAGCTGCCGTTCCTGCACGCGGAGCTGTTCCGTGAGCACCATCTGCGTCCACCGAAGGGCATCCTGCTCTACGGTCCGCCCGGGTGCGGCAAGACGCTGATCGCCAAGGCGGTGGCCAACTCGCTGGCCAAGAAGATCGCCGAGCGGCGGGGTGAGGAGAAGCACACCAGCTTCTTCCTCAACATCAAGGGCCCGGAGCTGCTCAACAAGTACGTCGGTGAGACCGAGCGGCACATCCGGCTGATTTTCCAGCGGGCCCGGGAGAAGGCCGGCGAAGGTACCCCGGTGATCGTGTTCTTCGACGAGATGGACTCGGTCTTCCGGACCCGGGGCTCCGGTGTCTCCTCGGACGTGGAGAACACCATCGTTCCGCAGCTGCTGAGCGAGATCGACGGGGTCGAGGGCCTGGAGAACGTGATCGTGATCGGTGCCTCCAACCGGGAGGACATGATCGATCCCGCGATCCTGCGGCCCGGCCGGCTGGACGTCAAGATCAAGATCGAGCGTCCGGACGCCGAGGCGGCCAAGGACATCTTCTCCAAGTACATCCTCACCGGGCTGCCGCTGCACCCGGACGACCTCACCGAGCACGGCGACGATCCGCAGGCCACCGTGGCAGCCATGATCGACGCCGTGGTGCTGCGGATGTACTCGGAGACCGACGAGAACCGGTTCCTCGAGGTGACCTACGCCAACGGGGACAAGGAGGTCCTGTACTTCAAGGACTTCAACTCCGGCGCGATGATCCAGAACATCGTCGACCGGGGCAAGAAGATGGCGATCAAGGAGTTCCTCACCTCCGGGCGCAAGGGTCTGCGGCTGCAGCACCTGCTCGACGCGTGCGTCGACGAGTTCCGGGAGAACGAGGACCTGCCGAACACCACCAACCCGGACGACTGGGCCCGGATCTCCGGTAAGAAGGGGGAACGGATCGTCTACATCCGTACCCTTGTCTCCGGCGGCAAGGGCGCGGAGGCCGGCCGGTCGATCGAGACGGCCAGCAACACCGGGCAGTACCTCTGACCACGGTCCGGTGTCCCGCACCCCGTTTCGGGGTGCGGGACACCGGTTACGCGGCGCGACTCGACCGCGCCGCGGGACCGGTGTCCGACGCGCCCCGCGTGACCACGCGGACACGCCAACGTCCGGTTCCGTCGGTGCGCGGACTACGCTCGACATGACGGGCGCCGACGGAAGCGATGAGGTAACGGCATGAGTGTGCGGCGGATCATGGGCACCGAGGTGGAGTACGGCATCTCCGTGCCCGGCCAGCCCGGAGCCAACCCGATGGTCACCTCCTCACAGGTGGTCAACGCCTACGGTGCCCGACCCGAACTGAACCGGGGCGGCCGGGCCCGGTGGGACTACGAGGAGGAATCGCCGCTACGTGACGCCCGCGGCTTCACCTACTCGGGGGCCGCCTACGACCCGGCGGAGGCCCTCGCCGACGAGGATCTCGGCCTGGCCAACGTGATCCTCACCAACGGTGCCCGGCTCTACGTCGACCACGCCCACCCCGAGTACTCCACCCCCGAGGTCACCAACCCGCTGGACCTGGTCCGGTGGGACAAGGCGGGGGAGCGGGTCATGGCGGAGGCGGCCCGCCGCGCGGCGACCATCCCCGGTTCGCACCCCATCCAGCTGTACAAGAACAACACCGACAACAAGGGCGCCAGCTACGGCTCCCACGAGAACTACCTGATGCGTCGGCAGACACCGTTCGCCGACATCGTGGCGTACCTGACGCCGTTCTTCGTCACCCGGCAGATCGTCTGCGGGGCGGGTCGGGTCGGCATCGGCCAGGACGGCTCCCAGACCGGGTTCCAGATCTCCCAGCGGGCCGACTTCTTCGAGGTCGAGGTCGGCCTGGAAACCACGCTGAAGCGGCCGATCATCAACACCCGGGACGAACCGCACGCCGACGCCGACAAGTACCGCCGGCTGCACGTGATCATCGGCGACGCCAACCTTTCGGAGATCTCCACCTACCTGAAGGTCGGCACCACCTCGTTGATCCTGACCATGATCGAGGAGAAGGCGCTCGGCGCCGATCTCGGCATCGCCGACCCGGTGGCCGAGCTCAAGGCGGTGAGCCACGACCCGTCCCTGGCGCATCTGATGCGGCTGCGCGACGGCCGCCGGCTCACTGCGCTCGACCTGCAGTGGGCGTTCTACGAACGGGCCAGGGCGTTCGTCGACGACCGGTACGGTACCGACCTCGACGAGGCCACGGCCGACGTGCTGGACCGCTGGGAGGACGTGCTCGACCGGCTGGGACGGGATGTGATGTCCTGCGCGCAGGAGCTGGACTGGGTCGCGAAGCTGCGGCTGCTCGACGGCTACCGGGAGCGGGAAGGGCTCACCTGGGCCTCGCCGAAACTGCAGCTGGTCGACCTGCAGTACGCCGACGTGAGGCCGGAGAAGGGCCTCTACCACCGCCTGGTGGGTCGGGGAGCGATGCGTACCCTGCTCGACGACAGCGCCACCCGCGCCGCGATGGTCGAGCCGCCACCGGACACCCGGGCCTACTTCCGGGGCCGGTGCCTGGCGCAGTACGCCTCCGAGGTGGTCGCCGCCAGCTGGGACTCGGTCATCTTCGACGTGGGCCGGGAGTCGCTGGTCCGGGTGCCGATGATGGAGCCGGAGCGGGGGACTCAGGTCCACGTGGGCGACCTGTTCGACCGGTGCGCCAGCGCGAAGGACCTGCTGGAGGTGCTCACCGGAGGCTGAGCCGGCCAGGTTCGCTTGGCGCGAACGTGGCCGACGCCGGCCGGTTCCGTCGCCACCGCGAGGTAAGTTTCACCTAGGCGATCGTGTGGAGGAGGCACCTGATGGCTACCCGTGACAGCGGCGGTCAGTCCCAGTCCGGCAAGTCCCGCCGGGCCGAGGAAGTCGACGAGACGGTCACCGAGACGGATCCGGAGGCCGCGCAGCGGCACGCCGAGATCACCGAGGACGTCGATGACCTGCTCGACGAGATCGACTCGGTGCTCGAAGAGAACGCCGAGGAGTTCGTCCGCGGCTACGTACAGAAGGGCGGCGAGTAGCTCGCCGGCGGTGAAGATCGCACCCACCGGGTGCGCACGCTAGTCTGCTTCAACACACCGGTGGCCTCGACCGGCGCCGTGCCGGCACGGGCGGCCCGGTCAGGCGATCACGTTATGCAGAGAGGGACCACGTGGCAGCGGGATTCGATCCATCCGGACGCCTTCCGGACGTGTTCACCAACGCGGGAACGTCCTCCTTCACCCAGTTCCTGGCGTCGGCCGCACCGGATCTGCTGCCGGGGCGCCGCCCACTGCCGCCCGGGCTGTCCGCGGACGTCGGCCCGCACGCCACGACGATCGTCACGCTCGTCACCGCCGAAGGCGTGGTGATGGCCGGTGACCGCCGGGCGACAATGGGCAACCTGATCGCCAACCGGGACATCGAGAAGGTGCACCCCGCTGACGCCTACTCGCTGATCGGCATCGCCGGCACCGCCGGCATCGGCATCGAGCTGATGCGGCTGTTCCAGGTCGAGCTGGAGCACTACGAGAAGATGGAGGGCGCCGTCCTCTCCCTGGACGGCAAAGCGAACCGCCTCGCGTCGATGATCCGCAACAACCTCGGTGCCGCGCTGCAAGGGCTGGCCGTGGTGCCGCTGTTCGCCGGGTTCGACCTGGCCGCGACCGATCCGGCCGAGGCCGGCCGGATCTTCAGCTTCGACGTCACCGGCGGTCCGTACGAGACCACCGGTTTCGACGCGATCGGCTCCGGGTCGCTGTTCGCGAAGGCGGCTCTGAAGAAGCGGTACCGTTCCGGGCTGAGTAGCGCCGACGCGGTCCGTCTCGCGGTGGAGGCGCTGTACGACGCCGCCGACGACGACACCGCCACCGGCGGCCCGGATCTGACCCGCCGGATCTTCCCGGTGGTGATGACCGCGACGGCGGCCGGCACCCACCGGCTCACCGACGCCGAGTCGGCCCAGATCGCCGAGGCGGTCGTCGCCGCGCGTACCGAGAATCCGGGCGGCTGAACCCGCGAGCGCCGACTTGTCTCGTCCGCTGTAGTCGTTACCACCTGGTCGAAGGAGAGCCGCCGCCGTGGCAATGCAGTTTTACGCCTCGCCCGAGCAGATCATGCGGGACCGTTCCGAGCTCGCCCGCAAGGGCATCGCCCGGGGCCGTAGCGCGCTGGTGCTGAGCTTCGAGGGCGGTGTGCTGTTCGTCGCCGAGAATCTGTCCAGCGCCCTGCACAAGGTGAGCGAGATCTACGACCGGATCGGGTTCGCCGCCGTCGGCCGATACAACGAGTTCGAGAATCTGCGCCGGGCCGGGGTGCGGATGGCCGACCTGAACGGCCTCAGCTACGACCGTCGCGACGTGACCGGGCGGGCGCTGGCCAACGCGTACGCGCAGACCCTCGGGTCGATCTTCACCGAGCAGTCGAAGCCGTTCGAGGTGGAGATCTGCGTTGCTGAGGTCGGGCTGGAGCCGGCTGCTGACGAGATCTACCGGCTGACCTACGACGGCTCGGTCACCGACGAGCCGGGGTGGATGGCGATGGGCGGTCATGCCGAGACGATCGCCGGTGTGTTGCGAACCGACCATCGGGCCGACATGTCGCTGTCCGACGCCGTCGGGCTGGCGGTGCGGGCCCTCGCCGAAGTGGGCGGTGAGAACGGCGCGACCCGCAGCATCGCCGCCAACCAGTTGGAGGTGGCGGTGCTCGACCGCCGCCGCCGTGGCCGGACCTTCCGCCGGATCGCCGGCGCCGCGTTGACCGCGCTGCTCGACGGGGGTGCCGCCACCTCGGCGGACGAGCCCTCGTCGGCAGAAGCAGGCAGGTCCGGCGGTCCCCGGGTGCCCGAGTCGACGCCGGGAAAGCCGACTTCCTCGGCCGCCTCCGCCGACCTGGAGGATGCCGCCGGCGATTCGGGCCCCACCGAACAGGACTGACCGGGCGCGGTGTGCCGCGCCAGGGCGGCGCTTCGGCCTGGTGCGTCACACCCAGTGTCGTACCGTCCGCCAGTACGCCGCCAGCATCGCGTTGAGTACCTTCCTGCCCGGCGGGTCGATCAGCGGGGTGTCCAGCCGATCGGCGAGGACTCGCATCCACACCCGGTCCGGGACGGTCCGCTCGGCCTGCAGCTGTGCCCGGCGCTGGCGCAGGTGACTGCGGTGCTGCCACAGCCACCGGTAGCCGCGGAGCTTGTCGGGCAGCCAGCCCTGTCGGGCGGCCAGCACCAGCACCGCCAACTCCAGAGCCAGCAGTGGCGGGCCGAGCAGCACCAGCGACCGCCCTCCCCACACCGTGGCCACGAACATCACTCGGTTGCGTTCGACAAGGTAGAACTTGAAGCTGTTGCGGCTGAACTCGTAGCGGTGCAGCGCCACCGCGTCCGGCACGTTGACCACTCGCAGCCCGACCCGCCAGGTTCTGATCGACAGGTCCGCGTCCTCGTGGTACGCGAAGTAGTGCGGGTCGAAGCCCCCCAGCCGGTCCCAGTGCGCCCGGCGGGTCATCAGGCAGGCACCCATCGCACCGGCGGTCTCGGTCGGTTCGGTGCGGGTCTCCCGCTCCCGGAATCCGCCGATCCAACTCAACCCGAGCACGTGCACCTCGTTGCCGCGAGAATTGAGCAGGTCCGGCTCGTCGGCCAGGCGGACCGCGCCGGCGGCGATGCCGACGCTCGGGTCCGCGAGCTCCTCCACCAGCCGGGCGACGGTGGTCGGCTCGACCACCGCGTCGCCGTTGACCAATGCCACGTACTCGCCGACGGCGGCGGCCACGCCGACGTTGCAGCCGGCGGAGAAGCCGACGTTGCGGCCGTCGCCGACCACCGTGACGCCGGGAACCTCACGCAGCACGGTGACATCGTCGGTGGTGCACCCGTTGTCGACCAACACCACGTCGACGTCGACCTTGACCGAGGCGAGCAGGGCTTCCACCGATCGGCGCAGCAGCGGTTCCGCGCCCCAGGCCAGCACGACGGCACTGACCCGGGGCAGGCCGGACGGCGTACGGAATTCACTACTATTTTCCGACATGTCGGTTTCTCTCCTGGGCCGGGGGAATCCGGGCGCCTCTGACGCGGCGTGCCTGTCCTGCCGGCTGGACCGGCGGCCCGGACAGGTCAGCCGCCGAACGCCGGGTCGCGCAACGCGGTGGAGAGCATGCTCCGCCAGTCTGCCATGACCGGTAGGCCGGCGCGCGCCCAACGTTGATGTCCGAGCACCGAGTACGTCGGTCGGGCGGCGGGCCGACGGAAGTTGGCACTGGTGGTGGGACGGATCCGCGTCGGGTCGAGGCCGCGCAGCGCGAACGCCTCCCGGGCCAGCCCACACCAGGTCGTCTGCCCGCTCGCCGTTCCGTGGTAAAACCCGGCGCTCGCCGTGCCGGCGACCGCCGCCGCGGCGAGCGCGACCAGCTGGTTGGCCAGGGCGTACGACCAGGTCGGCTGACCATGCTGGTCATCGACGACCTCGAGGTGCTCCCGCTCGCCGGCCAGCCGCAGCATGGTCGCGACGAAGTTGGGTCCGTGTGCCCCGTAGAGCCACGCGGTCCGGACCACGTAGCCGCGCTCCGGCAGCAGCCGGGCGACGGCCTGTTCACCGACGAGCTTGCTGCGACCGTACGCGTTGACAGGTGAGGTCGGGGCATCCTCCGGGTACGGGGAGGTGCCGTCGCCGGCGAACACGTAATCGGTGGAGACGTGCACCAGGTGCGCCCCACGGTCGGCGCAAGCCTGGGCCAGATGCGCCACGGCGGTGCCGTTGACGGCGGTGGCGGCTTCCTCAGCCGCCTCCGCGCCGTCCACGTCGGTCCACGCTGCGGCGTTGATCACTACCTGATGCCCGTCGACGGCGGCAGCGACCGCCGCCGGGTTGGTGATGTCCAAATCGGTACGGGTCAGCGCGGTCACCGACCGGGTGTCCGGGTGGTCGGCCAACGCGGCCAGCAGGTCCCGCCCCAGCATCCCACCGGCACCGGTGACCAGCCACCGGTCTGCGGCGGTCACGACGACGCCACAGGCTTCTTCAGCGGCTCCCACCAGGGCCGGTTCTCCCGGTACCAGCGGACCGTGTCGGCCAGTCCTTCGTCCAGCGTGACACTCGGGGTGTAGCCCAGCTCGTGGGAGATCTTGCTGATGTCCAGCGAGTAGCGCCGGTCGTGTCCCTTACGGTCGGTGACCGGGACGACCCGTTCCCACCCCACCCCACAGGCGTCCAGTAGCCGGGCGGTGAGCTCCTTGTTGGTCAGTTCGGTCCCGCCGCCGATGTGGTAGACCTCGCCGGCGCGCCCGCCGGCGGCGACCAGCGTGATGCCCACGCAGTGGTCCCGCACGTGCAGCCAGTCCCGGACGTTGCCGCCGTCGCCGTACAGCGGCACCGTACCGCCGTCCAGCAGGTTGGTGACGAACAGCGGGATGACCTTCTCCGGGAACTGGTACGGCCCGTAGTTGTTGGAGCAGCGAGTCACCACGACGTCCATGCCGTGTGTCCGGTGGTAGGCCAGGGCCACCAAGTCGGAGCCGGCCTTGGACGCGGAGTACGGTGAGTTCGGCGACAACGGCCAGTCCTCGGTCCACGACCCTTCGTCGATCGACCCGTACACCTCGTCGGTCGAGACGTGCACGAACCGGTCCGTCCCGTGGCGCAGCGCCGCGTCGAGCAGAGTCTGGGTGCCCACCACGTTGGTGGTCACGAACTCCGCGGCACCGGTGATCGACCGGTCAACGTGCGACTCGGCGGCGAAGTGCACCACCATGTCGTGTCCGGCGAGTGCTCGGTCGACGGCGGCGGCGTCGCAGATGTCCGCTTGGACGAAGGCAAACCGTGGGTCGTCACGGACCGGGGCCAGGTTGGCGAGATTGCCGGAGTAGGTCAGATTGTCCAGCACGGTCACCGTAGCCGGACTGACCGGGGCGTTCGGATCGGTGAGCAGCATCCGGACGAATTCGGATCCGATGAAGCCGGCACCGCCGGTGACGAGGACTCTCACAGGTCCGGGAGTCTACGGGACACCGGCGCCGTCGGCCCAGGGGATCGCCGGTGACGGCTTTCCGACGATGTCCTCGCCGGTCCCGGCAATGGACTGGTGCACGACCGGCCGAGCGGATGTCGGACGAAGGGCCCGACATCCGTGACCGGCCCGTAGAGGGAGCCCGTTGACGGTTGCTGTGGGTGGTTAGGCCGGTAGGCTCCCGCCGTGCGTGGAATCCTACTCGCTGGCGGTACCGGATCTCGGCTCTGGCCGATCACTCGCGCCGTGTCGAAACAGCTCATGCCGGTCTTCGACAAGCCGATGATCTACTACCCGCTCGCCACCCTGATCATGTCCGGCATCCAGGAGATCCTGGTCGTGACCACACCGGAGGATCAACCGCAGTTCCGACGACTGCTCGGCGACGGAGCGCAGTTCGGGCTGAGGCTGAGCTACCGGGCGCAGCCCCGGCCGGAAGGCATCGCCCAGGCATTCGTGCTCGGCGCGGACTTCATCGGCGATGAGTCCGTCGCGTTGATCCTTGGCGACAACATCTTCCACGGCATCGGTCTGGGCCGGAAGCTGTCCGACCACGCCGACCTCACCGGCGGCCTGATCTTCGCCTACCCGGTGGCCAACCCCGAGGCGTACGGCGTGGTCGACTTCGACGCCGCCGGCCGGGTCCTGTCGATCGAGGAAAAGCCGAAGCGGCCGCGGTCGCGCTATGCGGTGCCCGGCTTGTACTTCTACGACAACCAGGTGGTGGAGATCGCCGCAGGGCTGAAACCGAGCGACCGCGGCGAGCTGGAGATCACGGCGGTCAACGAGGCGTACCGCCGGGCCGGTCAGCTGTCGGTGACCGTGCTGGACCGGGGAACGGCCTGGCTGGACACCGGCACGTTCAATTCGATGATGCAGGCCGCCGAGTTCGTCCGGGTGATCGAGGAACGCCAGGGCATGAAGATCGGCTGCGTCGAGGAGTCCGCCTGGCGCGCCGGCCTGATCGACGACGATCAGCTGTGCGCCCTCGCCGAGCCGCTGACCAAAAGCGGTTACGGCAGCTACCTGCTGAGCCTGATCGAGGAGCGCAACGACCACCGGTTGTCCGAAGCCGGTCCGGCCGAGGAGGCCTGATGAAGATCCGGGAGCTCGAGATCGAGGGCGCCTGGGAGGTCACCCCGCAGCAGCACGGTGACCCGCGCGGGCTGTTCATGGAGTGGTACCGCTTCGACCACCTGGCCGGGGCGGTCGGGCATCCGCTGCGGCTGGCCCAGGGCAACCTGTCGGTCTCGGCGTATGGCGTGGTCCGGGGCATCCACTTCGCCGACGTGCCGCCTGGCCAGGCCAAGTACATCAGCTGCGTACGGGGCGCGGTGGTCGACGTGATCGTGGACCTGCGGGTCGGTTCACCGACGTTCGGCCGGTGGACGGCGGTGCGGCTCGACGACGTGGACCGCCGCGCGGTCTACCTCAGCGAAGGACTCGGGCACGGGTTCTGCGCGATGTCCGACGACGCCACCCTGAACTATTTCTGTTCGACCACCTACAACCCGCGCGCGGAGCACGGCGTACATCCTCTCGACGCCGACCTGGCCATCGACTGGCCGGTCGCCGCGCCGCAGCTGTCCGCCCGCGACGATGCGGCCCCGACACTGGCCCAGGCCCGCGCCGACGGCCTGCTGCCGGACTACGGCCGCTGTCGGGAGTTCGCTGCCCGGCTCTCCGCCGGCGAGTCGCCGTACGCGCCTGGCCAATAACTCTGCGCGAAAGCGACCTGTCGGGCGTCGTTCGCCCGACAGGTCGCCCGAGACTGACCACGGAGCCCTCGGGGCGGCTAATGTCTGGTCATGGAACGGCGAATCTTCGGGCTCGAAACCGAGTACGGTGTCACCTGCACCTACCGCGGCCAGCGGCGGCTGTCGCCGGACGAGGTGGCGCGCTACCTGTTCCGCCGGGTGGTCTCCTGGGGGCGGTCCAGCAACGTCTTCCTCCGCAACGGGGCCCGGCTCTACCTCGACGTCGGATCCCACCCGGAGTACGCCACCCCGGAGTGTGACTCGGTCACCGACCTGGTGGCGCACGACCGGGCCGGCGAGCGGATCCTCGAAGGGCTGCTGGTGGACGCCGAGAAGCGGCTGCACGACGAGGGCATCGCCGGCGAGATCTACCTGTTCAAGAACAACACCGACTCGGCCGGCAACTCGTACGGCTGCCACGAGAACTACCTCGTGTCCCGGCACGGCGAGTTCGGTCGGCTGGCCGACGTGCTGATCCCGTTCCTGGTCACCCGGCAGCTCATCTGCGGCGCCGGCAAGGTCCTGCAGACGCCGCGCGGGGCGGTCTACTGCCTTTCCCAGCGGGCCGAGCACATCTGGGAGGGCGTCTCCTCGGCGACCACCCGGTCCCGGCCGATCATCAACACCCGCGACGAACCGCACGCCGACGCCGAGCGGTACCGCCGGCTGCACGTCATCGTCGGCGACTCCAACATGAACGAAGTGACCACGCTGCTCAAGGTCGGTAGCGCGGACATCGTGCTGCGGATGATCGAAGCCGGCGTCGTCATGCGGGACCTGTCGTTGGAGAACCCGATCCGGGCGATCCGCGAGGTCTCCCACGACATCACCGGCCGGCGCAAGATCCGCCTCGCCTCCAACAAGGAGGTCAGCGCGCTGGAGATCCAGCAGGAGTACCTGGCCCGGGCGACCGAGTTCGTCGAACGCCGGGGCGGCGACCAGACCGCCAAACGGGTCGTCGAGCTGTGGGGCCGGGCACTGCGGGCGGTCGAGACCGGCGACCTGGACCCGGTCGCCCGGGAAATCGACTGGGTGACCAAGTTGAAGCTGATCGAGCGCTACCAGCGCAAGCACGATCTGCCGCTGTCCCATCCGCGGGTCGCCCAGATGGATCTGGCGTACCACGACCTGCGCCGCGGCCGCGGGCTGTACGCGTTGCTGGAGCGGCGCGGCCAGGTCGACCGGGTGGCCACCGACCCGGAGATCTTCGAGGCGAAGGAGACACCGCCGCAGACCACCCGGGCCCGGCTGCGCGGGGAGTTCATCCGGCACGCCCAGGAGAAGCGGCGGGACTTCACCGTCGACTGGGTCCACCTCAAGCTGAACGACCAGGCCCAGCGCACCGTGCTGTGCAAGGACCCGTTCCGGGCCTACGACGAGCGGGTGGAGCGGCTGATCGCGAGCATGTGACGGTAGGCTCACGGACGATGGTTGACCCCACCCGCGACGATCCCGCGCCGCCGACGACCGCCCCCGGCCGGCCGAGTCCGTTTCCCCGGACCGAGACCTGGCTCGAGCGACGGCGCAACAAGATCGCCGCAGAGATCGCCCGCAACCGCCGCGGTGACTACACCGTGCCGACCTGGGTGCTCGCCACGGCGTTGGCGCTCATCCTGGGTGCCTGGGCGGTCCTGATCATCGTCAGCTGAGCCGGTGCCGCCGGGTCGGCCGTCGCCGCCGGCCAGTGCTGTCGGGTCAGCCGTCGCCGCCGGCGAGCGTCGCCGCGTGCCGGCCGGCGACCGCGCAGGCCA
Source organism: Solwaraspora sp. WMMA2065 (assembly GCF_030345075.1). Lineage (NCBI taxonomy): Bacteria > Bacillati > Actinomycetota > Actinomycetes > Micromonosporales > Micromonosporaceae > Solwaraspora > Solwaraspora sp. WMMA2065. The sequence continues at coordinate 1,411,341 of NZ_CP128361.1, forward strand.
GGAAGTACGCGTGGTCGCCAGCCAGGTCCCGGCCCATCGTGCGCAGCGGCACCGGGCTGGCCCGCAACGCCGCGTCGAGACCGTCGGTGGCGACTCGTACCGCACGGTGCCGGCCGGCAGGGGTGACCAGCTGACGCAGCGCGGCCGTGACCTCGTCGGAGATCTCCGCCGGCAGGTCCGCCGGGACCACCAGGTCCGCCGGGGCGAGCGCCACCCGGCCGTACGCGGTGCTGCTGTGGTGCGACAGGCCGCGGTGGCGCGGCCGAGGGTCGGCGGCGGAGATGCGCAGCGCGCCGACCGGTCGTCCACCGAGTACGGCGGCGGCGTTGACCGCCTCGCCGACCCCGACGCCGGAGAAACCCCACCTGGTGCCGGTGCCGAGGTTGCCCGGACCCTGGCAGACCACCGTCACGTCAGCGGCCAGCACGTGCCGGGCCGCCAGCAGCCCGCTGTGCACGGTGGTGGCCTCCAGATCGCCGCCGAAGCACTGGCCCACGGTCACTGTGCCGGCGAGCGTGCCGGACAGCCCGTCGAGGGTCCGGGAGAAGCCGGCGGGCAGTGCCCCGCCGTCGGTCATCACGTACCCGACCCGCAGCCGGGGGCGGTCGGCGAGGACGCCGGCGACGATTGCCGGCAGCGCCGAGTGCAGGTCGGCGGTGACCACCGGCATCCCGGCCAGGTCCTCGGCGTCGGCCAGCACCTGTCGGTGCGGTGACGCCTCCTCGTCGACCCCGCACACGATCGCCTGCAGCGGGGTGTAGCGGGCCTTCACCAGATGCCCGTCGGAGCGGTCCCGCCCGCCCGGCGGGTCCGGCGGCAGCCGGTCCGGCACCGCCACCACCAGGGCGTACCCGCCGGTGCCGAGCCCCATCAGCAGCGCCGAGACGTTCAGCAGCACCCGGTCGCCGGGTTCGGGCTCGCCGACCAGCTCCGGGTAGGCCACCGCGCGTACCGGCTCCCCGTCGACGGCGACGTCCAGTTCGACCGCCCCCCGCCACCGCCGCCGGACCGCGGTGACCCTGCCGTCACGCCATCGCACCATGCCGGGCACGCTAACCTGCGCCCCCGTGCAGCGGCCGGGCGGGGCGGTCGCTGCACCGCCGACACTGCTAGCGTCGTGCCGTGTCCCGCAACCGGACCGAACGCCTGGTCAATCTCGTGATCTGCCTGTTGTCGACGCGGCGCTTCCTGACCGCCGCGCAGATCGCCGCGACCGTACCCGGCTACGAACACGATCCGTCCGACGTCCGTGACCACGAGGCGTTCCAGCGCAAGTTCGAGCGGGACAAGGCGGAGCTGCGGGACCTCGGCGTGCCGCTGGAGACCGGCGCGGCCAGCGCCTTCGACAGCGAACCGGGCTACCGGATCGCCCACCGCGAGTACGCGCTGCCGGAGATCCCGCTGGAGCCGGAGGAGGCCGCCGCGGTCGGCATCGCCGCCCGGCTGTGGCAGCACGCCGGGCTGGCCGCCGCCGCCTCGTCCGGGCTGGCCAAGTTGCGGGCCGCCGGCATCGACGTGGATCCGCAGGCCACCCTCGGGGTGGAACCGGTGGTCACGGTCGACCCGGCATTCGCCGCGTTGACCGCCGCGGCCCGCGACCGGCGTCCGGTGACCTTCGACTATCGGGTGCCCAGCGGCGACACCCCCACCCGGCGACGGCTGCAGCCCTGGGGGGTGGTCTGCTGGCGGGGCCGCTGGTACGTGGTCGGCCACGACCAGGACCGTGCGGCCACCCGCTGCTTCCGACTGTCCCGGGTGGTGGGCGCGGTGCGGCTCACCGGTCGGGTCGGCAGTTTCTCCCCGCCGACCGACGTCGACCTGATCAGTCACGTCGCCCGTTGGTCGGACCCGGTCGAACGTACCGGGGTGGCCACCGTGCTGACCGGGCCGGGCCGGGCCGCCGGCCTGCGGCGCGGCGCGGAGTCCTGCGTCCCGGGCCCCGATGGGGACCGGCTGACACTGCGCTACGCCGAGCCGGAGGCGCTCGCCGGCCAGCTGGCCAGGTACGGCGCCGACGTGCGGGTGCTCGATCCGCCGGAGCTGCGCGAGCTGGTGATCCAGCGGCTGAAGGAGATCGTGGTGGCGCACCAGCCGGCCGGTGCGGAGGTGCGAGGGTGACCACGTCCCGACCGACCGGCTCGCGGGCCTCCGCCGACCGGCTCGCCCGGCTGCTCAACCTGGTGCCCTACCTGCTGGCCCGGCCGGGCGTGGAGATCGCCCAGGCCGCCGCCGACCTGGGCACCACCGCGCGTCAACTGCGGGAGGACCTGGAGCTGCTGTGGGTCTGCGGGCTGCCCGGCTACGGTCCGGGCGACCTGATCGACATGGCGTTCGACGGCGACCGGGTGACGATCACCTACGACGCCGGCATCGACCGACCGTTGCGGCTGACGCCGGACGAGGCTCTGGCCCTGGTGGTGGCGCTGCGGATGCTGGCCGAGACGCCGGGGCTGGCCAACCGGGACGCCGTCGAGCGGGCACTGGCCAAGATCGAGGACGCGGCGGGCGAGTCGGCCGGCGCCCCGGTCGCGGTACGCCTGCCCGGAGACACGGCCCGGCTGGACCGGCTGCGGTCGGCGGCACAGAGCGGCCGGGCGGTACGGATCACCTACTACACGGCGGCCCGCGACGAGACCACCGACCGGGTCGTCGACCCGATCCGGGTGCTCATGATCGGCGGTCGGGGCTATCTGGAGGCCTGGTGCCGGCGGGCCGAGGCGGTCCGGCTGTTCCGGGCCGACCGGGTCGACGCCCTGGTCGAGCTCGACCAGCCGGCCGCCGTACCGCCGCAGGCCGGTCGGCACGAACCCCGGGAGGCCGCGTTCCAGCCGACGCCGGGCCTGCCGTCGGTGGTCCTGCGGGTCGGCCGGTGCGGTCGGTGGATCACCGAGTACTACCCGTGCGAGGACGTCCGGGTCGAACCGAACGGCGAGTGGCTGGTCACCATGCGGGTCACCGATCTGGCCTGGGCCCGCCGGTTCGTCCTCGGGCTGGGCCCGGACGTGACGGTGGTCGCTCCGGTGCAGCTGGTCGCGCAGGTGCACGCGGCCGCGTCCGCCGCGCTTGCTGCGTACGCCGTTCCCGGTGGTGCACCGGCTGCGGACCTGTCCGCTAGCGGCTAGTCTGCTCAGGTGCTGACCTGGATCGTTCTCGCCGTGCTGGGATGCGCGCTGTTGGTGCTCGTCGCGGCGGTCCGTCCGGTGCTGACCCGGTTGCCCGCGCTGCGCCGTGCCGCGCTCGCCCTGCAGCGCCGCCAGGGCGAAGCCGAGGCGTTGGCGGCGCAGGCCGAGCGGTTGCAGCTGCGGCTGGCGGAGATGGAGCAGAGCCTGGCGGCCACCACCCGGCCCGGACGGCCCGGGGACCGGCCGGACAACCCCGGCTGACCAGCCGGTCACGCCGGCCTGGCCTGTTCGGCCAGTGCCTGCGAAGCGCCGGTCAGCGTTGTGCCGTCCGTGGTTGACGGGTCGGTTGATCGTGGTTGAGACTTCACCGACCAGGCCAGATTGACCCGGTCTGGCAGGTGGCGGACCCCGCGAACGCACGTACGATAGGGCTCGTCACCACCCGACGCACCGACTGGAGCTATGCCATGCATGCCCTGAAGCCGTGGCACATCGCCGTACTTGTGGTCGTGCTGATCCTGCTCTTCGGCGCCAAGCGGCTGCCGGACGCGGCGCGGTCACTCGGCCGATCCCTGCGGATCATCAAGGCCGAGACGAAGAGCCTCGCCGACGACGACAAGGACCTCGCCGAGAAGGCCGACGCCCAGCACGGCCGCGCGCCGTACCAGGCCGAGCCGGTGATCGAGCCGACCAGCGTGCATCAGCCGGGCTACCAGCCACCGCCGGCCCCGGCGGCCGATCAGCCGCAGCGCGTCCGCGACGCCAACTGACCGGAAAGGTCTCCTGCCGTGGGCTTCGCCCTGCGTCGGCGCGGTCCGAGCAAGTTCGACCGTGCCTCCGACGGCTCGATGACCCTGATCGAGCACTTTCGTGAGCTGCGTACCCGACTGTTCTGGGCCTCGCTGGCGATCGTCGTCGGGCTGATCGTCGGATTCTTCCTCGCCGAACCGGCGTTCCAACTGCTCAAGCAGCCGTACTGCCAGCTGCCCGGCACTGGCGAGACGACCGCAGACGGCACCTGCCGGGAGTTCCTGCAGCTGTCTCCGGCTGACGGCTTCGTCCTGAAGCTGAAGCTGGCGCTCTGGATCGGCCTGATCGTCGGCGGCCCGGTCTGGCTCTACCAGCTCTGGGCGTTCATCGCTCCCGGCCTGCACCGGCACGAACGCAGATGGGCGTACGTCTTCGTCTCCATCGCGGCACCGCTGTTCCTGGCCGGCGCCATGCTTGCCTACTTCGTCGTCGACAAAGGGCTGGCGTTCCTGCTCGAATCCGGCGTCACCGGCCTGTCTACCCAGCTCGAGGTCACCCGGTACATCTCGTTCGTGACCACGATGATCCTGCTGTTCGGGGTCGCGTTCGAGTTCCCGCTGGTGCTGTTGATGCTCAACTTCACCGGCGTGGTCAGCGCACGCCGCCTGCTCAGCTGGTGGCGCGCGGTGGTCTTCGTCTGCTTCGCCTTCGCAGCGGTCGCCACCCCGGACCCCGGCCCCTTCGGGATGACCCTGCTGGCGGCGTGTCTGGCGCTGTTGTACTTCGTCGCGGTCGGGGTGGCGTTCCTCAACGACAAGCGCCGTGGTCGCGGCAAGGAGGTGTACGCCGGGTTGGACGACGACGAGGCGTCGCCGCTGGACGACGACCCGCAGCCGGTCGCGGTCGCCGAGCGGACCGAGACGGTCACCCCGGTCGTGCCGACCCAGCCGGTGCCGAAGCCGTTGCCGATCGAGCGTCGCTACGACGACATGACGTGACCGGGCCGGCCGGCGGTCCGTCCGCCGTCGTGCCCGGCTCGGTGGCGGTGCTGGCGAACCCGAATGCCGGCCGCAGCCGGCACTCGGCCGTCCTGCCGCTGGTCCGCGAGGCGCTGGCGGCGACCGGTCGGCCGGTGCGGCTGCTGACCGCCGCCACCGCCGACCGGGCGGCGAGCGCCTGCCGGGCCGCGGTGGACGGCGGTGCGGCCGCGGTGGTGACCCTCGGCGGCGACGGCACCGTGCACCTTGCCCTGCAGGCGCTCGCCGGCACCGACGTCCCGCTGGGTCCGGTGCCGACCGGCACCGGCAACGACTTCGCCGCCTGCACCGGTTTTCCGGCCGATCCGGCCCGCGCGGCGGCGGTGATCGCCGCCGCTCTGGCCGTCGGCCGGAGCCGGCCCGTCGACCTGGCCCGGGTGTCCGCACCGGGCCGACCGGACCGGTGGTTCGGCGCGGTGCTGGCGGCCGGGTTCGACGCGGTCGTCAACGAGCGGGCCAATCGGATGCGCTGGCCGGCCGGGCCGCGCCGGTACGATCTGGCGGTCCCGGTCGAGCTGGCCCGGCTGCGGCCGCGCCGTTACCGGATGGTGTGCGACGGCGAGCCGGACGAGTTCGACGCGGTGTTGGTCGCGGTCGGCAACTGCGCCAGCTACGGCGGCGGGATGCGGATCTGCCCAGCGGCTGACCCGACCGACGGCCTGCTCGACGTGGTGGTGGCCGGGCCGGTCACCCGCCGTACGCTGATCCGGATCAAGCCGCAGGTCCGTCGGGGCGGCCACGTCGACCACCCGATGGTGCGCAGTCTCCGGGCCCGCCAGGTGACGATCGACGCGCCGGACCTGGTCTGCTACGCCGACGGTGAACGGCTCGGGCCGCTGCCGGTGACCGTCACCGCCGTGCCGGGAGCACTGCGGCTGCTGTGGTGATCACCGGTCCGGTTCCCCGGTGGCCAGGTCGAGCACGGCGGCGAGTCCGTTGGCCCGGCCCGGGTCGGCCGCCGGCAGCACCAGCGCCGCGCAGCCGGCCCGTACGGCGCCCGCGTCGGCCGGGGTGTCGCCCACCATCAGCGTCCGCTCCGGGTCGACCCGCAGCATCCCGCAGGCCCGCAGGAAGATCGCCGGGTCGGGTTTGCAGCGGCCCACCTCGTAGGACAACGCCCAGGCGTCGATCAGGTCGGCCAGGCCCCAGGCGGCGAAGTGCGGGCGGATGTCGAAGCCGATGTTGCTGACCACGGCGACCGGCACCCCGGCGGCGTGCAGGGCCCGTAGCGTCGCGGCGGTGTCCGCGTACGGCAGCCACCCGTCCGGTCCGAGCAGCCGCTGATAGAGGGCGTCGGCCAGCCCGTCCACCCCGCTGTCGACCGTCGCGGCCAGCCCGGTGTACGCGGCCCGGTGCGCCTGCGGGTACAGGTCGCGGTCGGCCCACACCTCGGCAAGCTGCGCGGGCACCCGGGTGGGCAGCGGCCCGCCGGCCCGGCCGGCGGTCAGCAGCCGGTCGGCGAGGACGGTCGCCCGCCCCCGGTCCAGGGTCACCCCGCACGCCTCGGCACCCTGGACGACCCAGCGGACCGGGTCCTCGACCTGGGCGAGGGTGCCGTGGAAGTCGAACAGGACCGCCTCGACCGGGCGGCGTCGCGGCCGGGCGGCCGGTTCGTACCCGGGACCGGCGGATACGTCGTCGCGGGGGCGTTCGGGATGATCCGGCACGCCTGCACCCTATCGAGCCGGCTCGGCGGCCCGGTAGGTTGCCCTAACCCGAGTGACTGCCGCCGCTGCTCGACCCTCGGCGCCCAGGAGTGACGAGACCCCTGACCGGGACGCCACCGGCCGGCTGCGATTAATCTTGCGGTATGTCGAGCCCCGCCGAGCGGTACGCCGCAGCGCGCCGCCGGGCCGCGCAGGCCGCCGCCTTTCCCTCGCTCGGGGAGTTCACCCTCGATCTCGGTTTCGACCTGGACGACTTTCAACGGGCCGCCTGCCAGGCCCTGGAACGGGGCAGCGGGGTGCTGGTCTGCGCGCCGACCGGGGCGGGCAAGACGGTGGTCGGCGAGTTCGCGGTCCACCTGGCGCTGCGCGCCGGTACCACGCCGGCCGGTGGTCCGCCGCGCAAGTGCTTCTACACCACCCCGATCAAGGCACTGTCCAACCAGAAGTACCACGACCTGGTCGGCCGGTACGGTGCTGCCCAGGTGGGGCTGCTGACCGGGGACAACGCGATCAACGGCGACGCGCCGGTGGTGGTGATGACCACCGAGGTGCTGCGCAACATGCTGTACGCCGGCTCGGCCACTCTGGACGGACTGGCGTACGTGGTGATGGACGAGGTGCACTACCTCGCCGACCGGTTCCGGGGAGCGGTCTGGGAGGAGGTGATCATCCACCTGCCGTCGTCGGTCACCCTGGTGTCGCTGTCCGCGACGGTGTCCAACGCCGAGGAGTTCGCCGACTGGCTGGTCACCGTCCGTGGCGAGACCGAGGTGGTGGTCAGCGAGCACCGCCCTGTCCCGCTGTGGCAGCACATGCTGGTGGGGCGGCGGATGTTCGACCTGTTCCACGACGCCGACGCGGCCCGCAAGCATGACGTGCATCCCGAGTTGCTGCGCTACAGCCGGGAGATGCTGCGCCGGCTGGAACTCGGTGACGGCCGTACCCACGGGCCGGGATGGGGCCGGTCCGGTGGTCGCGGCCCGCGCTGGCGTCCCCCGCTGCGGGCGGACGTGATCGAACGCCTCGAGCGGGAAGGTCTGCTGCCGGCGATCCTGTTCGTGTTCAGCCGGGCCGGGTGCGACGCCGCCGTCGCCCAGTGCCTGGCCGCCGGTCTGCGGCTGACCACCCCGGACGAGCGCGCCGAGATCCGTCGGCTGGTGGAGTCGCGGCTGTCCAGCCTGCCGGCCGAGGACCTGTCGGTGCTCGGCTACTGGGGCTGGCTGGACGGGCTGGAACGCGGTCTCGCCGCGCACCACGCCGGCATGCTGCCGGCCTTCAAAGAGGTCGTCGAGGACCTGTTCGTCCGAGGCCTGATCAAGGCCGTGTTCGCCACCGAGACGCTGGCGTTGGGGATCAACATGCCGGCCCGCTGCGTGGTGCTGGAGCGGCTGGTCAAGTTCAACGGGGAGGCGCACGTCGACCTGACCCCGGGCGAGTACACCCAGCTGACCGGGCGGGCCGGCCGGCGCGGCATCGACGTGGAGGGCCACGCGGTGGTGGTCTGGTCGCCGGAGGTCGATCCGCGGCACGTCGCCGGGCTCGCCTCGACCCGGACCTACCCGCTGCGGTCGAGTTTCCGACCGTCCTACAACATGGCGGTCAACCTGGTCGGCACCGTCGGTTTCGACGCTGCCCGGGAGCTGCTCGAGTCGTCCTTCGCCCAGTTCCAGGCGGACCGGTCGGTGGTCGGCCTGGCCCGGCAGGCGCAGCGCAACACCGAGACCATCGAGGCGTACGGCGTCGAGGTGCGCTGTGACCTCGGCGACTTCGACGCGTACTTCGATCTGCGGGTGGCGATTGCCGACCGGGAGCGGGAGCTGGCCCGGCAGGGTCAGCAGCAGCGGCGCACCGCGGCGGTCGACTCGCTGGAGCGGCTGCGGGTCGGTGACGTCATCCGGGTGCCGTCGGGTCGACGGGCCGGGTTGGCTGTGGTACTGGATCCTGGAGCGGGCGGGTTCGGCGAGCCCCGCCCGCTGGTGCTGACCCAGGACCGGTGGGCGGGCAGGGTGTCGGTCGGCGACTTCACCGTGCCGGCGGAGGTGCTGACCCGGATCCGGGTGCCGAAGCACTTCAACCACCGGTCACCGGCGGCCCGGCGGGATCTGGCGGCGGCGGTGGCCGGCACGGGCCTGGGTCGCCACGGCGCCCGCCGCCGGGGGCGGGCGCGCGGTGACCGGGACGACGACCGGGTGACCCAGTTGCGCGCCGAGTTGCGTCGGCACCCCTGCCACAGCTGTCCGGACCGGGAGGAGCACGCCCGTTGGGCGGAACGCCGGCACCGGCTGGCCCGCGACACCGACGAGCTGCGGGCCCGGGTGGCGGGCCGGACCGGGTCGTTGACCCGGACCTTTGACCGGGTCTGCGGTCTGCTGACCGACCGCGGCTACCTGACACCGGACGGTACGGTGACCGACGCCGGGTGGATGCTGGCTCGGATCTGGACAGAGACCGACCTGCTGGTCGCCGAGTGCCTGCGCCGAAGTGTCTGGGACGGTCTGGCGCCGGCGGAGCTGGCCGCCGCGGTGTCGGTGGTGGTCTACGAGGCCCGCCGCGACGTCGACGAGCGGGCGGCGCTGCCGCGGGGGGCGGTCACCGCCGCGGTGGACGCCACCACCGCGATCTGGGCCAGCCTGGAGGCCGACGAGGCGGCCGCCGGCCTGGAGCCGACCCGGGAGCCGGATCTCGGCTTTGTCTGGCCGATCTACCGGTGGGCCCGGGGCGAGCCGCTGGCCAAGGTGCTGGCCAGCGGGGACAGCCTGGACGGGGAGATGCCGGCCGGGGACTTCGTCCGGTGGGCCCGGCAGGTCGCCGACATGCTCGGACAGCTGGCCCAGGCCCGGGGTGCGTCGCCGCAGCTGGCGCGGACCGCCGCGCAGGCGGTGTCCGCGCTGCAGCGCGGCGTGCTGGCGTACCAGACGACGGGGTGACTGCCGGTCGACGGTCGAACAGCGCACCGTAGTCGCCGGAACCGGTGGTGCGTCACAATGTCGACACGGCCCGGCAAAACAACCGAACGCTCGCTTGCGAAGACCGTTTCCGCTGCTCACCATCGGTCCGGGGAGTACCAGCCTGTGGTTCGGGTCGAAGGGGGCGGACGTGGCAGATATCAATCATTTTGAATACGGCTTCATTACGCCAACGCTGAGTTACGCGTTGTCGGTGCTCGGTTCGTTTCTCGGACTGATCTGCGCCGTGCGGGTCCGAGAGTCGGACACCCCGGGCCGGCGGGCCTGGTGGCTGTCGCTGTCGGCTTTCGCGATCGGCGGCACCGCCATCTGGACCATGCACTTCATGGCGATGCTCGGCTTCAGCGTGGCCGGCACCCAGATCCGCTACGACATCGCGATCACCATCGCCAGCGCGGTGATCGCGATCGCCGCAGTCGCGTTCGGGCTGTTCCTGGTCGGCTTCGGCCGGCCGTCGCTGGTGAAGATCCTGCTCGGCGGGGTCATCACCGGCTTGGGCGTGGCCGCGATGCACTACACCGGGATGGCCGCGATGCGGCTCAACGGCGACATCGACTACGCGCCGGGACGGGTGACCATCTCCGTGGTGATCGCGGTGATCGCGGCAACGGTGGCGCTGTGGCTGGCGGTCACGGTCCGCCGGCCGCTGGCGATGACCGGATCCGCGCTGCTGATGGGTGTCGCGGTCAACGGCATGCATTTCACCGGCATGACGGCGATGTCGGTACACCTGCACGAGCCGACCGGAGTGCTCAACGGGGCGACCGCGGCAACCCTGCTGGTACCGATCGGCGTGGCGGTGCTGCTCGTGGTGATCGGCCTGGTGTACGCGGTCCTGTCCGCCCCGACCGAGGAGGACCGGGCGGCGGCGGCGTACCTCGACGCGCGGATCGCCGAGCGGCGTAGCACCCCACAGCCACCGACCCCGGCCCGGCCGAACGGGTTCACCCCGCTACGCAGCGGCTCGAACACCGGCGGTGAACAGAACGCGTCGAGCCGGTCAGGCGGGTTCAACGGGTTCAACGCCTGACCCGCTAGCGTCCGCACCGCCGGACCCGCCGGCGCCCCGTGCCATCGCGTCGACCAGCCGCCGGCAGGAACCCGCGAGGTTCCACCGGTCCGCCAGCTCCATCAACCGGTCGGGGTCGGTCGGTGCGGCGGGCAGCCGCACCGGTTCGACCGCCAGATCGAGGTCCCTGGCCACCCGTACCACGGTCGGCGCGACCGCCAGGTAGTCGCGGGCGGCCGCCAGCCGGGCCCGCAGACCGGGAGCGAACCCGGACCGTGGGTCGTCCAGTGCCGTGACCAGCCCGGCAAGATCGCCGTACCGCTGCAGCAGCCGCGCGGCGGTCTTGGCGCCGACGCCCGGCACTCCCGGCAGGCCGTCGCTCGGGTCGCCGCGCAGTGCGGCGAAGTCGGCGTACCCGGCGGGCGGTACGCCGAAGCGCTGCTCGACGGCCGCGCCGTCGCAGTCCTCCAGCTTGGCCACCCCCCGACCGACGTAGAGCAGCCGGACCGGGTGGTCGTCGTCGACCAGCTGAAACAGGTCCCGGTCGCCGGAGACCACCTCGACCGGGCCGGCCTGGCGGGTGGCGAGCGTGCCGAGCACGTCGTCGGCCTCATAGCCGGCCACGCCGACCGCCGGCACCCCCAGCGCGGACAGCACGTCCAGCAGTACCGGCAGCTGCGGCACCAGGGTGTCCGGGACGATCTCCCCGCCGGTGGGTGCCACCCGGTGTGCCTTGTACGACGGCAGCAACCGCACCCGCCAGGCGGGCCGCCAGTCGTGGTCGAGGGCGCAGATCAGCCGCGCCGGCCGCCGCCGGGTGATCAGCGCGGCAAGCATGTCGAGGAAGCCGCGTACGGCGTTGACCGGTTCGCCGTCGGCGGTGCGGGCGGCGGACTCGGGTACCCCGAAGTACGCCCGGAAGTACAGGCTCGGGGCGTCGACGGCCAGCAGGGGGTCGGGTGGGTTCACGCGCTACAGCCTCGCACAGCCCGGTGACACCGCTGGTTGTCCGGCACGACCGTCGGGCTGGTGCGGCAGGCTGCCGACATGAGCTTCCTGCCCGGCCTGGAGCTGAGCCGCCGGTTTCACCACGCGGTGGTGGCGCCGGCGATCGCCGCCCGGTTCCCCCGGCTGCGCTACGCCGCGGCCCGGATGGACACCGGTTCGGAGCTGTTCGGGTTCGACACGGAACGCTCCCGCGACCATGACTGGGGTCCGCGGGTGCAGGTGTTCCTCGACTGCACAGATGCCGGCCTGGCCGACCAGGTGTGCGCCGCCGTCACCGAGGACCTGCCAGCGACCTTTCTGGGCTTCCCGACCAGGTTCGCGCCAGACGCCGACCGCACTCTGGGCGTGCCGGCGCTCGACGGCGCCCGGCACGGGGTGACGGTGACGGACGTGTCTGCCTGGTGCCAGCGGGTGCTGGGCTTCGATCCGGCCGACGGGCCGGGCCGGCTGGACTGGCTCGCCACCCCGACTCAGCGGCTCGCCGAGTTCACCGCCGGGGACGTGTTCCACGACGCCCTGCCGGACGTGGTGGCCCGGTCGGCCGGACCGACCGGTGGGCTTACCGGTCGCCGCGCGGTTCTCGCCTGGTACCCACCGGACATCTGGCGGTACGTGCTGGCCGCGGCCTGGGCCCGGGTGGCCGGCGAGGAGCCGTTCGTCGGCCGGTGCGGTGAGGTCGGCGACGAGATCGGCGGCGCGGTGGTGACCGCCCGGATCGTGCGGGACCTGATGCGGCTGGCGCTGCTGGTCGGCCGCTGCTACCCGCCGTACCACAAGTGGCTGGGCAGCGCGTTCGCCCGGCTTCCGGACGACGACGGGCTGTGCGCGACGTTGGCTGCGGCGTTGTCGGCGACCGGGTGGAGCGTGCGGCAGCGGCGGCTGTGTCAGGCGTACGAGCTACTGGCGGTGCGGACCAACCAGCTCGCGCTGGCCGCGCCGGTGGAGCCGACGGTACGGCCGTTCCGGGACCGGCCGTACCTGGTGCTCGACGCGGACAGGTTCGCCCGGGCCCTGTGGTCGGCTATCGGTGACCGCGAGCTGCGGGCTTTGCCGGTGCTGGGGGCGGTGGATCAGGTCGTCGACCACACCGCGCTGCTCACCGATGTCGCGCGGACCCGAATGGTGATGGGTCGCGTCTTGGGACTGGACCACGACGGGACGCGGCCAAACGAACGTTAAGCTTGCTGGGTGTCGATCGATACCGCCGGCCCGCCACCGTGGGCCGGCGCCGGCCCGCTCACCATCCTGGAGCGCACCCACCATGACCGTCGAACGAGTCCTGCCCACGCCCGAGGCGTACGACCTGATCGAGTTGGCCACCGAGCTCGCCGACCGGGAGTTGGCCGGCCGGGCCGCCGACTTCGAGGCACGGGCCGAGTTCCCCCGGGAGGTGGTCCGCACTCTCGGCCGGGCCGGCCTGCTCGGCCTGCCGTTCGCGGAGTCCGACGGCGGCGCGGGCCAGCCCTACGAGGTGTATCTGCAGGTGCTGGAGGTGCTGGCCAGCCGTTGGTTGGCGGTCGCCGAGGCGGTCAGCGTGCACACGTTGTCGTGTTATCCGGTGGCCGAGTACGGCACCGACCAGCAACGGAAGCTGTTGCCGGAGATGCTCGGCGGTGAGCTGCTGGGTGCGTACTGCCTCAGCGAGCCGCAGGGCGGGTCGGACGCGGCGGCGCTGACCACCCGGGCGGTTCGCGACGGCGACGACTACGTGGTGACGGGGACGAAGGCGTGGATCACCCATGCCGCGGTGGCCGACTTCTACAACGTCTTCTGCCGCACCGGCGGACCGGGCACGCGGGGCATCTCGTGTCTGTTCGTCCCGGCCGGCACTGCCGGCGTGCTGGCGCAGCCGGCGGAGCGGACCATGGGTCTGCGTTCCTCCCCGGTCGCCCAGCTGGTGTTCGACCAGGCCCGGGTGCCGGCGGACCACCTGGTCGGTGCCGCGGGTACCGGCTTCGGTGTGGCGATGTCCGCACTGGCCGCCGGCCGGCTGGGGATCGCCGCCTGCGCGGTCGGGCTGGCCCAGGCCGCGCTCGACCACGCGGTCGGCTACGCCCGGCAGCGGGAGCAGTTCGGCCGGCCGATCATCGACCTGCAGGGCCTGGGGTTCCTGCTGGCGGACATGGCCACCCAGGTGGCGGCAGCCCGGGCGGTGACCCTGGCCGCGGCCCGGTTACGCGACGCCGGTCGGGCGTACGCCGTCGAGGCGGCCAAGGCGAAACTGTTCGCCACCGATGTCGCGATGAAGGTCACCGTCGACGCGGTCCAGGTGCTCGGTGGGTACGGTTACGTGGCTGACCATCCGGTGGAGCGGTACCTGCGCGAGGCGAAGGTGCTGCAGATCGTGGAGGGGACGAACCAGATCCAGCGGGTGGTGATCTCCCGGGCACTGGCCCGGTGACGGTAGGTTTCTCGCCGTGGAAGAGACTGATCGGGCTATCGTCGCCGCGCTGACCACCGACGGCCGGGTGTCGTACACCGAGCTGGCCGAGCGGGTGGGCCTGTCGGTGTCGGCGGTTCATCAGCGGGTGCGCAGGCTGGAGCAGCGCGGGGTGGTCAACGGCTACACCGCCCGGGTGTCGTACGAGGCGGTGGGGCTGCCGTTGAGCGCGTTCGTCGCGATCCGGCCGTTCGACCCTTCCCAGCCGGACGACGCCCCGGAACGGCTGTCGCATCTGGCGGAGATCGACTCCTGCTACTCGGTGGCGGGGGAGGACTTCTACCTGCTGCTGGTCCGGGTGGGGAGTCCGGCGGACCTGGAACGGCTGCTGCAGGAGATCCGTACGGCCGCGAACGTCACCACCCGGACGACGGTGGTGCTGTCCACCCCGTACGAGTCGCGTCCACCAAAGTTGGTCTGAGTCTGAACGGGTCCTGACTCTGCTGCCGCTTGTCCCCTGCCAGGACTGCGAGACCCAGCCCTTTCCTATCATCCTAGGACGCGCTAGACGCTGTGCCCAGCATCCTCCTACACAGCCGCAGGCACGCACCAACCCCCGTACCGTTTGAAGCCCACCACGCCGGGCATGCAGGAAGCACGGACGGAAACCGTCCGGTCAGTACCGCGATAGGAGTGATCGACCATGGGCATGACCGACAAGGCACGCAACAAGGCCGAGGAGCTCAAGGGCCAGGCGAAGGAGCGCTACGGCGCGGCGACCGACAACGAGCAGATGCGGGCCGAGGGCGCTGCCGAGGCGAGCAAGGCCCGGACCAAGGACGCGGGGGAGCATGCGAAGGACGCCGGCCGCGACGTACGGGACGCGTTCGGCGGCTGACGAGCAGCGGGCCGGATCAGCCGGTGGTGGTCGTCCGTTGCCGGGACCACCACCGCTGTCCGGACTCCGGCAGCGTGTCGATGGGGTCGTAGTACGGGTACCGCCGCCCCAGGTCGTCGTCGGTGCCGTCGAGCGAGGTGCGGTAGTTCTTGGTCCAGTACGAGATGCCGTGCTCCCGGTCGTACTCGGTCAGCATGTGCACCCAGCGCTTGCCGACCAGCGGCACATCGCACACGATCCGTGGGGTGGCGTAGCCGGGCAGGTAGCCCATCAGGTCGTGCTGCAACTGTTGCGCGGTCCAGACCGGGACCCGCCAGTGCTCGGCGTTGGGGATCATGTCGCAGAGGTAGAAGTAGTACGGCAGGATGCCGGCTTCGCCCTGGAGCGCGAAGCACAGATCGAGCAGGCTGTGCAGGTCGGCGTTGACGCCGCGCATCAGCACCCCCTGGTTGCGGACGTCGCGGATGCCAACGTCGAGCGCGGTCTGGGCGGCCCGGGCGACCAGCGGGGTGAGTGACTGCACGTGGTTGACGTGGGTGTGGATGGCGAGGTTGACGCCGCGGCTGGCGGCAGTGCGGGCAACGCGTTCCAGGCCGGCCACGACATCGGGCTGCAGCCAGTGCTGGGGTAGGCCCATGAGTGCCTTGGTGGCCAGCCGGATGTCCCGGATGCTGTCTATCTCCAGCAGGCTCTGCAGGTAGCTTTCGAGGTGCCGCCAGGGGAGGTTCGCCACGTCGCCGCCGGAGACGACGACGTCGCGAACTCCGGGGTGCCCGCACAGGTAGTCGAGGTGCGCCTGGTAGCGGTTGGTGGGCTTGAGGGTCAGGCGGAGTTTGTCGATGGTCGGGGTGGAGTTGCCGACCAGGTCCATCCGGGTGCAGTGGCCGCAGTACTGCGGGCAGGTGGCGAGGAGTTCGGCGAGGACCTTGGTCGGGTAGCGGTGGGTCAGTCCTTCCGCCACCCACATGTCGTGTTCGTGCAGGGAGTCGCGGCTGGCGTACGGGTGGGACGGCCAGTCGGTCCGGCGGTCGCTGGCCAGCGGGAGCATGTAGCGCCGGATGGGGTCGGCCCGCAGGGAGTCGCCGTCGGGTGCGCCGCCCGGCACCATCGTGTTGATCATTTGCGGGGTGACCAGCATGGACATGGTGGCGTGACGGCTCTGATCGGCGCCGAGTTCGGCGTAGAAGTCGTCGTCGACGAGGTCGCCGAGGACGGCGTGCAGTTGGGCGACGGTCTTGACGCAGTGGGCCCGTTGCCACTGGGCGGACTGCCACTGTTCGGGGGTGACCTCGCGCCAGCCGGGTAGTCGGGTCCAGTCGGGTTCGACGAGTTCGCGGCGCTGGTATTCGTACGGCTGGGGCAGCGTCGGGGTGGTTCCGGGGCTGTTCGCCGAGGTGGGTTGCGGCATCGGTCCTCCTGGCTCGGTGCGTCCGGTGGGGCGTACCGCACTCCTGGATAATTTCCTGTGTGTTGACTAGTCTGCCGTAAGTCTTCCGGTCCTGCTAGGTGCTAGGTGGTGATTCGGTTGTCGATCGGTGGCTCCGGTGGGCAGCTGTCGTCTCCCGCGCAGGTGGGGAGCAGACTGAGCAGATGACGACTCGTACGGTGAGTTCGGAGGCCGGTCTGCCCGTGGTCCTGTACCGGGGCGGCAGGTTGTACTGCCCGGCGGTGCCGGGAGCGACGGCGTTGCTGGTGCGCGACGGCCGGATCGGCTGGTTGGGCGCGGACGCGGACGCGCCCACGGCGGACGTCGTGGTCGACCTGGCCGGCGCGCTGGTGACTCCGGCCTTCGTCGACGCGCATGTGCACGCGACCGACACCGGCCTGGTGCTGTCCGGCCTGGATCTGTCGTCGGTGCGTTCCCCGGCCGAGCTGGTCGACCGGGTGGCCGGCTTCGCGGCGGGGCTGCCGGCTGACGCGGTGGTGCTGGGGCACGGGTGGGACGAGTCGACGTGGCAGCGGCCGGTGCCGCCGGACGCGCGGCAGTTGTCGGCGGCGTCGGGCGGTCGGCGGGTGTACCTGTCTCAGGCGTCGATCCATTCGGCGCTGGTGTCGTCGGAGATGCTGGCGGCGGTGCCGGGTCTGGCGGAACGCTCCGATCCGCCGGGGTGGGTGCGGGAGGACGACCATCACGCGGTGCGGGCGGTGGCGTTCGGGTCGTTGACACCGGCGCAGCGTGCGGCGGCGCAGCGGGCCGCGTTGGCTGCGGCGGCCGGCGCGGGTATCGCGGCGGTGCACGAGTGCGGCGGTCCGCAGACGTCGTCGGAGTCCGACTTCGTCTCCGTGCTGGCGATGTCGGGCGACGGCCTGCCGGAGGTGTACGGGTACTGGGGGGAGTTTCTGGGCGCGGCCCGGGCCCGGGAGTTGGGTGCGGTGGCCGCCGGTGGTGACCTGTACGCCGACGGCGCGTTGGGGTCGCGGACGGCGTACCTGTCGCAGCCGTACGTCGACGGCGGCGGCTGTGGCAGTTGTTTCCTGGACGCCGATCAGGTCGCGGCGCATCTGGTGGATTGTGTCCGGTCGGGGGTGCAGGGCGGGTTCCACGCGATCGGTGACGCGGCGGTGGCGGCGGTCGTGGACGGTTTCGCGGTGGCGGCCGGCGAGGTCGGGATGGAGCGGCTGCGGGCCGGCCGGCACCGGGTGGAGCACGTCGAGTTGGTCGACAAGCGGGTGATCGGGGCGTTCGTCGAGTTCGGGGTGGTGGCCAGCGTGCAGCCGGCGTTCGACCGGTTGTGGGGTGGTGAGGGTCAGATGTACGCGGCGCGGCTGGGCGTGGACCGGGCGTTGGCGTCGAATCCGTTCGGGGCGTTGCACGGGGTGGGTGTCACGTTGGCATTCGGTTCGGACTCGCCGGTGACGCCGCTGGATCCGTGGGGTGGGGTGCGGGCTGCGGTTTCGCACTTCAATCCGGCGTCACGGTTGGCGGTTCGGTCGGCGTTCGCCGCGCACACCAGGGGCGGTTGGCGAGCGTTGCCGCCGGGTGTGGTGCAGACCGCGCAGGAGGGGGCGTTGGCGCTGGGGGCGGCGGCGACGTTCGCGGTGTGGGAGACGCCGGCGGGTGTGTCGGCGGACGGCCTGCCGGTCCTGGTGGCGGAGGATCCTGCGCTGCGCGGGCCGGCGGATCCGACGCCGTTGCCGCGGTGTCTGCGGACGGTGCTGCGGGGGCGGGAGATCTTCGTGGCGGCGGATCGGGCGGCGGCCGGTGTGGGGTGAGCGGGGGCGGCCGGTGACACGCCGGTGATGACACGCCGGTGGCGGTGGTCGATGTTCCTGGGCCGGGTTGACAGCACCGGGGGTGGCCCGCGTACCGTCTTTGAGTCCTACCACGGGAAGCGGCTGTTGTTCGCTTCGTTTCTTCGTCCGCTGGCCGAGCGACTGTTGTCGCAGTGTGGTTGTGCCGCTCGTGGATTGCCACGGGTGGTGTCCGCATCGGCCAGGTCCAGTGGGCGAGGGTCGGCGAGGCGGCGCGAACCGGCCGCGACTTTCCGGTGTACGGGCAGGTGGTCGTGCGGGGCCAGTAGACAACGGTCCGTCGGGGGCAGCCAGTTCCCGGTTGGCCGGTCCGAAGGTCGCCGTACGGTCGTCCTGCCGCATCGGCGGGGGAGGGGCCTGGGAGCGCGGGGCGCGGCCGGATCGGCCGCGCCCCGATTTCTCGTTCGGTGGGCGGTGCGTCGCCGGCTGTGGCTGTCGTCGTCGGTCGGGCGGGCTTGCCGGTAGCCTTCGTCGGATGGATCGGTGGCTGCCGCGGGTGGTGGCCTGGCGGGTGGGGCTCGACGTGGCGATGGTGGATGCGGCGGTGACGCCGGTGCGGTCGGGGCCGGCGGCGGTCGCGGCGGCGGGTGGCCCGTTGGGGTTGCCGTGGGCGATCGGTCTGGCGGTGTTGTCGGGCGCGGCGCTGCTGGTGGCTTTTCCGCCGTACGGCTGGTGGTGGGCGGCCCCGGTGGGGGTGGCGGTGTTGTCGGTGGCGGTGCATCGGCGTCGGTTGCGGGCGGGTGCGGGTCTGGGGTTCGTGGCCGGGGTGGTGTTCTTCGCGCCGTTGCTGAGTTGGACGAATCTGCACACGGGCAGTTTGCCGTGGGTGTTGCTGTCGGGGTTGCAGGCCGGTTACCTGGCGTTGCTGGGTGCGGTGGCGGCGTTCGTGTCGCCGGTGGTGGATCGTCGCCGGGTGGTGCTGTGGCCGGTGGTGACCGGGTTGTTGTGGGTGGGGCAGGAGGCGTTGCGGGGTCGGACGCCGTTCGGTGGGTTCCCGTGGGGGCGGTTGGCGTTCAGTCAGGGTGATTCGCCGGTGTTGTCGTGGGCGGCGGTGGGTGGGGCGCCGTTGGTGACGTTCGTGGTGGCGGTGGCCGGTGGGGTGTTGGCTGCGGGGGTGTGGCGTTCCTGGCGTTCGTTGCGAGGTTTGGCGCCGGTGGCCGGGGGTGTCGGTGCGGCGGTGCTGGTGCTGCTGGTGGGTGGCTTGGTGCCGGTGGGGGGCGGATCGTCGGGTTCGGTGGTGGTAGCGCTCGTGCAGGGCAACGTGCCGCGGATGGGGTTGGATTTCAACGCCCAGCGCCGGGCTGTGTTGGACAACCATGTGCAGGGCACGGTCCGGTTGGCGCGGCAGGTGGCGGCCGGTGAGGTGCCGGCGCCGGATCTGGTGGTGTGGCCGGAGAACGCCAGCGACGTGGATCCGACGCGTGACCCGCGGGCGGCGGCGAGTATCGATGAGGCGGCGGCGGCTATCGGGGTGCCGATCCTGGTGGGTGCGTTGGCGTACGGGCCCGGTGCCGGGGAGGTGCGCAACGTGAGCCTGGTGTGGGAGCCGGGTTCCGGTGGCGACGTGGAGCAGGTGTACGTGAAGCGGCATCCGGTGCCGTTCGCTGAGTATGTGCCGTTTCGGCGGTTGGCGCGGATGGTCACCGATCAGGTGGATCTGGTCCGGGCGGATTTCGTGGCCGGCTCGCAGCCGGGTGTGCTGCGGGTGGGTCCGGTGGCGGTCAGCGGCATTATCTGTTTCGAGGTGGCCTACGACGGGTTGGTCCGTGACACGGTGACCGGTGGTGCACAGGTGTTGGCGGTGCAGACGAACAACGCGACGTTCAATGAGGCCGAGGCGGCGCAGCAGTTGGCGATGGTGCGGTTGCGGGCGGTGGAGCATGGTCGGGCCGGGTTGATGGCGTCGACCGTTGGCATATCAGCGTTTGTCGATCAGAATGGGCGGGTGTCGCAGCCGACCCGGTTCAACACGGCGGCCGCCGTGGTGAGTGAGCTCGAGCTCGGGGCGACGCGTACTCTTGCGACTCGGATGGGTTTCTGGCCCGAGGCGGTGCTGGTGGTGTTCGCCGGCGCGGTGCTGGTCGCCGCGGTGTGGCTGCGGCGGCGGGTGGTCAGTTCGGATACGGAGGTACGGTGAGCGAGGCGGTGTCGGCGGGCGGTGGCCCGGAGGGCTACCCGGGTGTCGGTCGGGTGCTGGTGGTCGTTCCCACCTACAACGAGGCGGAGAACGTACGTCTGATCACCGCCCGGATCCGCGACGCTGTGCCCCAGGTCGACGTGCTGATCGCCGACGACAACTCGCCGGACGGTACCGGGGCGGTCGCCGATGAGCTGGCTGCGGCCGACGGCCAGGTGCATGTGCTGCACCGGCCGGGGAAACAGGGTCTCGGCGCGGCCTACGTCGCCGGGTTCGGCTGGGCGCGGGAGCGTGGCTACGACGCGGTGGTCGAGATGGACGCTGACGGTTCGCATGCTCCGGAGCAGTTGCCGCAGCTGCTGGACGCGGCGCGGGACGCCGACGTGGTGATCGGTTCCCGGTGGGTGCCGGGCGGTGAGGTGGTGAACTGGCCGCGGCACCGGTGGGTGCTGTCGCAGGGGGCGAACCTGTACACGCGGTTGGCGCTGGGTATGCCGGTGCGGGACGCGACCGGTGGTTACCGGGTGTACCGGATCGCGGTGCTCGACAAGATCGACTACGCGAGTGTGTCGTCGCAGGGCTACTCGTTCCAGGTGGAGTTGACCTGGCGGGCGCACCGTGAGGGGTTCCGCATCGTCGAGGTGCCGATCACGTTCGCGGAGCGGGAGCAGGGCGCGAGCAAGATGAGCGCGTCGATCGTGCGGGAGGCGTTGTGGCGGGTGACCGTCTGGGGGGTTCGGGCCCGCCGGGACGGGTTGACCGGCCGGCGTCGCGACACGGCGTCGGCGCGCTGGCCGTGACGACGGCGCG
This sequence comes from Solwaraspora sp. WMMA2065, assembly GCF_030345075.1. Lineage (NCBI taxonomy): Bacteria > Bacillati > Actinomycetota > Actinomycetes > Micromonosporales > Micromonosporaceae > Solwaraspora > Solwaraspora sp. WMMA2065. The sequence goes on from NZ_CP128361.1 coordinate 1,432,377, forward strand.
TGCCATGCTGGACAGGTGACGTGACGCCACGTTCGCAGGAGGTGACATGCGCCGGGGAGTGCGGTTGATCCCGTTGGCGTTGGCGGCCGGTCTGGTGCTGGAGGTCGCCGTTTTCCTGCTGATCGCCCATCAGATCGGCTACGGGTGGGCGTTGCTGTTGGTGCTGGCCGCTTCCCTGGCAGGTATGGCGCTGCTGCGTCGGGAAGGGACGCGCGCCTGGCGGAGTTTCCGGGCGGCGGCGCAGTCCGGTCGCCCACCCGGCGAGCAGGTCAGTGATGGTCTGCTCGGGTTGGTCGCTGGTGTGTTGTTGGCGTCGCCGGGGCTGGTCAGTGGCGTGTTCGGTGGTGTGTTGGCGGTGCCGCAGGTGCGGCGGGTGGTGCGGCGGCGGGTTCAGGTCGCTGCGGAGCGGTGGATGTCGTCGGCGGCGGCGGGGGAGATGTTCGGGCCGCGCCGGGTGCGGGTGTATCCGCCGCCGCCGGCGTCGCCGTCGGCGTCCGGTTCGCCGCCGGCGGGGTCTGTGGACGGTTCCGCGCAGCAAACCGCCGCGGGTGGTCCGACGATCGAAGGGGAGATCGTCGACCCGCCGCGGTGAGCGGGCAACGCGGGGCGGGAGCGTGACGATGCCCCTGACGCCGGCGTACGGCATCAGGGGCGTCGGGTGTCTGGTCTGCCCGCCGGTCGGCGGGGGCGGGTGGGTCAGACGCCGCCGCGCCGGTTGCGGACCTCCTGCAGACGTTCGGCCAGGATGTCTTCCAGTTCGGCGATCGACCGCCGTTCAAGGAGCATGTCCCAGTGGGTGCGTGGCGGCTTGGCCTTCTTCTGCTCCGGTTCGCTGCCGTCGACCAGCCGGGCGACGCTGCCGTCGAACTTGCATTCCCAGGTCACCGGCACCTCCGCGTCGACGGCGAACGGGACCTCGAACTGGTGGCCTTTGGCGCAGAGGTACTCGCGGGTCTGGCGCGGCGCGAGTTCCGTGTTGCGGTCGGACTCGTAGCTGACTGCTCCCAGACGGCTTCCGCGCAGCATGCGCTCGCCCATGATCGGCTATCCCCTCGGTCGTGGTGCTGGTCTTCAGGTGTAACGATGTGCCCGGGGCGGGCGATTCCCGCTGTCAGCGGACGCTGCCTGGTAGCGGCAGGGCCCGCGGCCCGGACGTGTGCGAGCGTATCCGGCCGATGCTCGTTGCTGCCGTGTCACTGGTGCGCGGACGCCGTCGCCGCCGGGGTGAAACACGGCGTTAACGAAGTCTGGCACATCGGTGACGATGTTGATGCGATGTAGGTCACTGTGCCGGCGCCGCCGGTGGCTTGTCGACCGGCCGCTGGGCGGTGCTGAGCGCTGCCAGCGCCGTGGCGAGGTCGCTGACCTGACGGGACAGTTCCGTGACCCGGTTCTGGGCGTTGTCACGTTCGGCCCGGGCGGTGTCGAGCGTGGCGGCGAGTTCCGTCGCGGTGTGTCGGGCCTGTTCGGCGCGGGCGACGGCGGCTGCGGTCTCCGCCCGGGCGGTGTCGGCGTCAACGCGGGCGGTGTCGGCATGGTGTCGCGCCGCATCGGCGCGCCGCTGCCACTGGTCGATGTCGGCGCGGGCCCGGTGCAGCTCTTCACCCGCGGCGGCGGCTTCTGTGCGCGCCTGAGCGGCGTCGGCCCGGGCAGCTTCGGCTTGCGCGCCCGCCCGGTCGGCGCGGATGTCGGCCTGCCGGCGGTGGTCGTCGGCGGTGCGTGCGGCTTCGCTGGCGTCGGCCGCTGCGGCGGTGGCGGCTGCCGCCTCCCGGGTGAGTTCGTCGATGACGCGCCGGTCGTCGTCGTGTTGCCGGGTCAGTTGTTGCAGTTGTTCACGGACGGTGTCGCGGTCGTGTTCGGCCTGCCGCAGCAGTGCGGCGGCGGCAGCAGCCCGCTGCTGCGCGGCGGCCTGTTCCGTCCGTGCCTGCGCGGCCTGCTGGCGGGCCGCCGCGGCTTCGACGGTCGCGGTTCCGGCGCGTGCCTCGGCGGTTTCGGCGCGGGCGGCGGCCTGCGCGGCGGCCTGTTGTGCCTGGGTGGCGGCTGTCGTGGCGGCTTCGGCGAGCTGCCGCGCGTCGTCGCGTTCGGCCTGGGCGGCGGCGAGGGTGGCGGCGGCTTCGGCCCGGACTTCGGCGACGCGACGGTCGACGCCGGCTGGGGAGAGTTCGGCGTGCAGTGTCTCGGTGAGGGTGCCGACCATCTGGTCGAGGCGGTCGACGAGTTCCCAGCTGCGGGCGATCTGGCCGGCGAGACCAGGGGCGTCGCGGCGGCGCATCCGGTTGGCGCGGGAGGCGCGTTGGCAGGCTCCGTCGTTGTCGCGGCAGTACCGGAAGGGGCGGCCGGCGGCTGCCCGTTGCGGTACGGGTGCGCCGCAGTGTGCGCAGGGCCGGGTTGCGGTATCGGTGTCCGGCGGCGGGGTGTCCATCGCCGCCGAAGTGTAGTTGCCGGTCTGACGCGTACCGCCGTCGTGGTGGCCGCAGGTCTGACTTCGGCTGCTTCGCGGGGTGTGTTCCGGCTGTGCGGCGTACGGTCGGCTGGTGGGTTCTGGCGGTGTTGGGCGGTCGATGCGGGAACGGATGGTCGCTGGTGACCTGTACCGTGCCGACGATCCGGAGCTGGTCGAGATGTCGCTGCGGGCGATGGATCTGACTGAGGAGTACAACCGCACGTCGGCGCGTGACGGTGAGCGGCGCCGGGCACTGCTCGTCGAACTGTTCGCCGAGGTGGGGGAGGATACCGAGGTACGGCCTCCGCTGTGGGTCGACTACGGCGTTCACATCAGCGTCGGGTCCCGTACCTTCGTCAACTTCGGGCTGGTGGCGTTGGATGCGGCGGCCATCAGCGTCGGTGACGATGTGCAGATCGGCTGCAACGTGCAGGTGTTGACGCCGACTCATCCGCTCGCGGCCGGTGCACGCCGGGACAAGTGGGAGTCCGCGGAGCCGGTCCGGATCGGCGACAACGTGTGGCTGGGCGGCGGGGTGATCGTGCTGCCCGGGGTGGAGATCGGCAGGGACACGGTGGTCGGTGCGGGGTCGGTGGTGACCCGGAGCCTGCCGGCCGGGGTGCTCGCGGTCGGCAACCCGGCGCGGGTGGTGCGGGATCTGCCGGGCGACCGGACCGGCGGAGGGTGACGCGGGCGTCAGTCGGCCTGCAGGGCGTCGACGAGACGCTCGAGCGCGGCCGGTGTGGTCTGGGGCAGGAACAGGGAGGGCTCCACCAGTTCCAGTTCCAGCACGCACGGCTGGCCGTGGTCGTCGCGGACGAGGTCGACCCGGGCGTAGAGCGGGACGCCGAACGAGTCGGTGACGGTGTCGACGGCTTTGCGCGCTACGGCGATCAGTTCCGGGTCGGCGACATGTGGCGTGCTGGTTTCCGGCGCGAACAGGTCGTCGATCGGGTCGGTGTGGGGCAACAGGACCCGTTTGTTCGCGGCGTGGCTGAACCTGCCGGTGAAGAAGACGAGGGGCCATTCTCCGTCGTCGGCCACCGAGGTGAGTCGTGGCTGGACCAGCACGCTGGTGCCGGCGGCGTGCAGTCTGCGGACGTGGGCGTACGCCTCGTCGTGCTGTGCCGGCCGGTACGAGGCGACGTGCCGGCTTCCCGCGCCGACGGCCGGTTTCACCACGAAGTCGCCGGCGGGGAAGTGTGGACGGTGCCCCGGCTCCACGAACGTGGTCGGTGTGACGGGTACCCCGGCCCGGTCGAGGTCAGCGAGGTAGTGCTTGTCCAGGTTCCACCGCAGCATCGGTAGCGGATTACGCAGATCCGTCACCTGTTCGACGGTTTCCAGCCAGGTGAGGAACTGTCCGAGCCGTTGCGGGTAGTCCCAGGTCGAGCGCAGGACGGCCCGGTCGTAGTCGGCCCACCGCACCGCAGGGTCGTTCCACACCACCACGTCGACGGCGAGGCCGGCCTGCCGTAGCGCCGGCAGGGCCAGCGGTTCGTCCTCGTCGTGTCCGCGTGCCTCGTGGGCGGAGACCCATGCCAGCCGGGTGACCATGCGTTGATCGTACGGCCCGGACGGTGGACGGGCCGGGTCAGCGGTTGTCGCCGCTGCCACCGAGTACGCCACGGTTCTGGCGGCTGGCCAGCTTGGCCAGGTTGCCGGTCGCGATGTCGTTGAGTGACAGGTCGAGGTAGGCGGCGAGGGTCGCCACGTACCACAGGACGTCGCCGAGTTCCTTGGCGATGTCGGCCCGGTCGAGTCTGGACTCGTCGCTGTCGTGGTCTCGGACCCATTTCTTGAACTTCTCGGCGATTTCGCCGGACTCGCCGACGAGTCCGAGTACCAGGTGGAGCAGTTCGTTGTTCTTGTCGCGTGGCGTGGCGGTGCGCAGGGCGCCGCGCTGGTAGTCGTCCAGGTCCATGGCGGACCAGTATGGCGGTTCACGCTCGCCCGCGCCGCTCCGCACCCTGTCGCCGGATTATCGGATTATCGGAAACGGCTATCCAATAATCCAAGCGGAGCCTCGGGCGCCGACAAGCACTACACCATAATGACAGTTATGTGGTGCCCGGACGTTTCTGGTCTGGCGTCAGCTCGTGTGGCGGGCGCCCGTCGGTCAGAATCGGCACGTCGGCGACGGTCTCGGCGAGGGTGGTGCGGTGGCAGGCGCGGATCGACGTGGCCTCGGTCAAGTGTTCAACGAGGTGCCGGAGCTGTACGACAGGGTCCGGCCGGGGTACCCCGCCCCGTTGTTCGCCGACCTCGTCACCATCACCGGCCTAGGTGAGAGGTCGCCTGTGCTTGAGGTGGGCTGCGGTACCGGTCAGGCGACGCGTTCGCTGGCGGCGCTCGGGTGTTCGGTGACCGCCATCGAGCCGGGCGCGGGTATGGCCGCGCTTGCTCGCCGACGGCTCGCTACCTTCGGCAACGTCACCGTCGAGTCGTCGACGTTCGAGGAGTGGGACGACCGCGGTCGACGCTTCGACCTCCTCGTGGCAGCTTCAGCGTGGCACTGGGTCGATCCTGCGATCGGTTGGCGGCGAGCACGCGAGGTGCTCCACCCCGGGGGCTGGATGGCGCTGCTCGGCCACGTCGTCATCCGCCGGCCCGGCGAGCCGGAGGTGTACGCCGAGACCGCCGATCTCCACGAACTGTTCTCCCCCGGCAATCCCGACTGGGGCCGTCCGCCGATTGAGGGCGACGTGCGCAGCACCGACGAGGGCTGGGGACTGGTCGACGATCCCGGCAGCCTGTTCGGCCCCACGATCGTGCGCTGGTACCCCACCGTCCAGTGGTTCGACGGCGACGGGTTCGCCGACCTCCTGCGCTCGCAGTCGCCGTACCGCAGGCTCGACCACGACGTCCGCGAGCCGCTGCTCGACGCCATCGCCGAGCGCATCCGTAGCCGCATGGGCGACCGAGCGGCACGCCGGTACCTGAGTGTCCTGCGTATCGGTCAGCGCGCGGAGTGATTTCAACGGTAATCCGGTCACGTTCTTCGATGGCGTCCGTAAGCTGGTGCTCCTACCCGGACGCCAGCAGCTGCGTCAGCTGGTCCAGGCCGGCTCTGATCAGCCGGGCGTACTCGTCGTCACCCAGGGCGTCGACGCCCGCCTGCGCGTACCGCAGGTGTTCCCGGGCCCGGTCGAGGTCACCGAGCTTGCGGTGACACTCGCCGAGGTTGAGGTGCAGCGACGGGTACAGGCCGGCCACCCCGGCCTGCGCCACCCGGGTGTCGGTGAGCAGGTCGGCCGCAGCCAGGGCCCGCTGGTCCCAGCGCAGTTCCTGGTGCACGTCGTCCTGCACGTCGGCCATCGCGTGGGCGAGGACGCAGACGTGCAGCGGATCCCCGTCCTGCCCGCCGATCTCGTCCCAGATCCGCGCGAACAGGTCACGGGCGGCGTCCCGTTGACTGCGCTGGTGGTGCAGCTGCACCCCGTCGTTGATGCGGGCGAGCGTGGCGTCGACGGTCATCGGCTGCTCCCGGAACGTGCATGTCGCGGCGACACCGATGGTAGTCGGCCGGCCGGACCCGACCGGTCGACCGACGGGGCGTGGTCCGGGGCGGCGGTGAGCGCGAGCACGGTGGCCAGTGCGGCGGCGGCGTCGAGCAGGGCCCGGGACCGGCCGGTGAGGTCGGCGTCGCGGACCGCCAACGCGGCGGTGATGTCGGCCGACCGCCCGGCGGAGCGCAGTCGCGGCATCAGGGCCCGTAGCGGCGCGACCCGGTAGCCGGCCTGACGCAGCTGGTGCGCGACGCGGGCGTCGCGGACCTGGGCCGGAGTGTACCGGCGGGGTCCGCCCGCCCGGTCGCGGTCGGGCACGACGAGGCCTTCGGCGTGCCAGTGCCGCAGCGTCGACGGGCGTACGCCGAGCGCCGTGGCCAGCTCGGAGATGCTCATCGCGTCGCAGCCGCGTACGTCGTCGATGGGTTCGGCGGTGATGGCCCGGGCCGCCAGCTGGGCCTGTCGCAGGTCGGCGCGTTCGGTGTGCAGCCGGGAGTGGGCGGCGTCGAGCAGGGCGAGCATCCCGTCGGCCGGGCGGCGGTGGGCGGCCTGGACGATCCTGCGGGCCTCGGCCGGTCCGGTCGCCGCAGCCAGGGCCCGGTAGGCCAGCGCCGACTGCAGGTGCAGTTCCCCGAAGACCCGGTGTCCGGTGGCGGTACGGGCCGCCGGCGGCAGGATGCCGTCGCGTTCCAGGTTTCGGATCTGCTGAACGCCGTACCCGGCCCGCCGGGCGACGTCGACGGTGCGCATTCGAGTCGAGTGGAGACCTTCCGTTTCGGATACCTGTGCTCGGGATCGTGAAGTCTCCATAAGCACTGCAATGTAACGCTTCAGGTATGACCCAGGACGAGATCATCGCGTTCGTCGCCGGCCTCGGCGACGTACTGACCCTCAGACCGGCGTCCGGCGACGGGACACCGCCGATCAGCTGGGGCGACACGTTCTTCTACGTCTCGCCCGACGGCACGGTCCCGACCCGGCGGCAGCCGTTCGCCACGATCGTCACCAAGGACTACCCGGGCGACGCGACGTCGCGCCTGGACCGGCCGGGTGTGTTCCGGCTCAACGTCGCCGTCGGACGCGACGATTTTCTGCGGCACGCCGGGCACGAGGCTCGCGGGGCCGCCCCGGCCGGGGTCGATCCGGCCGCCGCCGACACCGTGTTCGCCCATCCCGTGTACGGTGCCGGCGGCTGGCTGGCGGTGGTCGACCCCGGTCCACGCACCGACGCCGTGGTGCGTGACCTGCTGCGCGCGGCACACCGTCGCGCCGGCGCACACCACCGACGACGGGACGGCAGGAGTTAGCGGGTGGGCGTGCGCCCACCCGCTGTCACCGCGGTGTGCCCGGTCGCGGGACGTGGTTGACGAACACGACGCTGTCGACCGTGTCGAGCTGCGCCGGGTCCAGCGGGAAGTAGGCGAAGTCGGGGCTGACCCGTGGGACGGCTGCGGTGAGGGTCCGGGCCAGTCGGCGGGCGTCGACGAGGCAAGTGTCCCACGGCAGCGTGGCGAGGGCACCTTCGACGGTGTCCGGCGGTGGTGTGTCGTCGCCGAGGGTGCCGAGGGCGGAGGCCAGGTAGGCGTACCGGTCGCCGAGGCGGGCCGCGGTGATCGCACCCGCGCTCCACATCCGCAGCTGCTGGTCGCCGAGCGACATGACGCTGCGGTTGCGCTGCAGGTGCAGGTTGTGGGCGAAGACCAGAGCGGGGCCGTGGTCGGCGACGGCCCGCAGGTTGGCGGCCATCATCGCGTCCCGTAGCGCCGACAGCCGGGCGATTCGGGCGGGGGACGGGTCGGCCATCGCGTGGTGGTAGCGGAGCAGGCCGACGGCGGTACGCCCGTACAGTTCGGCCCGTTCGCGGTCGGCGGGGTCCAGCTGCGGCGCCTGGGTGTCGAGCAGCGCCAGCAGGTCGTCGGTGATCAGCCGGAGCTGCTGGGCGTCGGCGGACCGGCCGATCGACCGGGACGGGTCGGTGACGGTGGCCGGGTCGGACCAGCGGTCGTCCGGGCCGAGCAGCGAGTCGAGGGTGTCGCGGGTGCCGGGCGGCGGGTCGTCGAGCAGGTCGTGCAGGCCGGTGAGTGCCTGGCGTGGGCTGGCCGCCCAGTACTCCAGGGGGCCGTCGAAGCCGTGGAACCGTAGTTTGTCGTCGTGGTCGGTGTTGTAGGCCCGCATCCAGCTGACCAGGTCTCGGTTGGCCGGTGAGGTGCCGAACTGGTGGCTGAAGCCGTGGCGCATGACGTCGTCGAGGGTGCCGGTGCCCGCCGTGACGTACTCGTCGACCACGAGGCCCATCAGGCAGTCGCTTTCGACGGCGATCGACCGGTAGCCCTCGTGTGCGACGAGGTGTCGGAAGATGTCGTTGCGCAGCTGGCCCAGTTCCTCCACGAAGTGCCGGGCCTCGCCGAGGCCGAGCAGCAGGGGTCGGGCGGGCAGCGACCGCAGGAATGCCGAGATGCCCGCAGCGTCGGCTGGACGGGCGGTGTCCGTGATATCCATTCCTTCAACGGTATCGTTGAAACAACGGTGTAAGGTTTGTGTGCGTTTGGCGCTGGGATGCCTCGTCAACTTTCAAACAGTGAGGTAGCTGTGCGGCCGGTGGACCTGGCGCGGGAGCATGGTCTGTCCCCTCAGGCGGTGCGCAACTACGAGCAGGCCGGTGTCCTGCCGGCGGCTGCGCGGACCGCCGCGGGTTACCGGGTCTACACGCCGGTGCACGCGCAGGCGCTGCGGGCGTTCCTCGCGTTGGTCGCCGGGCACGGTCACGCCACGGCGACATCGATCATGCGGGCGGTGAACCGGGGTGCCGTCGACGACGCGCTGCGGCTCGTCGACGACAGCCACTGCCAGTTGGTCGACGACCGGCGTACCGTGCAGGCGGTCGAGGCAGCGCTGCGTGATCTGGCGCCGGTCGCGCCCGAGCGTGGCGGGACGTTCATCGGCCCGTTGGCGGCCCGGCTCGGTCTGCGCCCGGCCACCCTACGCGCCTGGGAGGCCGCCAATCTGGTCCGGCCGGGCCGGGACCGGCGGACCGGGTACCGGGTCTACGACGCCGCCGACGTGCGCGACGTGATGCTGATCCACCAGTTGCGCCGGGGTGGCCATCTGCTGGCGCAGATCGCGCCGTTGATCACACAGGTCCGTACCGCTGGTGGCGTCGCCCCGCTGGAGTCGACGCTGCGTGTCTGGCGGGACCGGTTGTCCGCGCGGGGTCGGGCGATGCTCGCCGGCGCCGCCGAACTGGACGCCTTTCTGCGTGTCCGGGCGGCGGCGTCAGCCGGGTCGGCTGCGGGTGGGCCGGACTGATTCTCGGTGGCCCGGGTCGCCCGGTGCGGGTCAGACTCGTCCGGTGTCGACGTTCGACGAGCTGATCGCCGAGGCTTCGGCGGTGCCGGTGGCGGGCTGGGACTTCTCCTGGTTCGCCGGCCGGGCCACCGAGCAGCGGCCGTCCTGGGGGTACGCGCGGTTGCTGGGCCGTCAGATGGCCATCGCCCGGCGGGCGGTGGATGTGCAGACCGGCGGCGGCGAGGTACTGGCCGAGGTTCCGACGCCGCCGCCGCTGCTGGTGGCGACGGAGGCCGCAGTGGTGGGTGGTGCCGAACCAGGCGCCGGAGACACCCGCGTACGGGGCGACCACGGTGATGCCGGCACCGTATTGACATCCTCGCCGCCCTAAACGGCGGCGATTCCAGCCACGCCGCGCGTGACACGCGCAGCGTTCTGGCGGGTTACCGTTTCACCGCGCGGTGCCGGGACGGGTCCCGGTCCTACCCGCGCTCCACGGTCGTTGACGTCCGCCTGCCCGGCGGCCGTGATGTTGATCGCCGCGTTGACGTCCCGGTCGTGGTGACCGCCACACGGACACACCCACGACCGCACGTTCAACGCCATCCTGTCGTTGACGCGCCCGCAGTCCGAGCACATCCGGGTGGACGGGAGCCACCGGTCCACCCGGGCGAACGTACGCCCGTATCTCGCCGCCTTGTACTCCAGCATGGCGACGAACGACGACCATCCGGCGTCGTGCACCGACTTCGCCAGCCGGGTCCGGCCGAGACCGACGACACACAGGTCCTCGACGTACACCGCTTGATTCTCGCGGATGATCGTCGTGGACAGCTTGTGCTGCCAGTCCCGCCGGGTGTCGGCCACCCGGGCGTGCGCCCTGGCGACCTTCACGACAGCCTTCCCACGGCGGTTGCTGCCCCGCTGTTTACGCGACAGGGCCTGTTGCAGCCGTTTGAGCTTGCGGGCCGCGCGGCGCAGGAACCTCGGCGCGGCCACCTTCGTGCCGTCCGACATGACCGCGAAGTGCGTCAGCCCCAGATCGATCCCCACCTCGGCGTCCACCTCGGGCAGCGGCTCGTCCTCGCTGGTCCGCACGACGAACGAGGCGAAGTACCGCCCGGCGGCGTCCCGGATGACCGTCACGGACGACGGGTCCGACGGCAGTATCCGGGACCAGCGGACCGTGAGGTCGCCGATCCTCGGCAGCCGCAGACGACCGTTGTCCAGGACCGTGAACCGGGAGTTGCGGGTGAAACGGATCGCCTGCCGGTTGTCCTTACGGGACCGGAACCTCGGCGGTGCCACCATGCTGCCTTTACGCCTGCCCGACACGGAGTGGAAGAAGTTGCGGTAGGCGGTGTTGAGGTCCGCGAGGGCCTGCTGCAACACCACGGCCGACACCTCACCCAGCCACGCCCGTTCCGGTGTCGCCTTGGCCCGCGTGATGACCCGCTTGGACAGTTCGGCGTCCGAGATGTACGGCAGGCCCTGCTCGTGGGCGGTCCGCCGGGCGCGCAGCCCGTCGTTGAACACCACCCGGGCGCATCCGAACGCCTTCGCCAGCGCGATCTGCTGGCCGGGTGTCGGGTAGACCCGGAACTGGTACCGGAGCTGCACGAACCACACGATATCATGTTGGTCTATGGCAGAAGGTGAGGGTATCCGTACCGGCAGGCACTGTGTCTTCGCGATGCATGTTCATTTGGTTCTCGTGACGAAGTTCCGGCACACGGTGTTCGCCGACCGGCACCTGACCCGGATGGAACAGATCATGCGGGACGTGTGCCGCGACTTCGAGGCCGAGCTGGTCGAGTTCAACGGCGAGGACAACCACGTCCACCTGCTGGTCGACCACCCACCCAAAGTCGCCGTTTCCCGCCTGGTCAACTCACTCAAGGGCGTCCCGTCGCGCCACCCGCGGCAGGAGTTCCCCGACCTCGCACGCCACTACCACCGGGCCAACAAGCTCTGGTCGGGCTCGTACTTCGCCGGCTCCGTCGGCGGCGCGCCGCTGAGCATCGTGACGCAGTACATCGAGCAGCAGAACCGGCCAGGTTAGAGCACTGCTCGGGCCCTGGCGGCCCTCCCAGCGCGGGCCTTCACCCCCGGCCTGAAGGCCGGAGCACTGGCCCGCATTCCGGTAGCCGGCGGGCGGCGTCGGGGCGCTGCCAGGCGGGGTCGGCGGTCAGCGGCACGAACGCCTTGGCCGCGTAGGCGAGGTCCCACAGCCGGGTGCCCGGCGCGGCGGTGTCCCAGTCGATGAAGGCCCAGCGGTCGCCGACGACCAGGTTCCAGGGCGCGAGGTCGTGGTGGAGGACCAGATCGGTGCCGTCGGGTGGGATGAGCCGCCGCCAGACGGCACCCGGTGGTGGGGTGAAGCTGGCGGCCGCGTCGTGCAGGTCGCGTACGAGGCGGCCGACCCGGCGCAGGGCCGCGTCTGGGCCGAGCAGGTCGAACCGGTCCGGCCAGGGGACCGTTCCGGGCAGGTAGGTCAGCACCTCGCGGCCGGCGGCGTCGACGCCGAGCGGTCGGGGTGCGCCGCCGAACCCGGCGTCGTGCAGGTGGGCGAGGAAGGCGTGCACAGCGGGGGTCCACGCGCCAGCGGGTCCGGTCGACCGGTTTGTCCCGCGTACGGGACGACTTGACGCTCTCAGGGTTGCGCGCTATAGCTATAAGTAAGTTGAGTCTGCGGGGCTCAACTTGAGGGAGTGAGAAGCCCGCACCCGTGAGGAGGTCCGACAATGTTGATGCGCACCGACCCGTTCCGGGAGATCGACCGGATCGCCGAGCAGTTCTTCGGCACCACCACCCGTCCGGCCGTCATGCACCTGGACGCCTACCGTGACGGCGACTGGTTCTACGCCGCGTTCGACCTGCCCGGCGTCGACCCGGACAGCATCGAGTGCACCGTGGAACGCAACGTCCTGACGGTGCGTGCCCAGCGCCACCGCCCCACCGGCGACAAGATCGAACTCGTCGCCGCCGAGCGGCCGATGGGCACCTTCACCCGGCAACTGTTCCTCGGCGACACCCTCGACACCGACAAGCTGGAGGCCGGCTACGAGGCCGGCGTGCTGACCCTGCGGATCCCGGTGGCGGAGCGCGCCAAGCCGCGCCGGGTCTCGATCAGTGTCGGCGACGACGGCCGCCGGCAGCTCAGCAACTGAAACCCACCACCGGGTCCCCGCCCGGCGCCGGAGCGCACCGGGCGGGGACTCGTCATGTCCGGCGGGGGACAAGCCGGCAAACGCCTCGCGCCGGTGTCGCCGGCCGGGCATCCTGGGAAGATGATCGACCCCCGGTTGACCGGGCACGTCGCGATCGTGACCGGCGCGAACCAGGGCATCGGCGCGGCGATCGCGCTCGCCCTGGCCACCCAGGGCGCCGCGGTGCTCGCCGCGTACCTGCGGATGGACCCGTCCTCCTACGCCGACGATCCGTCGTTTCCCGCCCAGTACGGGCAGGTCCGTGCCCAGGACGCACGCAGCGTCGTCGACCGGATCGTCGCCGCCGGCGGCAAAGCGGTGGCCGTGGAGGCCGACCTGGCGGACCCGGCCACCCCGGCTCGGCTGTTCGACGAGGCGGCGGCCTCGTTCGGCCCGGTCGACATCCTGGTCAACAACGCCAGCGGCTGGCTCAGCGACACGTTCCGGCCGGACAGCCGGGACCGGTTCGGCCGGCCGTTGACCCACGTCGACGCCGGCACCTTCGACCGCCAGTTCGCCGTCGACGCCCGCGCCCCGGCGCTGCTGATCGCCGAGTTCGCCCGCCGGCACCTGGCCCGCAAGGCCAGCTGGGGGCGGATCGTCGGATTGACCTCCGGCGGCCCGCACGGCTTTCCCGAGGAGGTGTCGTACGGGGCGGCCAAGGCCGCACAGGAGAACTACACCATGTCGGCCGCCGCCGAACTCGCCCCGTACGGAGTGACCGCGAACATTGTGCAGCCGCCGGTCACCGACACCGGCTGGGTGACGCCGGAGGTGGAGAAGCAGATCACCGGTTCGAGTCCGCTGAGCCGTATCGCCCGCCCGGAGGACGTCGCCGAGGTCGTCACCCTGCTGGCCTCGCACCAGGCCCGTTACGTGACCGGCCAGATCGTCCGGATGTCCTGACCGCGCCGCACCGCAGGTCGCGGCCGCCGTTGGCCGGCCGGCCGAGGTCACGAACAGCGCGGAAAGATCACGTACGGCGTTTCGGCGTCGTCGGTGACGCCGGCTTTGGCATCCTGCTGCGATGCGTCGCCCCACCACCCCCGGTCTCGTCCCCCGGCCGGCCGACCGCGGCCTGCCCGCCGCCACCGCCCCGGTCGACTTCACCGAGGCGTGGCTGCGTAACCGTCGGCTGTCCGAGCACACCCGGGCCGCCTACCGCCGGGACGTGACCGGCTGGTTGTCGTGGTGCACCGCCACCGGGCTCGACCCGCTGCAGGCGTCGTTCCTGGACGTCAACGCCTACGCCCGGACGTTGGAGGCCACCGTCGATCCGCGCAGCGGCCGGCTGCTGACCCCGGCGACGGTGGCCCGCAAACTGTCCGCCATGTCCAGCTGGTACGCGTTCCTGGTGCGGCTGCGGGCGGTACCGGCCAACCCGGTGACCGACGCGGACCGGCCGCGGATCGACCGGGACCATTCGGCGACCGTCGGGTTGAGCCCCGACCAGGTCGACGCGTTGTTCGCGGCGGCCCGCGCCGACACCGGGGCGAGCGGTGCGCGCAACCTCGCCGTGCTGGCGTTGCTGGCCGACCTGGGGCTGCGTGTCGGTGAACTGGTCAGCCTCGACGTCGCCGACGTCGGCGACGAGCGGGGGCACCGCAGCGTCCGGTTCGTCGGCAAGGGCGGCCGGGCCCGCCGCCGGGCGCTGGCGCCGGACACGGCGGCGGTGCTCGACGCGTACCTGGCAGTCCGGGCCCGCGCCGCCGGTGTCGCGGCCGATGCGCTCGACGGCCCGCTGCTGGCCACCGCCAGCGGCGCGCGGCTGGACCGGCACGCCGTGTTCCGGCTGGTCCGGCGGCTGGCCCGGGCCGCCGGTCTGCCGGCGTGGGACCGGCTGTCGCCGCACTCGCTGCGGCATGCGTTCGCCACCACCGCCCGCGCCGAAGGGGTGCCGCTGGAGGACGTGCAGGACGCGATGGGTCACGCCGATCCGCGGACCACCCGTCGGTACGACCGGGACCGGTACAACCTGGACCGGGACCCGGCGTACCGGATCGCGGCGGCGCGGGCGGCCCGCGTCGCCAGGTCCGGCTGAGCGTCTCACCGGATCCTGCAGGTCACCGTTGCCGCTGCTGGTCGTCGTGGCCGCGCAGCGAACCGGCGTGGGCGCGGGCGGTCGGGTCGCGGTGGACCTTGACCAGGCTGGCGACGACGGTGACGGTGAGGATCACCAGGATCAGCCCCAGCGACACCGGGGTCTGCACCTCGGGGACCCGGTCGTCGAGGGTGTGGCCCCAGTGCAGCACCAGCTTGACGCCGATCAGCGCCAGTACCAGCGCCAACCCGGTGGACAGGTAGACCAGCCGGTCCAGCAGGCCTTTCACCAGGAAGAACAGGGCCCGCAGCCCGATCAGGGCGAAGGCGTTGGCGACGAAGACGATGTACGGCTGCTGGGTGACACCGAACACGGCGGGGATCGAGTCGAGGGCGAACAGCAGGTCGGTGCTGCCGATCGCGACCAGCACGATGAACAGTGGGGTGACGACACGGCGACCGTCGAGGCGGGTGACGAGCCGCCCGTCGACGTAGTCAGGTGTCACCGGCAGCACCCGGCGGGTGGCGCGGACCAGCACGTTGTCGTCGACCTGCGGGTCCTCGTTGCGGTGCCGGAACAGCTGCACGGCGGTGAAGATCAGCAGCAGGCCGAAGACCAGGAACATGAAGGAAAACAGGTTCAGCAGGGTGGCGCCGGCGGCGATGAAGATCGCCCGCATGACCAGCGCGGCGATGATGCCGAAGGTGAGCACCTTGTGCTGGTGCTCCTCGGGAACGGCGAAGGTGCTGATGATGATGACGAAGACGAACAGGTTGTCGACGGACAGGCTCTTCTCCACCAGGTAGCCGGCGAAGTACTCGGTGCCGTAGTCGCCGCCGGCCCAGGCCATGAACACCAGGCCGAACACGACGGCGACCGCGACGTAGAACACCGACCAGGCGACCGCCTCTCCGAAGCCGACGGCGTGCGGTCGGATCGCCGCTACCGCCAGGTCGAGGGCGAGCAACGCGATGATGACGACGAGCGTGACGGCCCACACGCCCGGGCCGATCTCCAGCGAACCCATGTCAGAGATCGTGCACCCTGTCGGCGGCGTCGCGCGCGCCGACACACGACATTGGTGGACAATCCGGGACGTTGCGCTACGATGCCCGGCCGCCGGGTGATGCGCGGACGCGCAGGCTCGGTTGCTCATGGCCGCCGGCCCGCCCGGGCGACGGGACTCAGGTCCGGCTGAGCAGTTCCAGGTGCCGGTGGGCGTCGGCGGCGATGTCGGCACCGACCAGCCAGCGTCGGGCCCACAGCCGGGCCGCCACCTGGGCGGCGTCGGTCTCGTCGGAACCCGCCGCGTCAGTGCCGCGACCGGATCCCCCGACACCGGGCTCGTCGGCCAGGTCGACGAGCAGCGCGGCGGCCAACGTGTACGCCGTCCGCAGCGCCAGCGGGCGCGCGCCGGCTGCCGTGTCGGCCCCACCCGGGTCGGCCGCGACCCGGGCCAGGTCCGTACGCAGCCGCCCGGCGGCGTCGGTGAGCGCCGCGGCCACCTCGGGGTCGGCGGCGGTGGCGGCCGCCCGGTCGACCCGGGCCAGCAGCGGCCCGGCGGCCTTTTCGCGGGTCACCGCCCGCAGCGCGTCCAACGCCAACACCGTGGTGGTGCCCTCCCAGATCGGCAGCACCTGGGCGTCACGCAGCAGCCGGGGCACGCCGGTGTCCTCGACGTAACCAGCGCCGCCGAAACATTCGACGTACTCGCTGGCGGCGGCGACCGCGAGCCGGCCGGTGGCGAGCTTCGCCAGCGGTGCGGCCAGCCGCAGTTCGGCCGCCGGGTCCACCTCGGCGGTGGCGTCCGGTCCGCCGGGTGTCGACCGGCCGGCGACGCCGGCCTCGACCTGTCCGAGCAGGTCGAACACGTGGCCGGCGAGGACGAACGCGCCGGCGGCGTCGACGGCGAGGGTGCCGAGCAGGCCACGGTGCGCCGGGGAGTCGACCAGCCGGCCGCCGGCGACCCGGCGGGCGGTGGCGTAGGCGTGCGCGTACGCCAGACCGCGGCGCATCCCGCTGGCCGCAGCGGAGGCGTTGTGCAGCCGGGTCACCACCACCAGGGTCATCGCCCGGGCCAGGCCGGGCCGTGCGGGGTCGCCCAGCGGCAGCGCGTACGCGTCGCGCAGGCCGACCTCGGCGGTGGGCAGCGCCCGGGTGCCGAGCTTGTCCTTGAGCCGGTGCACCCGCACGCCGGGGGCGGGTGCGTGCGGGTCGGTGCCGGCGGCGGCCAGCGGCGAGTCGGCGGCGTAGCGGGGCACCAGGAACGGCACGAGCGTGCGGCTGCCGCCGACGGCGCCGACCGGGCGGGCCAGGGCGACCGCGACCGCCGAGTCGATCGCGGAGCAGAACCACTTCTCGCCGGTCAGCCGCCAACCGTCGCCGCCGTCGTCGTCGGGGCGCGCCACGGTGGTCGACCCGGACAGGTCGGAGCCGCCCTGGGCTTCGGTCATCCACTGGCCGCTGGTGATCGCGGCGGCGGGGTCGGTGGCGGTGAGCCGGGGCAGCCAGGTGTCGCGGACCGCCGGGTCGACGTCGGGGTGGCGCAGCAGCGCGGCGGCCCCGTCGGCCATCGCCACCGGGCAGGAGAACGTCGCCGACTCCGGCGCGTACAGGTGCAGCAGGGCGTGCTGCACCACCCGGGCGTCCGGGCCGAAGGCGGCGCGGGTGTCGGCGCGGTACGGCAGCGCGACCAGGGCGTGCCGGGCGGCGGCGGCCCGTAGCCGCTGCCAGCCGGCACAGGTGTCGACCCGGTCGACGCGCCGGCCCCACGGGTCGTAGCGGACCAGCCGGGGCGGGTGCTGCTCGGCGTCGGTGTGCGCGGCCCGCAGCGGGCCGGTGACGTCGGCGGCGAGGGCGGCCAGCCGGGGCCGGGCGGCGGTGTGCGCGGCCGGGTCGATCCGGCGGCGCAGCCACCGGTCGAGCAGCCAGTCGGTGCGGTACGGGTCGCCGGGGGCGGGCACAGGTTGGACGTACCGGTCCACGATGATCGATCCTCCTCGCCACGCACAGCCGTTACTACCCGACGGTAACCTGTGGTGGGTTTCGCTGGCAGCGTGACGGTCTTCCGCGTCGTCGGGCCGGACGGCACAGTGGTGGTATGCGACTGCTGATGCTGGGCGGCACCGGGTTCGTCGGCCGGTGCGTCGTCGAGGACGCGCTGGCCCGCGGCTGGGCGGTCACCCTGCTGCACCGCGGCCACCGGCCGGCGCCGGCCGGCGCGCAGGTGCTCGTCGGCGACCGGACGGTCGCCGACGGTCTCGCCGCGCTGCGCACCGGTGACTGGGACCTGGCCGTCGACACCTGGGCCGGCGCGCCGTCGGTGGTCCGCGACGCGGCCCGGCTGCTACGCGACCGGGTCGGGCACTACACGTACGTGTCGAGCCGCTCGGTGTACGCGTACCCGCCGCCGGCCGGGCTCGACGAGACCGGGCCGCTGGTCGACGCCGACGCCGACGACGGCGGCGACGTCACCTACGCCCGCGCCAAACGCGGCGGTGAACTCGCCGCGGTCGCCGCCTTCGGTGACCGGACGCTGCTGGCCCGGGCCGGGCTGATCCTCGGCCCGTACGAGGACGTCGGTCGGCTGCCGTGGTGGCTGCACCGCGTCGCCCGGGGCGGCGACGTGCCCGCCCCCGGGCCGCCCGACCTGCCGCTGCAGTACGTCGACGCCCGGGACCTGGCGGCCTGGCTGCTCGACGCGGCCGCCGCCGGTGTCGGCGGGCCGGTCAACGTGGTCAGCCCGCGCGGCCACACCACGATGGGCGAGCTGCTGACCCACTGCGTCGACGTGACCGGGGCGTCCACCCGGCTACGCTGGGTCGACCCGGCGGTGGTGGCCGCCGCCGGTGTCGCGCCCTGGACGGAGCTGCCGATCTGGCTGCCCCCGGGTGAGCTGCACGACGCGCTGCACCACGGCGACGTGTCCCGGGCACTGGCCACCGGGCTGCGCTGCCGGCCGGCGGCCGAGACGGTGGCCGACACCTGGGCCTGGCTGGCCGGCGTGGACCATCGTCCGGCGCTGCGGACCGACCTGCCGCCGCTGGGGCTCGACACAGGTCAGGAGGCCGCGCTGCTCGCCGCCGCCGAACCGGATCCGTCCGCCAGTTGACGGGGTCGGCTAGCCGGGGCCGAGGTCGCCGGTGCGGTGGTGCCGCCGGCACAGCACCTGGTACCGCACCTCGGAGTGGTCGACGGTGTCACCGATCACCACCTGCTCGCCGTGGCGGGCCACCACACCGTCGACCACGCGGGCGTTGAGCAGGCCCTGCCGGCCGCACCAGCAGAGCACCTCGACCTGGATACGGCACACCTCGTCGGCGATCTCGAACAGCCGCTGCGCGGCCGGGAACAGCACCGACCGGAAGTCACTGGCCAGCCCGAAAGCGAACACGTCGACGTCGTAGCCGTCGACCAGGTCGGCCATCTGCCCGACCTGGTCGACGGTGTAGAAACACGCCTCGTCGCAGATCAGATAGTCGACCCGGGTGCCGTCCGCCCACCGGCCGCGCACCAGCGCCACCAGGTCCAGGTCGTCGGTGACCTCGATCGCCGAGTGGGCCAACCCGATCCGGGTGGTCACCTGCGGCCCCATCGACCGGTCGTTGCGGGTCAGCACCAGACCCCGGCGGCCCTGCCGGGCGTGGTTGTGGTCCATCTGCAGGGCCAGCGTCGACTTGCCGCAGTCCATCGGACCCCAGAAGAACTTCAACGCCGCCCCGTGCCGCAGCCGTCCGTCACCGGCGGCCAGGCAGGCGGTCGCCAACGCGGACTGGTCGCCGCCGGCCGGCCCGGCCGTCCTCGGCTGACTGTCGTCGGTCACGACCGGGCAGCTTACTAGCCGTTACCGCCGGCACCGGCGGCCCGGGTCGCGATGTCGGGTCAGGCGGTGTTGCCGGGTCGACCCGGGCCGGGCGGCGATGTCGGACCACTGTGGCAGGATCTGCCGCCATGTTCCCCCGCACCTGGACCCTCACCCACATCGAACGTGTCATCCGTACCGCATGGTCCGCCGACACCTGCGATCCGGTCGACCTGGCGGACTGGCACGCCGGCAACCCGGCCCGCGGCCAGTGCGGCGTCACCGCGCTGGTGCTGCACGACCTGCTCGGCGGTGAGCTGCTGGTCGGGGAGGTCAGCACCGGTGGGCGGCGGACCGGCCGGCACTGGTGGAACCGGCTCGGCGTGGTCGAGATCGACCTGACCCGCGACCAGTTCGGCCCGCACGAGCGGATCAGCAGCGGTACGGTCGTCGACCGGCCGGACGGTCCGCCGCGCCGCTGCCGCGAACAGTACGAGACGCTGCGTACCCGGGTGTTGAAGCAGCTCGGCGCCGACACGACGGTGGCGGCCGGCCGATAGCATCCCCGCCGGCGGCGTACGCACGCCGGCGCAATCCCGGGAGAGGACATCAGGACCGTGAACGGACCGGTACGGCTCGCCGTCGACCTGGGCACCACACACACCGTCGCGGTGGTCCGCCGTGGCGACGAGCCACCCCGGCCGCTGCTGTTCGACGGCACTCCGCTGCTGGCCTCCGGGGTCTGTATCGACGCCGCCGGTGGCGTCCACAGCGGACGTGACGCGCAGCGGTTGGCCGCCGGGGAGCCGCACCGGTTCGAGCCGCACCCGAAACGGCGCGTCGACGACGGCTCGGTGCTGCTGGGTGACCGGGAGCTGCCGGTCACCCAGCTGCTGGCGGTGACCCTGCGCCGGGTCGCCGCCGAGGCCGCGACCGCCGGTGTGCATCCGGCCTGCGGCACCGTGCTGACCTGCCCCGCCGACTGGGGCGCCCCGCGTCGGGACCTGCTGCGCGCGGCCGCCACGGCGGCAGGGCTGGGCCCGGTGCGGCTGCTCGACGAGCCGATCGCGGCCGCCACCTACTGTGTCCGGGTGCTGGGCCGGCAGGTACCGCCGGGTGGCACGCTGGCCGTGTTCGACTTCGGCGGCGGCACCCTCGACGTGGCGGTGGTCCGCAACGAGCCTGCGGTAGGTGGAGCCGGCGGGCTGCGGGTGCTGGCCACCGGCGGGCTTGACGACCTCGGCGGGCTCGACATCGACGAGGCGCTGGTCGCCCACCTTGGCCACCTGGTCGCGGTCCGCGACCCGCAGCTGTGGCAGCGGCTCAGCCGGCCGGTGACCGGCGCCGACCGCCGTGACCGGCTCGCTTTCTGGTCCGAGGTGCGGGCCGCGAAGGAGATGCTGTCGCGGGCCTCGGCGGCGCCGGTGGCGGTGCCCGGGCGCGACGATCCGATGCATCTGACCCGGGAGGAGCTGGACCGCGTCGCCGGGCCGCTGGTCGACCGGGCGGTCGACGAGACCCGCCGGGTGCTGCAGCTGGCCGGGGTCGACCCGGCGCGGCTGGCCGCGCTGCTGCTGGTCGGTGGGGCCAGCCGGATGCCGCTGGTCGCCAGCCGGTTGCACGCCCGACTCGGGGTCGCCCCGTCGGTGCCGGAGCAGCCGGAGCTGCCGGTGGCGTACGGTGCGCTGCACCACACGCCGTCGACGGATGTCGCGGCGCCGTCGACCGCCGCTCCGACCGGGCCGGGCCCGACCGCGCCGTACCTTGCGCAGCCAGGCCCACCGGTGCCCGGACCCACCACACCGGCGGCTGGCGGCGATCTGCCGTCGCCGCCAGCACGTCGGCGGCGTCGCGGCCGGGTGGTCGCGGCGGTCGCCGGCGCCGTGGCGGTGACGCTGGCCGCCGGGATCGGCCTGACCAACGGTTGGCTGCTCGACCAGTTCACCGGCGACGGTAGCGGGCCCCGTGACACCAACCTGTTCGGTGGCCTGCTCGGCGACGACGACGACGGCGGCGGGACGGGGGACACCGCGGGCGGCCTGACCGAGATCCACCAGGTGACGTTGCCCGCCGGCACCGGCGGGTCGACGGTCACCGTCGCCGGTGACCTCGCCGTGTACGCGGCGGTCGCCGTCGGCGGCACCACCGTCACCGCGGTACCGGCCGGCGGCGGCGACCCGGCCTGGACCGCCACGGTGGACGTCGAACCGACGCAGGTGCGGCTCACCGCCGCCGGTGGGCTGCTCATCGTCGACGCCGCAGACTCGGCGACCGACGGCGGCGACGACATGCGGGTCGTGCTCGACGCCGCCGACGGCACGGTGCGGTGGAAACGCAGCTGGCAGGACCTTACCGACGTGGTCCGGCTGGGCACCGACGTGATCGTCGAGATCAAGGACGGCATTTTTGACAACGCGGTCGCCCGGATCGACCTGACCACTGGGGAGCAGCGGTGGCGACGCGAGGCCCCCGACGATGACCTGCTGGTCCTCGACGCGTCCCGGATCCGGGCGGCGACCCGGTGGACCGGCACGGAAGGTGTCGAGGACGCCGGGGTGCTGCCGCCCGCCGGGTACGGGCTGCGGGACAACCGGTACGCCGAGCCGGGCCGTTTCGTCGAGCTGAGTGAGGGCAGCGGCCGGGGGTTCGTGCTGGACACCGGCGACGGCGACCCGATCGCCAGCGGCGACCTGCCGCTGGACCACGACGCGTGGACCGTCTACGAAGGACTCGCGATCGGCCGGCTGTCCGACGGCGCGTCGCCGGGACGGGCTGTGCTGGCCGCGTACGACCTCGACGGTTTCACCCGCGCGTGGGAGGTGCCGCTGCCGGCCGGTGACACCATCGAACTGGTCAAACCGTGCGGGGAGCGACTGGTGTGCGCGGCGGTCGACGGCGGCACGTACCGCACGATCGCCGTCGACATCGGCACCGGCGACGAGAAGTGGAACCGCACAAGTGAGTTCGGATTCGAGGACAACTGGTACGCGGCGCCGGCCGGGCTCGTCTTCGGTGACCAGACGTTCGACACAGTTGACGACTTCTGCCTGCTCGACGAGGACGGCGGGGAGATCACCGCCGCCGACGACACCCGGTCGGCGGCGGCGGTGGCCGACGGCTGGGTGGTGGTGCTGGGCCACCGCATCGACACGGCGTCGAGGACCGCCGTGCCGCAGGTGTCCGTGTGGGACGCGGCGACCGGTCGACGGACCGCACCGGTCGACGTCGGCACTGACCTGGTGGACAACCGGGTGACACACGCGATGGTCAGCGGCGACACCGTCGCGGTGGTCACCGCCGACCATCAGGTGCGGGTGCTGTCCGTGACCGGGCTCGGCTGAGTGGGCGGCCGTCGGGCCGCCCACTCAGGCCACGGTCAGTAGACGTTGACCCCGTACGCCGACAGCGCCTCGGCCACCGGCTGGTGGTAGGCCCGGCACTCGGCCCGGTTGCTGCCCGAGTGCAGACCCAGTGCGGTGCTGCCGGCGAACACCGCGCCGCCGCTGTCGCCCTTGTCCGCGCACAGGCTGGTCTGGAACAGCCCGGTCACCGGACCCGCCGAGTAGTTGACGGTGACGTTGATTGCGACGACCGGGCCGGTGGTGACCCCGGTGGTACTGCCGCTCTTGCTGACCGTCTGCCCCACATACGGGTTCCCGGCGCCGGTGATGTCCCGCAGCGTCCCGTCGTACAGATTGACCGCCCCGGGCCGGTTGACGGTGGTGTCGACCCAGCGGACCAGGCCGAAGTCGTCACCGGGGAAGCTACTGGCGACCGTGGTGCCGGCGTTGGTGACCCCGTCGACCATCCACTGCGTACGCGACTCGGTGCAGTGCCCGGCGGTGAGGAATCCCGGCCGGCCGGCGCTGTCGTACACGTTGAACCCGAGCGAGCAGCGGCCGTTGGAGTAGACCGGGTCGCCGCCGGCGGCGGTGGTCTCCACCGTGCCGGCGACGCGTTCGACGCGGACCGCGTCGCCGAAGCGGGCCGCGACCGCCTCGACCAGCGCCAGCCGGGTACCGGTGACGGTCGCGTCGACGGACACCACGACCTGGTTGCTGACCGGGTCGGCGTACCAACTGCTCCCCGGCACAGCCGCCGACCGAGACAGGGCACCAGTGACCCGGGCCAGATCATCGGCACCACGCTCGACGGTCCGGGCCACCCCACCCGCGGCGCGCACCACCCGGGCGGCCGTCTCATCGGTCACGGTCACCACCAGGTCACCGGTGACCTCGTCCCGGTACGCCCCGGCGGACCGGTCACCCAGCCGGTCGGCCAGCGCCAGGGCGGCCTCACCGCCGAGTTCGGGGGCGGGCCCGGCGGCAGCGGCCGCCGGACTCGCCAGCAGACCACCGACCAGTACGGCGGTGGCGGCCAGCGCGGAGCCGATCTGTCTGATCGGCGTGGATAGATCCCTCACACAGTCCTCCTGCGATCTGGTGAACGTGAGATGTCCGGTCAGGACGGCGATCATCATCGCCGCTGGCGGCGGCGCTGCACACCGTGCCATTGCCCATTTGTGGGCGACTTCCGGCCACGTGCCCGACGCTGACCGGTGCCGCCTCCCCGGGCCGTGGCGAGTGGACCTGCCACAATGGCGACATGGCGCGACCGGACCGGGACTCGTTGTTCGCCGCCGGGGCGGCCGTGGTCGTGGCCGTCGCGGTCGGACTCACCGTGTTCGCCGTCGCGCGGCAGTTGAACATGGGACAGCGGTGGACCGCGCTGGTGGTCATGGGGCTGGGCGCCACCTCGATCGCTGTGGTGCTGTGGGGGGCGTTGTCGACGCCGCAACGGCGTCGCCGGGAGGCGGACGACGGTGGTGACATCCGGTCCCGCCTGGCCGGGCATGTCCCGTTGCTCGGCTCGACGGCGCTGTTGACCGCCGCCGTGGTGCTGAACGAGGTGGCCCGGCGCGGGTGAACGGGTCGCCGTACCGGTGGGCATACTGGTAGCGCTGCTGACCAGTGCACCCGGAGGGCATGATGATCATTGACGTCGCGCAGATCGAGGCGGCGGCGCGGCGGATCGCCGACCATGTGGTGCGGACGCCGACGGTGCCCAGCCCCGGCCTGTCCGGGCTGCTCGGCGTACCGGTGACGGCGAAGCTGGAGCTGCTGCAGCGTACCGGGTCGTTCAAGGCGCGGGGCGCGGCGGCGAAGCTGCTGACCCTCGACGACGGGCAGCGGGCGGCCGGCGTGGTGGCGGTCAGCGGCGGCAACCACGGCATCGCGGTGGCGGTGATGGCGCAGGCCCTGGACGTGAAGGCGACGGTGGTGATGCCGCGTTCCGCGCCGGAGCGGGCGGTGGAGGTCGCCACCGCCGCCGGGGCGACGGTGCGGGTGGTCGACACCATGGACGAGGCGTTCGACCTGACGTCGCGGTTGCGGGCCGAAGGGCTGGCCATGGTGCATCCCTTTGACGACCCCGTGGTGGTCGCCGGGCAGGGCACCGTCGGTCTGGAGTTCGCCGCTGACGCGTTCGCCGACGACCGGACGGCACCGACGGACGTGCTGGTCAGCGTCGGCGGCGGCGCGTTGATCTCCGGGGTGGCGGCCGCGCTGCGCGCCCGCCGGCCCGGCGTCCGTGTCTGGGGGGTGGAGACCGACGGCGCGTCGGCGATGGCGCAGGCCTGCGGGCACGGCGGCCCCGTGCCGGTGGAACTGTCGTCGATCGTGTCGACGTTGAGCGCGCCGACGGTGTCGCAGCTGACCTACGACCACGTCACCGAGCTGGTCAGCGACGTGCTGGTGGTGTCGGACGCGGAGGCGGTGCGCGGCAGCCTGGACCTGGCCGAGCACGCCAAGGTGTGGGCAGAGCCGGCGGCCGGGTGTCTGCTGCCGGCCGCGCGCCGGGTGGTCGACCAGGTTGGCCCGGACGTCCGGCTCGGCCTGGTGGTCTGCGGCGGCAACGTCACCGTCGCCGATCTGACCGGTTGGGCCCGTCGGTTCAACCTGACCGGCTGATCCGACGGGCCGGGCCCGTCACCGGTGCCGGTCAGTACACCCGGGCGTTGTACGCCGCGAGCACCTCGGTCACCGGCTGGTGGAAGGAGATGCACGCGCCGACAACTCCGCCGGAGTGCAGGCCCAGGGCTGTGTTGTGGGCGAACACCGCGCCGCCGCTGTCACCACCGGCGGTGCACAGGTTGGTCCGGAACAGCCCGTTCACCGCGCCGGCCGAGTAGTTCGCCGTGACGTTCACAGCGTTCACCGACCCCCGGGTCAGCCCGGTGGTACTGCCGCTGGCACCGACCGCCTGCCCGACGTACGGGTTGCCGGCCCGACTGATGTCACGGGTGCTGCCGTTGTACATGTTGACCGCGCCGGGCCGGTTGGCGTTGGGGTTGTCCCAGCGGACCATGCCGTAGTCGTTGCCGGGGAAGCTGCTGGCCACCGTGGTGCCGGCGTTGGCGACTCCGTCGACGGTCCGGGGCACCCGACCCGCGGCCCGGACCACCCGGGCGGCCGTCTCATCGGTCACGGTCACCACCAGGTCACCCGTGACCTCGTCCCGGTACGCCCCGGCGGACCGGTCACCCAGCCGGTCGGCCAGCGCCAGGGCGGCCTCACCGCCGAGCTCGGGGGCGGGCCCGGCGGCAGCGGCCGCCGGACTCGCCAGCAGACCACCGACCAGTACGGTGCCGGCCGCGAACGCCGCGCCGATCCGGCGGATCGACAGGGGTGGCACGATCATGCGTCCTCCTGCGGGAATCGATTCGTCCGATCTGGATGGATCGATCCTCGTGTCAGCCGGGTTGCTAATACACCAGGCGGTTGCCTACACATCGACATCCGTCGGCGCGCCGGGCCAGTGGCGCAGCGACGCGTCGAGTGCGTCCAGGATGCGGGGCCAGCTGTCCTGCGGGTCTGGGTCGCTGTGGCTGAACCCGCCGGCGGCCGCCAGGTCGAGGTAGCCGTGGATGGTGGCGCCGATCAGCCGTACCGCGTGGGTCTGTTCCTGTTCGGGCATCCGGTAGCCGTGCAGCACGGCGCGCAGCAGCCGGGTGTGCCGGCCGCCGGCGCTGGCTGCGGCGGTGGCCGGGTCGAGCCGCAGCCGGGCGGCGGCGTAGCGGCCGGGGTGCTCGCGGGCGTAGTCGCGGTAGGCGTCGGCGAGCCCGGCCAGCGCGTCCCTGCCGGACCGGCCGGCGACGGCGTCGGCGGCCCGGTCGGCGAGCTCGGCCAGGGCGAGCAGGGCGATCCGGGTCCTCAGGTCGTCGGAGCCGCGGACGTGCGCGTACAGGCTGGCCACGGCGACGCCGACGCGGCGGGCCAGCGCGGAGACGGTCACCTGGTCGAAGCCGATCTCGTCGGCCAGCTCCGCGCCGGCCGTGGTCAACCGCTGCGCGTTCAGTCCGGCCCGCGCCATCCGTATCGCCTCCTCCATCGAACCGACACTGATTATGCGTTTGCCTAATACCTTTAGGCAACTAGCCTGGCCGGTATGACACCACTGACCGAGCAGGAGATCCGCGCCGCGTTCGTCAACTGCACAAGGGGGAGACGAAACGCCTGTACGTGCCGCGTGACCTCGCCGGCCGGCCGTGGGACGACCTGGACTTCCTCGGCTGGCGCGACCCGCAGTCGCCGGCCCGTGCCTACCTGGTCACCGAGCTGGCGGGCCGTCCGGCGGCGGTCGCGTTGCGCTGCCCCGATCCGGCCGCCCGCCACCTGCGGCGCTCCATGTGCTCGATCTGCCTGACCGCGCCGCAGGCCGGGGTGTCGTTCATGGTCGCGCCGAAGGCGGGCCGGGCCGGCCAGCAGGGCAACTCGGTCGGCACCTACCTGTGCGGCGACCTCGCCTGCTCGCTGTACGTGCGCGGCAGGAAGGACCCGGGGCCGGGCGCCAGGCTGCCGGAATCACTGACCCTGCAAGAAAAGACCGCCCGGACCCGGGCCGCCGTCGCCGCGTTCGTCGCCAAGGTGACCGGCTGACAGCTTCTACCGCAGCGTCGCGGCCCGGCGGCGGTGCGACAACGTGACGTGGTGGTGCGCCCCGGCGTGCCCGGCCGGGTCGGTGTGCACGGTCGCCGACACCAGCCGGGGTACGGCGTGGGTGAGCTGGTGTTCGGCGTCGGCGGCCACCTCGTGCGCGGCGAGCAGGCTCAGGTCGGCGTCGACGACGAGGTCGGCTTCGGCGTGCAGCCGGTGGCCGATCCAGCGCAGCCGTACCGCTGTCACGTCGCGGACGCCGGGCACCGCGCGCAGGGTCGTTTCGGCGATGTCGACCAGGGCCGGGTCGACGGCGTCCATCAGCCGCCGGTACACCTCGCGGGCGGCGTCACGCAGCACGTACCCGATCGCGACGGTGATCGCGAGGCCGACCAGCGGGTCGGCCCACTGCCAGCCGGCCGCCGCGCCCCCGGCTGCGGCGACGACGGCCAGTGAGGTGAATCCGTCGGTACGGGCGTGCAGCCCGTCGGCGACCAGCGCGGCCGAGCCGATGCGCCGGCCGACCCGGATCCGGTAGCGGGCGACGATCTCGTTGCCGGCGAAGCCGACGACCCCGGCGGCGGCCACCCACGGCACGTGGGTCATCGACGTCGGGTGGATCAGCCGGTCGACGGCGGTCCAGCCTGCGGCGATCGCCGAGCCGGCGATGACGACCACGATGACGACGCCGGCGAGGTCCTCGGCGCGGCCGAACCCGTACGTGTAGGCGCGGGTGGCGGCGCGCCGGCCGATCAGGAACGCGATCGCCAGGGGTACGGCGGTCAGCGCGTCGGTGACGTTGTGCAGGGTGTCGCCGAGCAGCGCAACCGAGCCGGAGGCGGCGACGATGACCGCCTGGGCGGCGGCGGTGGCGGCGAGGACCGCCAGGGAGATCCACAGGGCGCGGAGTCCGTCGCGGGACGCTTCGAGGGAGTCGTCGACCTTGGCGGCGGTGTCGTGGGTGTGCGGGGTGAGCCGGTGCAGCGCCCGTCGCCACCAGGCCCGCCGCACCGGATGCCGGTGACCGTGCGGGTGGTGGTCGTGACGGTGGTGGTCGTGGTCCATGGCGATGGCAGAATACGTGCTCATGTACGCACGCGACAACGCTGCAGGTGCCACGGATGGGCAGCAGCAACCGACCGGCGCGCAGGTCGACACGGCGGTGACCGCGTTGAAGATGCTGGCCGACCCGACCCGGCTACGCCTGCTGTGGCAGCTGCGCGACGGCGAACACGACGTCGGCACCCTCGCGGCGGCGGTCGGCGCCGCGAGGCCCGCCGTGTCGCAGCACCTGGCGAAACTGCTGCTCGCCGGCCTGGTCGCCAGCCGCCGTGACGGCCGCCGGGTGCTCTACCGGGCACGCGGCGGCCACGTCCGCCGCCTGGTCACCGAGGCCCTGTACGCCGCCGACCATTACCTGACCGGAACCCCCGACCACGACTGATCCCACATTGCCGGCTGGCCCGGCCGGCTAGAACGAGTGTCGGCCGACGTCGACGGCTGACTAGCATCACCGGCCGTGGATGACAGACGGTGGCGGGATCCGCAGTGGTTGGCCTGGGTGCGGGACTGGATCGACGGCCGGCTCGCCGCGGTGCAGCTCGACCTGGCCGACGACGTCGACGACCTGCTCGCCCTCGGCGTGCCCGACCGGCGGCTGGCCACCCTGCCGCAGGCGTACGCACGGATCATCGACGTCGTCGGCGCCGAGCGACGGTTCCGCGACGCGGCACCGATGGTGGCCGACCTGTGCGCCGAGCTCGCGCAGTACGGGCTGCCGGAGCTGCTGCAGCACGACGACCTGCACGACGCGCAGGTCTTCGTCCGCGACGGCCGCCACCTCATCATGGACTGGGGCGACGCCTGCGTGTCGCACCCGTTCCTCACCCTGTCGGTCACCCTCGACGGTGGGCTGGCGTGGGGGCTCGACGACGTGCGGGACTCGGTCGACACCTCGCCGTTCCGGGACGCCTACCTGGCGCCGTACGCCGAACGGTTCACCGGCGACCTGGTGGCCGCGACCCGGGTGGCATCGCGCCTGGGCTGGGTGTGCCGCGCGGTCAACGGGCACCTGCCCGGCGACGACAAGCAGACCCTGACCCGACTGCGGATGTTCCTCGACGGCCGACCGTAGCCCTCCGTACGACACGCGAGGCCGACTGAATACGGCAAGGAAGCAACCGTTCCTCGCCGTATTCAACGTATATCGCATAGGGGGCCTTGCGGCAAGACCCGGGTCGCGGCGCAGAATGTGCGACCGAAGCCGTCAGCTGCGAAAACGCGCGGATTCACGTACGTGTGTCCGCTGATCGACGCTGCCCGGATGGCTGATCGCAGAAATGGGGGAA
Organism: Solwaraspora sp. WMMA2065; assembly: GCF_030345075.1. NCBI lineage: Bacteria > Bacillati > Actinomycetota > Actinomycetes > Micromonosporales > Micromonosporaceae > Solwaraspora > Solwaraspora sp. WMMA2065. The sequence continues at coordinate 1,461,947 of NZ_CP128361.1, forward strand.
CCGAATGTTCGACGTCATCATTGCCGGCAGTGGGCCGACCGGTGTGATGCTGGCCAGCGAGTTACGGCTGCACGGCGTGTCCGTACTCGTCGTGGAAAAGGACACGGAGCCGACCAGCCACGTCCGCGCGGGCGGCCTGCATGTGCGCAGCATCGAGATCATGGACCAGCGTGGCCTGCTGGACCGGTTCCTCGCGTACGGCCAGCGGTATCCGTTCGGCGGCTTCGCCGGCATCGACAAACCCGCGCCGGACCGGCTGGACACCGCGCACGGGTACGTGCTCGCCATCCCGCAACCCGTCACCGACCGCCTGCTGACCGAACGCGCCACCGAACTCGGTGCCGAGATCCGGCGCGGCTGCGAACTGGTCGGCCTGCGCCAAGACGACGGTCAGGTGACCGCGGAACTGGCCGACGGGACCCGGCTGCGTTCGCGCTACCTGGTCGGCTGCGACGGCGGCCGCAGCACGGTGCGCAACCTGCTCGGCGTCGCCTTTCCCGGCGAACCGACCCGGGTCGACACCCTGCTGGGCGAGATGACGGTGGCCGTAGCGCCGGAGACCGTCGCCGCCGTGGTCGCCGAGGTCCGCGTCACCGAGAAGCGGTTCGGGGCCGCGCCGCTGGGCGACGGCGTGTACCGGCTGGTGGTGCCCGCCGCAGGGGTGGCCGCCGACCGTAGCGTCGCACCGACCATCGAGGAGTTCGCCCGGCAACTGCGGGTGACCGCCGGCACCGACTTCGGCGTGCACTCACCGCGCTGGCTGTCCCGGTTCGGTGACGCCACCCGGCTTGCGCAGCGCTACCGGGTCGGCCGGGTCCTGCTGGCCGGCGACGCCGCGCACATCCATCCGCCACTCGGCGGCCAGGGCCTCAACCTCGGCATCCAGGACGCGCTCAACCTCGGCTGGAAACTCGCGGCCGAGGTCGCCGGCTGGGCGCCCGGCGGGCTGCTCGACAGCTACCACACCGAACGGCGCCCGGTGGCGGCCGCCGTGCTGGACAACACCCGGGCGCAGATGGAACTGCTGTCCACCGAGCCGGGCCCGCAGGCGGTGCGCCGGCTGCTCGCCGAGCTGATGGACATCGAGGAGGTCAACCGCCGCCTGATCGAGAAGGTCACCGCCATCGGGATCCGCTACGACGTCGGCGGCGAGGACGGCGACGGCGGTGGCGGCTCAGCCCACGACCTGCTCGGCCGGCGGCTGCGCGACGTAGCGCTGACCGGCGGCCGCCGCCTGTACGAGCTGACGCGTGGCGGCCGTGGACTGCTGCTCGACCAGACCGGCCGGTTGTCGGTCACCGGCTGGGTGGACCGGGTCGACCACGTCGTCGACGCCAGCGACGACCTGGACGTAGCCGCCGTCCTGCTGCGTCCCGACGGCCATGTGGCCTGGGTCGGCGACGACCAGCAGGATCTGCTCCACCACCTGCCCCGCTGGTTCGGCGTAGCCGACAACCGGCTCAGGCCCGCCGCGTCGACACCGTAGGGCCAGCTCGCGACGGGATCGCCCGCTACCCTGTATGACGTGAGACGCAGCGAAGCCGAGGGTGGCATCGTGCCGTACCTGGCTCGGCCGGGTCGTCGCGCGGCAGTCGTTGCTGACCTCGCGCAGCTGCGCGGACCAGTCAGTGGCGTCGTCGAGTTGCCGCATCGGCTGCACTGGCAGCCCGACCGCCGGGTCAACCTCGACAACCCCGCACTGCTGCGGTGGATGTACGAAACCGTCCTGGTCGAGGCGGTCACCCCGGTCGAGCTGGTCACCTGGCTGCACGGCCCGACGCTGGTCCGGCTCTGGCCGGACCTGTGGGTTCCACGTGGCGTCAGACAGGCCTGGGAGCAACGGCACCCGCAGCTGCGCAGCGCCCACCAGCCCGCCGCCGCGTGACATCAGAGGAGTTCCAGGCCGAGGTGGCACGGCTGGCGCTCGCCGTGGCCCAGCGACACGGCTTCGCGTTAGCAGGCGGACACGCGCTGATCGCATACGGCGTGGTGGACCGGCCGACCGAAGACGTCGACCTGTTCACGGACCAGTCCGGTGGGGTCACCGCGGCTGCCGACCTGGTGATGTCGACCCTGAGTCGTGCTGGACTGCACGTCGAGGCGGTCACGGATTCAGCCGACCTCGGCGACGTCTTCGACGGTTTCGAGCATGATCTCGTCGAGTGCGAGGTGCGTCGCGGGGACCAGACGGTGCGGCTGCAGATGGTGCGGTTCGACCGGCACCACCAGCCGGTCATGATGCAGATCGGGCCGGTGCTGCACCTTGATGACGTGGTTGCCTCAAAGGTGGTGGCACTCGCTACCCGGGCTGCCCCTCGCGATTACATCGATACTGCCGCCGCCCTAGCCCGCTACTCCAGAAATCGGCTGATCCAGCTCGCCCGGCAGGCGGATTCTGGTCTGACCGAGGAGGACTTCACCGATGCCATGCAGCGGCTGGACCGGATGGACGACGCCGTCTTCCGCGAGATCTATGGGCTGACCGCGACACAGGTCAACGAGATTCGCCACTGCTTCTCCACCTGGCCGAGGTTTGCGCCCTGACCCAAGCGGGCAGGCGGCCCGGTAGGTTGGGGCTGTCTCGGTGAGCGGCCACGTACGCATGGTCAGGTGGCCGGTCCACCGTGGCGCTGAGCGGACAGGGGAGGCCCCTCGGGTGAAGATCATCGCGTTGTCCTGCACACAGAAGCGTCTGCCGTCGCTGACCGACGCGCTGCTCGAGGCGGCGATCAGCGGTGTCGTCCGGGAGGTCAGCGACGCGCGGATCCAGCGGATCCGGTTGATCGACCATCGCATCGCGATGTGCGAGGGCGAGGACACCTGCCTGGACCCCGAGGTGGGTCGGTGCACACTCGACGACGACTTCGCGCAGGTCGTCGACCTGGCCGAGGGCGCGCAGGCGATGCTGCTCGCCATGCCCGTGTACGCGGGCAACGTACCGGCGGTGTTGAAGATCTTCCAGGAGCGGTTGAAGAGTTTCATGAACGCCGGGCAGCGCCCGTTCGGCAACCTGCTGGTGGGGACGATCGTGCATTCGCGCACGATGCTGACCGAGCCCGCGCTGGGTTCGTTGTTCCCGTGGTACCTGCGGCTACGGAACAGGAACGTGGCGTCGGCGTGCGTCGCCCAGGGCGAGCATCAGGACCTGACCCGTACCGCGGCGGTCGACCTGTGTGTGGCGGTGGGCCGGCAGCTCGCCATGACACTCGACGTCAGCCGGTCACCGGCGGACGCGCGGACGGCGTTGCCGGTGGTTCAACCGCCGGTCCGGCCCCGCTGCGGCGACCCGGCCGCGTCGTCGCCTTCCGGCGGGTGAGCGGACTCCGCGCGCCAGGTGCACCCGTCGCCGGCCTGGTCGCACGACACCGTGACGTCCGGTTCCACGTAGCGGGCGGCGATCGCCGTGTTGAGTTTCTGGCAGTACGGGCACGGCGACGAGAACGTCAGCACGACGCCGGCGCGGGCGGCCCGTCTGCGGTACCGAAGGATCCCGCAGTCGGCGTTGCGCAGGACGGTGCCCGAGGGTTGTGGCTCGCGGGTCACCGCCGAGTCGTACAGCAACAGTTGACGCTGCAGCCGGGTCATGAAGTGGTCGGTGGCGGACACTCCGGCGGGCCGTTGCGCCCGCAGCAGTTCCGCGGTGATGCGCGAGTTTGCCTGGATCCACGCGGCCAGGCCTTCCTCGCCGTGTTCTCCCAGGATGAACTCCTCTGCGGCCGCCTGGGCCTCGAAGAACCGTTGGCGCCACAGGTCGACCTTCTCGGCCGGGTCGAGTGCGGACGGTTCACTGGTCATCGTCCGGGTCCTTCCCGGTGACGCCGTCCAGCTCGGCGAAGACCTCCTGGGCGACGCGCAACCCGTTGTTGGCGACCGGCCAGCCACCGTAGTAGGCGAGCTGAATAATGACTTCGACGATTTTCTCCCGCGACATCCCGAGGTGCATGGCGGCACCGATGTGGCCGCGCAGCTCCCAGTCGGTGCGCGCCAGCGTGACCGCGGTCAACGCGACCAGTTCGCGTTCCTCGACGCTCAGGTGCGGGCGGGTCCAGATCTCGCCGAACAGGTGGTCGACGGTGATCTGCAGGAACTCCGGGTAGGAACCGGGGCGCGGTTCGCGGCCGAAGACCTGCTGGAACATGGCCTCGCCCCGGTCACGTCGGGCAGCCGGCCGGTCCATGTGATCAACTCCTTCGGGTCGGTGGGACAGCGGTCGTCGGTCGAACCGTGGTCAACGTCCACGCCGCCGCGAAGGCGACGACCAGCAGCGCGGCGCCGCTGCCGAAGGCGGCCGCAGCGCCCGCCTGCTCGGCGACGAGCCCGACGACGACCGGGCCGACGACGGCGCCGACGTCGGTGCACATCGAGAAGACGGCGACGCCGCTGCCGGCCCGGCCGGCGACGACGTCACCGATCAGCGCGGCCGGCGCGGCGTTGAGCAGAGCTGATCCCGCCGCGTACGCGCAGAGTCCGACGACGAGCCAGGGGTAGGTGTCCACGAACACCAGGGCGGTGATCGCCGTCGCGGCCACCCCGGTGCCGGCGATCATGGCGGGGCGCCGCCCGGCCCGGTCGACGACCCGGCCGGCCGGGACGATCAGCAACGCCTGGACGACGGCGGAGATGGTGAACGCCCACCCGACCCAGGCCACGTCGTGTCCCCACGCGACGACCACCGTGGGCACCAGCGCGCTGCGTAGTCCGAAAAGGACCCAGCCCTGCGCCAGCGCCGCCGTACAGGCCACCAGGTAGCGCCGGTCCCGCAGCAGGACCGGCAGCCGGACTGCGGCACGGCCCGGGTCCGTGCCGTGGCGCGCGTCGGTCCGCAGCACCGCCAGGGTCAGCACCGTGGCGGCCAGCAGCAGCGCGGCGTACACCAGGAACGGCGCGGACAGGGCGATGAGCGCGAGCAGCCCGCCGAGCGCGGGCCCGCAGATGCCGCCGAGCAGGAAGCCGGCCTCGAACACGGCGCTGGCCCGGCCCCGCTGGTCGGCGGGGGCGACCGCCAGCAGTGTCGCCAGCGCGGACACCGAGAACAGCACCGAGCCGACGCCGCCGAGGCCGCGGAACACGAGCAGCTGCCCGTACGATCCGGCGAACGCCGCCAGGGCCGAGCAGACCGCGCACAGCAGCAGGCCGGCGACCAGGACCCGCCGTTCGCCGAACCAAGCTGCGAGCCGGCCGCAGAACGGGCTGGTGGCCAGCCGCATCAACGCGAACAGGGCGACGAGCGCGCCGATCTGGGCGGGCCCGGCCCCGAACGTCGCCGCGTACACCGGGAGCACCGGCAGCACCAGTCCCAGGCCCAGCATGACGCAGCCACCGACGACGCTGAGGACGTACACCTCGCGGGGCAGACCCGGCGGCCCGAAGGCGGCGACGGGTGGGGCGCCGCCCGGGGTGGCCGCCGTCACTGGCCGGTCACAGGATGATGCTGAGCTTGCCGTGCTCGTACAGCGTCTCGTGGTCGAGCACGACGAGCCGGCGGCGGACCCGGAACATCCCGCCGTCGACGACGAGTTCGAACCGGTACTTGCCGACGTACGCGTCGGAGCGTCCGTGCCCGAACCGGTGCACGACGACGTTCGCCGCCACGTCGAGGTGGGTGCCCCGGTCGGCCAGGATCTCCACGTTTGTGATCATCCGGTTGGTCCGCGACCGGGGGTTCTCGCACCACACCTCGCCGTTGAGTAGCTGTTCGATGCGCTGGCGCAGCCGGGCGGCGTCGTCGTCGATGAGCCCGAGCGCGTCGGCCGTGTCGCCCCGCACGTCGGTGGCCGGCACCGAGTAGCGGATGTCGGCGGTCAGTATCTCGTCGTACCACTGGCGCAGCCGCCACTCGTCGAGCAGCCGCGCCTCCCGGAAGAGGAACTGGCTCACCCGGTGCCACAGCCGCACCTGGGCCTCGTCGTCGACCGTCAGCTCGGTGATCATCGTCGTCACGCCCCTTGCATCAGCCGGTCCCACTGCCGCCAGAACTCGCGGGCGGGAAGCTCGTCGGTGGTCTCCGGGACCGCCTTGTTCATGCCGCGCGACAGGTCCGAGTAGCGGACCGCGCGGTTGAGGTACCCCCGCTGGCACGACTCGATGATCTCGATGTCGTCGGGGGTGGCGAAGCCGGCGGGACCGAGGAACGTCAGATAGTGGCTCTTGCGCAGTTCCCGGATGTCGGGGTCCTCGTCTCGGGGGGCCAGGGCGACCGAGGTGATCGCCATCTGGTCCGCGCCGACCGGGTCGATCTTGCGGATGGTGATCGCGATCGCGTCGATGATCATGAGGTTGGGGAAGATCAGCAACGCGCGGTTGGTGCCGGTGATCCGTTCGGCGCGTTGCGCACCGAACCGGTCGACGAACCGGGCGGCCGTCGCCTCGATCCGGGGCCGCACCTCGGCGCCGAACATCGGCGTCCAGTAGGCGAGCGGGCGGGCCGCCGCCGGTGGCAGCTCGTTGGCCCCGTGCCCCAGCCCGAGGGCGCGGCCGAAGCCGCCCCGGCGTCGCGGTGGCACCGACCCCAGCGACTCCATGTAGCTGACGTACCGCTTGTGCAGGGCCCGGAAGTGGTAGATGTCGACGCTGTTCTCCATCATCAGCTTCCAGTTGGCCCGGGCGCCGTGCAGCTGCGCACCCTGGATCACCTCCATCCCGACCTCCGACTGGTCGTCGATCAGGTCGAGGTACTCCGTGGCACCCGCCAGGTACTCGGTCAGGGTGCGCGGCTGCTCCGGGTTGAAGGTGACGAACACGAAACCCCGGTAACTGTCGCTGCGGTGCCGCGCCAGGCCGAAGTCCGCCTTACGGAAACCTGGCCCGTACCCGTCCGGGATCGGCACGCCGACCAGGTCGCCCTGAGTGGAGAACGTCCAGTCGTGGTAAGGACACCGGAACGACCGGGCCTGCCCGGCCGGCTGTGAGCAGATCAGCGCCCCGCGGTGGGTGCAGCTGTTCGCGAACACCCGGACCACTCCGTCGGAGCCGCGTGTCATCACGACTGGGCGCCCGCCGACGTCGCGTGCCACGTACGAGCCCGGCCCGGGCACCTCCGACTCGTGCCCGACGTACAACCAGCAGCGATCGAAGATCCTGGTCGTCTCCTGCGCTGCCAGGTCGTCGTCGGTGTAGGCGCGACGGTCCACCTGGAACGAGAGCCGTTCGAGATCGTCCACCACGATCGGGTCGACCACCGGCCGCTGCAGTTCGATCGTCACCGTTGCCCCTCCCGTTGAAGCGTCTCGATCGTGCCGATGACCAGCTCGGCGGTGCGCGCGGCGGAGTCGCCGCACTGCGGCCGCGCCGCGCGCAGCCGGGCCCGGTAGTCCCGGGCGGGGTCGAGCAGATCAGTGACCGCGTCAGTGACCGCCTGCTCGGTGACGCCCGCCGGCTCCAACGCCGTGCCGAAGCCCGCGCTGTCCACGAAGTACGCCTGGATGGGCTGGTCAACGGCCAGCGGGATCACCAGCATCGGGGTCTGCGCACGGATCGACTCCGCCACCGAGTTGTATCCGCCGTGGGTGATGAACACGTCGGCGCGTTCGAGCACCTCGCGTTGCGGCAGGTACGGGGCGGTGAGCACGTCGTCGGGCAGCGCCAGCTCCTCGGTGAGGTCGCCGACCGACGCGATCACCTGCGCCCCGGTCGCCGCCGCTCCGGTGATCACCGTACGCAGCAGGTCCGGCCGTCGGTAGAAGATCGTGCCGAAGGAGACGTACACCAGCGGACGGTCGGGGTCGATCCGGTCCAGGCGGGGGAAGGTGACCTCGTCGCCGCGGGCGCCCGCCGCACCGGGCAGGCCGACCAGCTGCACCCCGTCGTCGGTGACCGCGTCGTCGCCGACCAGGGCGGGGATCGTCGGCATCAGATTGAGAATCGGTGAACGCGCCGAATGGGTACGCATCGACCACATCACCCCGTGCCTGGTCAGATAGTTACCGACTTGTTCGTCGTACAGCCAGCGACCGCGCCGATGGGCAGCGGGGCACACCCCACCCAGATTGGCCCAGATCATCCCGTACGGCACGCCGGACGCATGTGTGCCGACCATGGCCGACGCGGTGACCGGCAGCGAGTCGACGAGCACGAAATCCGGTGCCGTCGCGCGCAGTACGTCGGCTGTCTGCTCGGCCACCGGCGACAACTGCAGCATCGGGCCGATCTTCGCCGGATCGTCGCTCCACGGTGCCATCTCGACCTGCCCGACCGCGTGCACCTCCGCCTTGCCCAGGGCCTGGCCGCGCTGCTCGTCGAGCACGCCACCGTCGGCCGACAACAGCAGCAACGCGACGTCACTGCCGGCGGACTGAAGCGCATTGACCACGGGAATGTACGGATTCAGGTGGCCGTGTTGAGTGGTGGTGAGCAGGGCGACACGCATCGAATCTCTACGCATTTCCACCATCGCTGAGGAGGAATATCGACTGCCATCAGGCGGTTTCGCAAAGCCTGCCGCGATGCGCGATCGATGTCAATACCTAGCAACCGGTCGCCATCGACGGCAGCCCGCCGGGGAGACTCTCATAGCCGCGCAGCACGTCCTCGTGACGAGGCGTCCCTCCGTCGCCCCGTCCCTTGCCTGGTCAACGCCTTCATGCGGGACCGACCTGCCGGGATCCTGGGCCGCGACCAGGCACAGCAGAGGCGCAAGGTCGGAGCGAAAGGCGAGATAGACGCCGGAACGGACAACCGCCGGCCTGGTCGGAAAACCGCCGATCTCGACCGGATCCACATGCAGGGTGACGGTCACCCAAAAATCGCGGAATGCGTCGAAAACGCCGGCCATCCGTTTAGTCGAGCAGGCGGGCGGGATAGTCGACAGGTCACTGATCGCCGCCATCACCGCGTATGTTCCGGCCACGATGCGATCGGGAGAAATCGGCAGCGGCCGAGCGGCGCCGGTCATGGGTCCCTCGATGACGGGTGATGAGCCGTCCCGATCGGCTTGGCGTCGTTGCCGTCGACCGGCGGAAGATCCACGCGGGACAGGGCTGGACCTGCTTAGTCGATATATGTAGAGTTTGGCCATGCCGCGCCGACCGAACAGCTCACCGCAGACCCTGCGGATCTTCGCCTGCTTCCTGGCCGCGCCCGACGACTGGCGCTACGGCTACCAGCTCAGTAAGGAAACCGGCCTGGCCAGCGGGTCGCTCTATCCGATCCTGATGCGCCTGACCGAGCAGCACCTGCTGGAGGCGCAGTGGCGGGAACCAGCCAGCCCTGGCCGGCCACCCCGGCACGTGTACCGGCTCACCACCGACGGCGCGGCTCTCGCGCGGACCCGGCTGGCTGAAGCCCAGCACAACGAAGCCGCCAACGCCCAGTCCCGCCGCCGCGCCACCGGCCACGCCGCGCCCGCGCCCCGCCCGACCATCCAGGAGGCTTGACGATGCCCAGCTCCAAGCCGGCCCCGCCGCTGACCCCGACGGCCGCCGGCCACAACCCCGTTCGACGGGCCGCTCGGGCAGTTCTGCGCTGGGCGGTACGGCGCGCCACGGCCGGCGTGCTCGTCGTGGCATTGCTCGCCGCCGTGGCACAACAGTGGGTGCTGACCGTCGTGTACGTACCGTCGTGGTCGATGTCGCCGACGATCGATGCGGGGCAGCGGATGCTGGTCGACCGGGTGGCGTACCGGGTCACCGGCGTGGACGTCGGCGACGTCGTCGTGCTCGACCCGGTCGACCGGGCCCGGACCATGCGGGTGATCGGCCTACCCGGCGACGAGCTGACCTGCCGCGACGGCCTGGTGTACCGCAACGGTGCCGCGCTGGACGAGCCGTACCTGCCGGCCGGCACCTACACCGAATGCACGCCGGTGACCGTGCCCGCCGGCCAGGTGTTCCTGCTCGGCGACCACCGAGACGGCGCATTTGATTCGCGGCACGATGGACCGTGGCGCCTCGACGACGTCACCGGCCGGATGGTGGCCCGGCTACCGAACTGAGGACCTGCGCCACTGGTCGGCTGGGCGAGAGCGCCGGGGCCAGGCGTCGGCCGCCGTCACGGGCGAGTCTCGGTGACAACGTTGGCCGTGAATTCGGAGCAGATTCCGGCGAGGATACGGTGCGCGTTCGCGAGTTCTTCTGCCTTCTCGGGATCTGCCGAGGCATTGGAGCAGCTGGCGAGGGTTTTCCAGAGTGCCCAGCCTCGTCCGCGTGCCCACGTCGCGTCATCCACCGCCAGCCGCGCGCGGAATGCGTGCCGGCTGTCGCTGGTCAGCAAGGTCCAGGCAATCGCCAGGTCGCAGGCCGGGTCGCCGACGCCGCAGGTGCCGAAGTCGATGACGGCCGCCAACTGTCCGTCAACAAGGAGGAGGTTTCCCGGGGCGATGTCTCCGTGGAACCAACGGTCGACACCGTCCCAGCGGGCGTCGATCGCCGCTGCCCAGACCTCGCGCACCAGTTCAGCGTCGACGTGGTCGCCCAACTCGGCGAGCGCGTGCTCAACCTCCTGGTCGTACGTGCGTAGGGTGCCGCCCCGGAACCAGTTGTGGAGACCCGGCTGCGGGCCGCCAGCGGCGTCGACGCCCTGCAAGGCTGCCAGGAACTCGGCCAGGTCGTTCGCGAATCGCGTCGGGTCGGCGATGCGGTCCGCCCTCGCCGACTCGCCGTCGAGCCACCGGTAGATCGACCACGGGTACGGATAGCCCGCAGTTGGCTCGCCCTTCGCCATTGGGGTGGGAACGGGCAGCGGCAGCCGAGCGGCGAGGTCCGGCAGCCACCGATGTTCCTTGTCGACCGCCAGGGCGTACTCGGCGGCGCTGGGCAGCCGTACCAGCAGGTCGGGGCCGAGGTGGAAGGTCCAGTTGTCCCAGCCGCCGTTGGCCACAGGCTCAATCGGGAGGTTCGCCAGGTGCGGAAACTGGTCGGTGATGAGCTGACGTACCTGCTCCGCGTCGACGGTGATGCGCTGCGGCAGGGGCCCGAGGTCTGGAACGTCATTCACTGAACCGCCCCGTCCGACCATCGAGATCGAGCGCGATGTGGCATGGCCGCGTGCGGGCCATCGTGTCGGCGGCGTCGGCCAGGACGCGCCGCATCGTGGCGGTGCCGGTGTGGCCGGCGTCGCCGATGATGTGCAGCCGCGCGTCGGGCCAGACCTGCGCGATCTCCCACGGGGTGATCGCCGGACCGCTGACATCGGTGCGCCCGTGGATCAGCACCCCCGGGATCCCGGCCAGTCTCGGCACGTTGCGCAGGATTTCGCCGTCGGCGAGGAACGCGCCGTTGCCGAAGTAGTGCGCGCAGATCCGGGTCATCGTGAGCCGCTGCCGCAGCTCCCGGTCGGAGTACGCGCCCGGGTTGCCGTTGTGCTCCTCGGAGATCAGCGCGTCCTCCCAGGCGCACCACTCGTCGGCGGCCCGCTGGCGTACCGCCGGGTCGGGGTGGGCGAGCACTTGGCCGTAGCGCAGCAGCACCGGCTCGATCGGCGGCTCGGTGTCGGTCGGCAGCCGGTAGCCGGGCAGGCCGGCGTGGGCGATGAACCGCTGCCACGCTTCGGGGAAGAAGCGGCCGGCACCCCGGTACAGCCAGTCGACCTCGCAGCGGCGGGTCATGGTGACCGCGACGAGGATCATGCCGCGTACCCGGTCGGGGTGGTTCGTCGCGTACGCCAGGGCCAGCGTCGCGCCCCAGGAGTCGCCGTACACGACCCAGCGGTCGATGCCGAGGTGCTCACGCAGCCGTTCGATGTCGGCGACGAGGTGGGCGGTGGTGTTGGTGCTCAGATCGGTGGCGGGGTCGGCGGCCGACGGGGTGCTGCGTCCGCAGTTGCGCTGGTCGAACACTACGAGCCGGAACCGTTCGGGGTCGAGCGTCCGGCGGTGCCGGGGCGTGCATCCGCTGCCCGGCCCGCCGTGCAACACGACGACGGGTACGCCGTCGGGGTTGCCGCAGACCTCCCAGTAGAGCTGGTGGCCGTCGCCGACGTCGAGCACCCCGGTGTCGTACGGCTCGGTCATTGCGTGCTCCTCAGCGGGTGCTGGCAGCGGTGCCGGTGGAGGCACCGGCGGGGGTGACGGCGGCGACGACGAGGTCGACGATGCTGTCGGCGTACTCGTCGGTCAGCGGGCCGGTGCGCAGCAGCCAACGATGGTAGAGCGGGCCGAACAACAGCTCCACGACCTGGTCCAGGGGGGCGTCGGGGCGGACCTGGCCGGCGTCGCGGGCGGCCTCCAGCCGAGTGCGGACCATGTCCAGTTGGGGGCGGAGCAGCCGGTCGCGCGCCTGGTCGGCCAGTTCCTCGTCGGCGAGTGTCTCGATGGTGATGGCGCGGGTGGTGGCGGACAGTCGTGGATCGGCGAACTCGGCGACGGTGGCCCGGAGCACCTGACGCAGGTCGGCCCGCAGGTCGCCGGTGTCGGGCAGGGCGAGGACCTCCGGCAGGTTGTCGGCGAGCGCGTCCAGGATGACCGCCCCCTTGCCGCGCCACCAGCGGTAGATGGTCTGCTTGCCGACCCCGGCCCGGGCGGCGATGGCCTCGACGGTGACGGCGGGGTAGCCCTGCTCGGTCAGTAGCGCCAGGGCGGCGGCGAGGATCGCGCGGCGGGACTGCTCGCTGCGACGGGCGGGCTGTGGGGTCACCACGACAGCCTACTGCGAGACGGTACGTCTCGTCTTGACGCGCTCGGGACACCATGCTTCGCTGTTGACGAGACGAAACGTCTCGTCTCCAAGCTCCGGAGGTCCCCGTGCCGCACATCGCCATGGTCAGCATCCCGTTCCACGGCCACGTCAACCCGAGCCTGGAGATCATCCGTACCCTCGTGCAGCGCGGCCACCGGGTCACCTACGCCAACGACCCCGCCTTCGCCGACGTCATCGAGCGCACCGGTGCCGAGCTGAAGCCGTACGAAACGACGCTGCCCGGCGACGGTGGATCCGGGACCGAGGACCCGATCGAGCAGCTCACGCTCTTCCTCGACGACGCCATCGCCATGCTGCCGCAACTGCGGGCCGCCTACGCCGACGACCGGCCGGACCTGTTCCTCTACGACATCGCCGGCGCACCGGCCCGGCTGCTCGGCGAGCAGTGGGGCATTCCGGCCGTCCAGCTGTCGTCGACGTTCGTGGCCTGGGACGGCTACGAACAGGAGATGGCGTCGGTCGTCGAGGCGATGCGGGCCGATCCGCGCGGCGCCGACTACTACCGGCGGTTCGAGCAGTGGCTGGCCTCGGAGGGTTCGTCGGTCACCGACAGCATGGCGTTCCAGGGCCGGCCGATGCGCAGCCTCGTGCTGCCCCCGGAGGCGCTCCAGCCGCACGCCGACCGGGTGGACCGGTCCGTCTACAGTTTCGTCGGCCCGGTCCTGGGTGACCGCTCCCACCAGGGGACCTGGGTCCGACCGGACGGCGTCGACAACGTACTGCTGGTCTCCCTCGGCTCCGCCTTCACCCGGCAGGCCGAGTTCTACCGCCGGTGCGTCGCCGCCTTCGGTGACCTGCCCGGCTGGCACACCGTGCTGCAGATCGGCAGCCACGTCGACCCCGCCGAGCTCGGTCCTGTTCCGGACAGCGTCGAGGTCCACCCGTGGGTGCCGCAGCTCGCCGTACTGGAGCAGGCCGACGGCTTCGTCACTCACGCCGGCATGGGCGGCAGCAGCGAAGGCCTCTACTGCGGGACCCCGATGATCGCCGTACCGCAGGCGGCCGACCAGTTCGCGAACGCCGAGCAGCTGGCCAGCCTGGGCGTCGCCCGGATCGTCGACTCGGCCACCGTCACCGCGGCGGAGCTACGTGGGACGCTGCTCGCCCTCACAGCGGACCCCGACGTGGCGGCCCGTAGCGCCGACCTGAAGCGGCAGGCCCGGTCGGCGGGCGGCGCCGACCGGGCCGCTGATCTGATCGAGGCCGAACTCGCCGCTGCTGGCGGACATCACGCCACCGGACCAGGCGCTGCTTCCATTTTGGGTCAGTGCGGTGTGGCCGACGTTGAACTGTGGGGGCGTCGGTGATGCTGTGGGCATGGAGTACGTGTCGAGAGTGCCGCGACCACCGCTGGACGGGCTAATCGACGACCTCTACTACCTGGAAGGTACGCCGCCGTACGCCCGGTTGACGCTGCTGCCGACGCCGGCGGCGTTGCTCATCGTCAACCTCGGGGCACCGTTTCGCATCCGCGCCGGCACCGACATCGAGACGGCCGAATACGCCGACGGCTGCGTGGTCACCACGCCCACCCGCGCGTACGACTTCAGCTACCCGGTCCGGACCCGGTCGGTTGGCGTGCACGTCAAACCGTGGGGGCTGGCCCCGTTCCTGCCGATGCCGGCCGCCGAGCTGTGTGACCGGCCGGTGACGATCGAACAGGTGTGGGGTCGGGCCGCCGTCGCCGAGCTGCGAGACCGGCTGGCTGCGGCGGACACGCCGCAGCAGATGCTGACGCTGCTTGAGGAGGAGCTGACGCGACGGCTGCGCGCGACCGCCGGTCTGGGACTGGTCCGCCACACGAGCGGCGTCATCACGGCGACCCGGGGGGCGGTCGCGATCGGCGACCTGGGCACGGCGGCCGGTGTCAGCAGCACCCATCTGGCGCGGCGGTTCAAGGAGCTCGTCGGCGTCACGCCGAAGCGGCTGGCCCGCACGTACCGCTTCGCCGCCACCGTGTTCGCGATCGACCCGGCCGGACCGGTCGACTGGGCCGAGCTCGCCAGCGGCGCGGGTTACTTCGACCAGGCGCATTTCGGCCACGAGTTCCGGGCGTTCACCGGGCTCACGCCGACCCGGTACGTCGAGGTCCGGCGGCGGTTCCTACGTGAGCATCCCGGCCATGTGCTGGACCGCTGGCCGCTAGCGGCGGATTGATTCTCTACAAGAACACCAGCTCACGGCACGCTAACTTGAGGCATCCGGACGCAGAGGAGAGCCCGTGGGCACGGTGGTCATGTACAGCTCGGTGTCGGTGGACGGCTTCATCGCCGACGTCAAGGACCAGCCCGGACCGCTGTTCGACTGGCTGTCCAGCGGTGACGTCCCGTTGGACGACAGCGGCGGCCTGACGGTGTCGCAGATCTCCTACGACTACATCCGGCCGTACTGGGACCAGATCGGGGTGACGATCGTCGGCCGGCACGTCTTCGACATGACGGACGGCTGGGGCGGCACGCCTCCGGCCGGGGTCGAGCATGTGGTCGTCGTGACACACCGGCCGGCCCCGGAGGGCTGGGACCCGGAGGCGCCGTTCCACTTCGTCGACGGCGTCGAGGCGGCCGTTGCCACGGCGCAGGAGCTCGCCGGCGACCGTCTGGTCGAGGTCGCCGCAGGCGACGTCGGCGGCCAGGCGCTCGCCGCAGGCCTGGTCGACGAGGTACGCATGGACGTCGTACCCGTCGTGTTCGGGTCCGGCAAACGCTTCTTCGGGTCGGTCGACACACAGCACCTCCTGGACGATCCTGACGTGATCATTCAGGGCAACCGGGTCCTTCACCTGCGCTATCGGCTGCGCCGCCCGTCAGCCTGAGTGGCAGTAGAAGTCACGGCGGCAGGTGGGCGGTGGTGGCGAACTCGACCAGTTCGAGGCCGTCACCGGTGGCGACGTAGCGGGTGATCGACGCGTTGGCGACCGGCGTGGTCGCGATGATCGCGTCAAGTTCGGTGAACGGCAGGCCGTCGAGGATGTGCCGGGCCGCGATGACCACCGCGTCGTGGGCGACGACCAGGACACGCCGGCCGGCGTGATCACGCTCCAGCCCGGCCAGGACGGCCTTGACGCGCGCGACGACGTCGCCGAACGTCTCACCGCCGGGCGGGCGGTAGGCGTACGGCCCGTCTGCGGCGAGCCGGGCGGCCTCGGCCGGAAACCGCTGGGTGATCATCAGCGGGGTGAACAGTTCGAGGTCACCCATCAGCCGGTCGCACAACCGCGCGTCGACGACCGCCTCCGGGCACGGTACGCCGAGCGCGGCGGCGGTGCCGGCCACGCGGGTCCAGGTCTGACGGGCCCGCAGGTACGGGGAGCAGACAACCACGTCGGGCCGCTGGTCGGCGGGTCGGGTGGCGAGCCAGCGACCGAGGTGGGTGGCCTGCTGCCAGCCGAGCGCGGTCAGCTCGATGTCGGCGTCGCGGCCGGTGAGGCCGTGGTCGGCCAGACCTCGGGCGTGGGCGTCGGCGAAGGCCGCGTTCGCGGTGCTCTGCCCGTGGCGGACGATGGTCAGCTGCGCGACGGTGTCCATCTGTTCATTGTGTCCGGTAGGCGCGTGATCCAGGGTCCCGGCACCGGGTGGCCGGCCCTGACCGCCGGTGATCCCCTCAGATGCCGCAGCTCGACGCGGACCAGGACCGGCTCGGCGTGGCGCCCAGGTGGGTGTGGTCGCTGTGGCCGGGGTAGCCGGGGCCGAGAATGTTGCTGAAGCCGTGGTAGCGGGCCTGCTGGGCGATCCGACAGAACGAGGGCGAGCCGACCAGGTCAACGCCGTCGCCGTACAGGTGCCGGCTGTTGGAGGCGCCGCCGACCGCGCTGTTGCAGGAGTAGCTGCGGAAGCCGCTGCTGACATAGAGCGGTACGTTGCCGAGCGCACGCCGCATGGCCTGCAGTTTCCACATCGACACGAGGGCGTTGAACTTGGCGGTGCTGGCGGACACCGCGCCACCGGACCAGCTGCTGTTGCAGTTGTTCAGCTCGGCGTAGCTGAAGTTGGCCGGCGTGCAGTCGTTGTCCTGGAGCTGGTAGATCTTGTTGAAGGTCCGCGGGCCGGCGACGCCGTCGGCGGCGAGGCCGTCGGCCTGCTGGAAGCGGATCACCGCAGACCGGGTGGCCGGGCCGTACGCCCCGTCGAGGGCGAGCACCGCGCCGTAGCCCGGGTAGCCCGAGACGCGGATCTGCAGCTGCTTGACGTCATTACCGGACATCCCCTGGGAGAGGGTGCGTCCCCACGTGTAGCAGCCGTCTGCGTGGGCCGCGCCACCTGTTACGACAACGCCCGCGAGGGCGGTGGCGGCGACGAGGGCGCAGGCGGCGAGCATCCGGCCAAGCCGGCGGATAACAGTCCCCAGGGTCTTCTCATCGACATATGACGATCGGCCGGCATGGGTAGATCATTCCGGTCGATCACCTGATGATCAAGACTCACTACTCTCTGTCATTCGCAACTTGGCGCGGTGGTGTGCTTCCCATGCCAGGGCAGCCTTGGCCATACCGTTCTTCCAGGGGTTCGGGTCGGCGGCGGCGATCTGCGCCCACATCCGGGCGAGGGCGGACGCGAAGACATCGACAGTCCGGGTCGGGGCACTGGTCCAGGCCGAAGCTGGGCTCATGCACGCTTCGGCCTGCTCCGGGCTGTGGCCGGCAAAGATCAGGCGCACGATCAGACAGCTCGGGTCGATGAACCCAGCGCCGAGCGTCGGCCATGCCCAGTCGATCAGGCGGGCCGCGTCCCCGTCGATGAGCACGTTGTCCGGGCTGCAGTCGGTGTGCAGGAGGGTGTCACCGCGCAGCAGGGGCAGATCGGCCGGCTCGACGTACGCCGCCCATCGCCGCTCGGCCCGTTTGAGCTGAGGCAGTTCGGGACACCAGAGCAGCGCCAGGCGCTGCATCGTGTCGACGACCTTGGGCAGGTCGGCGTACGCGTGAGTGCACAGGTCGATCGCGAGTTGGCCCTTCGTGCGGAACTCCGCGTGCGGGGCAGCCCGGTCCGCGCGGCGGTATCCGGGTCGGTGACTTGCTCGGCGGGGATCCACTGCCGGGCGGTGATCCGGGCGTGGCCGGTCCGTTCCCGCGCGTAGGCCAGGTAGACCGTGTTGATGCCTTTTGGAGACCCGACCGGCGCAGCCCATGTACTGCCGTTTCACCCCGGACATCGCCGTACCCTGCGGGGCCGGCCCGAGTCGTTGCCGGGCCTGCCGTAACGCGCTGCCACTGGGGCCGGCGTCGCCGCTGGTGGTGCCCGGCCGCCCTCCGGTGTCGGTCTCGGCCTGCTTCACCCAGACCCGCAACGCCTCGGGATGGGCCCCGAGCTGGTCAGCGATCCGCCGGATCGCGCCCACCGCGGACGCCGGGTCCCGGCGGGCCTCGACCGCCAACCGGGTCGCGCGCTCACGCAGCTCGTCGGAGTACTTCTTCGGTGCGGGCATCGCTGGTGCTCCTTCCAGGTTTCGATGTCTCCATCAAACCCGGTGCGTGACACCCTGTTCACACGTTCGTTAGCAACGCCCCTACCTCAGCGGTTGGCGCCCGGCTTCCACAGGATGTCGCCCTGGTCCCGGTTGGCGTGGCGAGCCAGGATGAACAGCAGGTCCGAAAGCCGGTTAAGGTACTGGGCCGTGTCGCGGTTCATTGTGCCGGGGTACTCGGACAGGGCCTGCCAGGTGGAGCGTTCGGCGCGGCGGGCCACGGTACGGGCCTGGTGCAGGAACGCGGCGCCAGGTGTCCCGCCGGGCAGAACGAAGCTGCGCAGCTTGGTCAGGGCCTCGTTGTAGTGATCACACTGCCCTTCGAGGAAGGTAACGTACCCGACGTTGACGCGCAGCTGTGGCATCGCGGGGTCGGGCGGGGAGGTCGGCGTGCACAGGTCGGCACCGACGTCGAACAGGTCGTTCTGGATGCGTTCCAGGAGGGTCCGCACGTCGGCGTCGAGGCCACCGACGGCGATCGCTACGCCGATGACCGAGTTCGTCTCGTCCACGTCGGCGTAGGCCTGCAAGCGGCTGTCGGTCTTGCCGACCCGGCTCATGTCGCCGAGAGCGGTCGTACCGGTGTCACCGGTCTTGGTGTAGATGCGGGTCAGGTTGACCATGGGTGCTCCTGTAGGGAGAGAGAGGCGGCGAACCGTTCGCCGAGTTCGCGGGCGTGGTCGGCGGCGGCCGGGCCACGCAGCGGATCCGGCGCTTCGGAGAGGAAGACCAGGGCGAGCATCAGGGCGGCGTCGAGGCGGCAGGCCAGCGTCGCCGGGTCGTCGTCGGGCGGGAGTGGGCTGGTGCGGACGTAGCCGTCGCGGATGTCGGCCAGGTCGAGTTCGTTTTCCGGGTAGCGGGCGTACTCGATGAGCCGGCCGAACTCCACGGTGGCGTCGCCCAGCAGGGTGTTGGACCAGTCCAGCAGCGCCTCGACGCGGCCGTTGCACCGCCGGACGTTGGCGCTGCGCACGTCGAGGTGGACCAGCCCGGCCGTGCCGATCCGGTCGAGTGCCGCGCTCAGCGCGGACGCGGCCGGCGGTGCGGGCCAGTCACTGATCAGGCATCCTACCTCGGCCCAGCGGCGCAGGACACGGGCGGTGAGCACCTGGGGAGTGCCGGTTTCCTCCGCTGCCACCGGAGTCAGCGGCGGTGGCGGGAGACGGTGCAGCCGGGCCAGGGTAGATCCGAGCAGGCGACCGTCGAGTCGGCTGCCGTCGTCGGGGACGTACCGCGCCATGAGCATGTCGGGTTCACCGTCGTGGTCGGACAGGTGCAACTCGATCGGCTCGGCCACCGCGAACCCGGCTGCGGCCAGATGCCGAGTGATCCGGTACTCCTGGATCAGCAAGTTCCGGACGTCCACGTGCGGATCGTTGACGTTCGAGGAGAAGCGCTGCCCGGCCAGCCGCAGAGCGACCGGGCAGCCGTCGGGCGCCACTGCTCGGAAGACGGTGAACTCCAGGCCCTGGCCGACCAGTTGCAGATCGTCGAGCTTCCAGCGGGAGGTGAGGTGAGCGCGCAGGACATCGTGTTCGGTCATCGGTTTCCTCAGCGGGTACGGGGGTCGCGCCGTAGCACGGGAACGACGGCCAGGCAGAGCACCAGTAGCAGCGCCCCGCCGGTAAGGAAGGCCGCGCGCGGGCCGGCGGCGTCACCGATCGCGCCCAGTGCGAGCGCGCCCACCGGCATCATGCCCCACGCGACCAGCCGGTATGCGCCCGTGGTGCGGCCTAACAGGTGGTCGGGGATCACGCCCTGGCGCAACGACACAGCTATGACATTCCACATCATAACCCCCATACCCGATGCGGCGTACGCCAGCGCCACCACGATCACCTCACGGGTGGCCGCCACTCCAACCCCGGCGAGGCCGATCAGTGCCAGGCTGGCGCCGAGTGTTGACGCACGGCCGAACCGCCGGGCGGCCCGCGCCGCGACCACACCGCCGAGTACCCCACCGAGCGCGCCGCCGGCCACCAGCGCGCCGTACGCCGCCGACGGCAGGTCCAGAACGTCGCGGACGAGTAAGACAAACACCGCGACTTGGCCGAGGTAAACCGCGTTGATGAGTCCGGCGGACACCGTGATCAGGCGCAGCAGCCGATCCCGGAGCAGAAATTCGATGCCCTGGCGGATCTCGGCCACCAGATCGGGCTTCGTCCTAGAGCCCGGATCCGGCCGGGCGTCCGGCAGCCCGCGCAGCACCAGCGCGGACCCGGCAAACGACACCGCGTCCAGTACGAAGGGCACCGTCCGGCCGACCGCGAACAGCACCCCACCGAGTAGA
The DNA here is from genome assembly GCF_030345075.1 of Solwaraspora sp. WMMA2065. Taxonomy (NCBI): domain Bacteria; kingdom Bacillati; phylum Actinomycetota; class Actinomycetes; order Micromonosporales; family Micromonosporaceae; genus Solwaraspora; species Solwaraspora sp. WMMA2065. The sequence goes on from NZ_CP128361.1 coordinate 1,482,326, forward strand.
TGGCCCAGCAGGTCGCGGCCGATCGTCTGCACAGCGAACAGCCGGCCGTTGGCCGTCTCCAGATCCTCGGCAGCCACCACTCGCGGCAGGTAGGCGAACGAGGCGCAGTCAAAGACCACCTCACCGATACCGAGCAGCAGCGCCACCCCCACCAGCGGCCAGAACGACATCCATCCCGCGATCAGCAGCAGCACCGCGGCGCTCATCGTCGCCATGCGCAGCACGTCGGCCAGTACCATCAGCCGGCGTCGCTCGACACGGTCGGCGTACACGCCCGCCGGCAGTCCGAACAGCAGCCAGGGAACGGTGGTGGCCGCAGTGACCACGGCCACCTGGAATCCGTCGTCGAGCACCGCAGCGGCCAGCAGCGGCAGCGCAGCGAACCGGACGCCGTCACCGACCCCGGAGACGCCAACCGCGGCCACCAGTCGCCGGTACGCCGTCCGCGACCTCATCGGGGCACCGGTCGTCACCCGTGCCACCCGGCCGAAAACAGCGCGCACCGAAGCTCGGTCGTGTACCGGACGCCGCCGGTCTCGAACCACCGCTCGTCCGGGGACGGCAGCATCTCGGACACCTCCAAAAGCCCCGCGCCGCGACGGGCGATCCGGCACAGCTGGCGTACCAGCAGCGGCGCCTCCCAGTCGACGTAGACGGGTTTGGGCTCACCGGGCGCCTTGACGAAGACGTGACGCGGCAGGCCCAACTCGGCGCGCAGCCGGCACGCCGCGAGATATTCCGCAGCGTCATCGGCGGCGATCCGGTCGCCGGAGAGGGTCACACCACGCAGCCGCTCGGACGGCACCCGCCAGGTCTCCCGTTGCAGGATCACCCGCCCGCACCGGATACGGGGCACGTGCGTCAGGGAGGCGGCCCGCAATGCCACGCCGCCGAAATGGCGCGGAAAGGCGAACGGTGACAGCGGATCCTGAAGGATGCTTGGGCCTCCGGCTGGCGGCGCCATCAGCCGCAACCGTCCCTCGACGTGGTGGGCCCGCAGTTCCAGGCGCCCGCCATTGATGATCAGGTACAGCTGGGTGGGCTGCAGAACCAGGTCGCGATCCTGCGCCGAACGCCCGAACACTTCGAGATCGTGGCAGGGGTAGACCAGCTGGGTGGAGGACTTGTCCGGGTGCCCGCGGGACAGGTTGACCAGGATCTCGTCGCCGTCGAGCAGCGACTGGTACCCCCGGTACACCTCCGGCAGCAGGCGCGGGTCGAGCTCCTGCACCAGGGGACCGAAGCTGGTGTGCGTGATTACTTCACGGACCGCATGGCAGTCGCCGATCACGGCGGTGAACGCGCCGCGCGCCAACGCGGCCTGGCTCGGGGCGGCGAACAGGACATCGGGGTTGCACAACGCGGGCGGGTCGGCCGGGTGCGCCGCGATGATCCCCTCCAGTACGTCCCGGGGAACCACCACCTCCGGGCGGTCGGTGTCCGGCCCGATCAGCGCGTGCAGGATCACCTCGTCCAGCTCGACCAGTTCCGCCTCGATCGGCGCGCAGTCGCGGGCCAGCCGATCCAGGTCGGCGAACGAGCAGGCGTACAGGCGGTCAAGTGGCACCTCCACGCCGGTGCCGAACGTGTCGCGCACCCACCGGGTGAGCACCTCGCGTTCACGCCGCATCCGCAGGCGCGGCCCAGCCAGCACGAGCTCATAGACGACGGCGAGCTCGGTGGTGAGAAAGTCGGCCACGTCGGGTCCGATGGTCAGCCCGCGCAGCCGGCTGTGCGCCTCCTCGAACAGGATGCTGCGGTCGGCGTAGTGCAGGCCACTGTTGCGGTTGCCGGGCACCCCGGTCAGCTCCTCGAAACGCCGCTTGGCTGCGGTTAGCACGGCGGGGCGCTGGGCCGGGGGCGCGGCCGAGAAATGCAGCAGGTCCTGTTCGAACGCGTCGACGGCGGCCAGCATCGGCGCGGCGTGCGCGGCGTCGTGAGGCAGCAGCTCCCGCAGGCGGCGCAGCGGCGCGGCGTCGCCGACCGGCACCTCGAACTCGGCCGTGAGCCACTTATCGTCCACGGCACGCCGCAAGACCTCCTCGAAAGGTTCCGGGAATGGCCATTCCGCGCGCAGGTCGGCGACGGTACGAGCGCCCACGGCGCGTTCCCACAGCCACTGTTCACCGGGTGTCACGTCCCAGTCGCCTTGCTGTCGAAAGTGCCACTCGGCGTCCAGACCGTCGCGGGTAGTGAAGGCGTACGCCTCGATGCGACCGTCACGTAGGAACGTGAGTGGTCGCCGGCGGGGCCGGACGTGGTCGAGCATGCCGGGCATCTCCCCGGCGGCGAGCGCGAGCCGTTCGGCCGCCCAGTGGGTGAAGAACGCTGTGCGCCGCAGCGGCCCTTCCCCCGTCCAGGTGATGCCGGGCGTCGTGCCGACCCGGCCCACCGTGAACGGGCCGAAATGCGAGTGTGTCTCGTTCTTGGTGGTGATCCGTTGCAGATACATGGTGAGTAGGTCGGTCATCTTGCGGGTGTGCCGTCCCGGCTCGCCGTGGTAGCCGTCCAGCCAGGCCGCAAGAGTGGGATAGGCGGCGTCGTTGGACAGCAGCAGCACCTGGCGCAGAGAGTCCTCGATGAAGGCCCGCGCCACCGCGTCGCCGGCGGCGTCAAGCCGTTCCCGGTGCTGGTCGCGGAACACCTGCCAGTCGGTGTGCAGCGCGGCGGCCGCGTCCCGGTACGCGCGTAACGGACCGCTCTCGGTGTCGGGCAGGGCGTCGAGTACCGGGGCGAGGTCCTCGGTGGTGATCGGGCGGAGCTGCCCGATCTCGGAGGCGAGTCGCTGCGTGCCAGCCTTACGGTGCCGGCGGAGCACCGCCTTGGCGGTGGCGGCCAGTTCGGCCAGACGCTCACGGCGTTCGGTCAGCGAGACCGCCCGAGACGCCTGTTCGGCGTCGACAAGCGGATCGAGCATCTCCAGCGGATATCCCGCCTGCCGCAGCACGACGGTCGGCACCAGATGCCAGGCGTGGTCGGGCGCGTTCATCTCGACGCTTGCCGGATGTGTGTCAGTGGTCATGTGCCTGCCTTGGTCACGCGGGCGGTCCGGCGCTCGTGCAGGGCGTCAACGATCGCCATTGGGTCGGGGCCCACGACCGGGACCCGACCCGGCGTGGGCACCCAGGGTTTGAGCCGTGGGCCGTGATAGTCGGAGCCGGTCGTGGCGAGCAGGCCCACGGCCGCGCTGAGCTGTGCCAGCCGGGCACTGTCGGCCGGCCGGTGCCAGCTGGTCCACACTTCGATTCCGGCCAGGCCGGCGTCGGCCCAGGTGTCCAGCAGGACACGGCACGCGGCGTCGTCGCGTGCGGACAGCAGGGCCGCCGGGTGGGCCAGGACCGCCACGGCGCCGGCTTCGCCGATCCACGACAGGACCTCGGTCAGTGCGGGCCGCCAGGGCGCGGGCACGTGCAGTGGCTGGCCCGGGCGGCACCAGTCCCGCGCGATGGCGCCGTACGTGCCGGGCCCGTAGATGGCGAACCGCGGGTCGTCGCCAGCGGTGCGGGCCAGCAGCGCCAGGTAGTCGCCCACGTAGGCGACCCGGTCGTCGCCGAGTGCGGCGTCGACGTCTTCCTCGGTGAGCGGCACCCCGATCGCCTGCACCCGCTCAATCCAGGCTCGCCACCAGGTGGCCTCGGCGTCGTGTACCGAGCGCACCCGCCGGGCGAAGGCGGCGTCGGCGGGGTCGACGAAGTATGCGAGGCAGTGCACCTCCTCACCCTCCCAATCGGCGGTGATCTCGCAGCCGGCCACGACGGTCGCCGCGCCACCCACCGCCGCGCTGAACGGCGCGATGCCGCTCATCGTGTTGTGGTCGGCCACCGCCACCACACGCAGGTCGGCAGCCAGGCAGTACGCCGCAGCCTGTGCTGGTGCGTCGTCACCGTCGGAACGCGAGGTGTGCACGTGCAGGTCGACCGGAGTGGCGACGGCCGACGGGACGCCACGGGTCACGACGGCATCGGTAGCGAACGCCGCCAGGCCGCGGACAGCCAGCGCTCGTACTCGGTACCCTCGGGCTTGTCGACCACCATGCACAGTGGTTCGAGGACGCGACCGGGCCCGCCCCGCAACCCACCGTGAATCATGGTTAGGTTGTGGCCGATCAGCAGGTCACAGTGTTCACCGGGGGCGGCGACCTCCCAGCGCTCGCGCAGCTCGCTCCACGTCGAACCGGTCGCCGACAGCATCATGTGGCAGAACAGGCGCGCGGCGTCGCCCTCGCATCGCCCGCACGCACAGCGCCGTGACAGCGGCACGGCGGCCGGGAAGCGCTCGGCGTCCGCCGAACTCAGCGGGCTCTCGCTATGGTGGAAGGACAGGCCGTGCCACATCGTCTCGCCCAACCCCAGCATCGCGCCATAGGAGGGGTAGGGGCAGCCGTGCTCCGGCTGGCGCAGCACGGCCGTACGCAGGTTCTCCCCCAGCCACCGGGCGGCCGTGACCGTGTCGTCGGCGTCCTTGATGCCCCGTGCGCCCAGCACCTCGTGCACGATCGAGATCCAGTCGTAGTACGTGGTGACGCTCAAGCCCTCGCCGGGGTCGGCCAGGAAGATCCCCTGGTACATCTTGTGCGCCGGGGTCGTGGTGTATCCGGTGGTCCCGAACTCACGCATGGCCGGGTCCCACTCGGGCATGTCCAGCCGGCTGGGCGTCAGGTAGGAGCAGTGCTGGCCGTCGTGGTGGGGTAGCAGGGTGCGGGTGAAGAATCCGGCCGGCACGTAGGTGCTCTGGGGCTTATCCACCTCCAGCCGCATGTCTGCGGGAGCACCGCGGAAAATCAGTGTCCGGCGGATCCGCTGTGCCAGATCCAGGGCGATCCGTCGGCTCTCATCGACGCCCAGCCGCAGCCGTCCGATCCGGAACACCGCGAACCCGATGTCGTGCAGCAGGTCGACGGCCCGGCCGCTGAGCCGGTCGGCGAGGTCCGGACGTTCCCGCTCGGCGGCCGACGGCAGGTCGGAGCAGTCGATGAATGCGGCGGCGGGGGCGAATCTCATCGTTGCTCCTGAGTACTGCCGGGGGTCCAGGGTGCAAGTCCGGAGGGTTGCGAGTCGGTGCGGAACAGGAAGTTGAACAGCAGGTGCGCGGCGATCTGGGCGGTGCTGCCCGACGGGTCGTAGCGGGGGGAGACCTCGGCGATGTCGAGCGCGACGACGGGCAATGCGCGCAGTTCCTCGTACACGTCTAGCAGTTCGCCGACGCTGATGCCGCCCATGGTCACGTGCCCGGTGCCGGTGGCCGACGCGCTGTCGAGCACGTCGATGTCGAGCGAGATGTACACGGTATCGCATTGTTCTCCGAGCCGCGCGATCACCGGGGCAAGCGCGGCCGCCGCGCCGTCGCGGCGGATCTGGGCGCCGGGCACCACGTGGAAGCCCCGGTCGAGCAGGCTGCGGAACTGGTCGTACTTGGTGACATCACCGACGCCGACGAATGCGATGTCTTCGGGCCGGATGCCGGGAATCTCGCTGATCCGGCGGGAGTTCGACCCGTGGTAGAGCGGCCCGTGCAGCACATTTACGTTGCCGAAGTCGAAGTGGTGGTCGATGTTGATGAATCCGAACCGCTTCGGGCCGTTGTCGAGCCGGCCGGCCCGGAACCCGGCGAACGTCGGGAACGTGCAGGAATGGTCGCCGTTGAGGAAGATAACGTGCGGGGCGGCGGCGCTGACCCGGCGTGCCTCGGCGGCGACCGCCTGGAACGTCTTGACCGTGTTGGTGGGGTAGGTGTGCAGGTCGCCCACGTCGGCGATCCGGGGTGCCCGGTAGCGAAAGGTGTCGCCGCGGCGGGTGTCCAGCATCTGCCACTCGCCGAGGCTGTTCAGGTAGCTGGCGAAGACCAGGCTTGCCTGGCGGATTGCCCGGGGGCCCTCGGCCGCGCCGGGTCGGGAGCTGGCCGTGCCGTCGAACGGTATGCCGGCCACGGCCCAGCCTTCCCCGCCGAGATCGGGGGTGGCGCCACGGGCGTCGGGCGCGCCGAACAGCGTACCCAGTCCCGCCCAGCCGGGCAGCGGGTCCTGTTCGAAGTCGTCAGGTTTGACGCTGTTCTGTAGGGCCTCAAAATCTGGTAGCTCGCTCATCGCGCCTCCGAATCGCTGGTTGCGGCGAGGGCACCTGCCAACCCGCCGCGGACGATGCGGTGGGCGGTGGCGACCTTTTCGTGGAACAGTTCCCAGCTGCGCTGCGGGGTCAGGTACGCCGGGCGGTAGACGACCGGCGCGTCTTCGCGCCAGTTGGCGAAGTCCCAGTCGAAGATCCGGCCGCGCAGCCGGGGGAAGTCCGGTACCAGGGGGTACGGGACGAAGTTGTAAAGGTTGAACAGCCACAGCCGGTCGCGGTTCTCGTCGAGCCAGTCCAGCGTCACCCGGTGCGACTCCTCGGTCTCCTCGTCGAGGCCGCCCATCAGATTAAGCACCACTTTGAAGCCCGCGTCGCTGAGCTCGCGGATCCGGCCGGTGTAGTGGTCGAGTCCGCGCGACAGCTTGCCCAGCCGCTTGAGCATCCCCGAGTCCGCCGATTCGAAGCCGAGTTCCACCGCCACCACGCCCAGTTCCTGCATCTGGTCGAGGACCTGCTGCTTCACCTGCAGGACATGGGTCTGCACGATGAACCGGTAGCCGGGTCGGTCACAGAACACGTCGATGAGGTTGCGCACTGCCTCACGGGACTGGCCGAACGTCTTGTCGCCGATGTAGATCAGCCGGGTATCCGGGAATCGGGTGGCGAGATCGTCGACCTCGGCCTCCAGGGCCTTGCGATCCACCAAGGTAAGGCTCTTACTCCACGCGTCACCGCAGAAAGCGCACTCGTATAGGCAGCCGTGGCTGGCGTTGAGGCGCAGCAGCGGCACCTGGCCCCGATAGCCGCCGAGGTGCCGGTAGTCGGGCATCCAGGTGATGCGCTCCTCCGACAGGCCCTTGACGAAGGGTTTCTCGCTGGCCCTGCGGCTGTAGTCGAGGGCAACGAGCCGCCGGACGAACCTGGTGTCGAGCTGTCCTCGGTGCACCAGGTGTACCGAGCCTTCCGGAGCCAGCGGGGCCATGTTTCCGCCGAGGACCACCCGGCGGCCGGCGGCCTCCAGGTGGCCGGCGACCTCTAGGGCGAGCCGGAAATTCTGCGCCAGCGGGGAGCACAGCACCAGGTCGCCGGGTTTGGTCGCGGCCATCAGTGGCTCGGTGCAGGCGGCGGCGTCGGCGGGGATCCGCGACAGGTCCTGAAACGTGGAGTCGATGCCGGCGGTGTCCAGTAGAGCCGTCAGGTGGGCGACCCAGAGTGGCATCTCCCACAAGCCGTCGGCTGGGATGAAGTACTCGGGAAGGAACGACCGGAACGCCTGGTCGTAGGCGAGGTAGTAGTCGGACAGGCGGCTGTCGGGCGCCGCGGTGGATGGGAAGGGCAGTTGGACCACACAGCCGCGCAGCAAAGTTCCTCCAGTGGGTGCGTGTCAGGGGAGCTGCGCGCCGGTACCCCGGGAGAAGAGAGCACAGCGCAGCTCGCTCGTGTATCGCTTGCCGTCGAGGTCGAGCCAGAGGTCCGTACGGGCGGGGAACATCTCGCTGAAGTCCACGGGGCGTCCGGTTCGACGCGCCAGCCGGCACACCTGCCGCACCAATAGCGGCGACCTCCAGTCGACGAAGATGGGTTTGGGCTCCCCGGGGATCTTCACGAAGCCGGTGTCGGGCATGCCCCGGCGGCGTCGCAGATCGCGAGCGGCCAGAAACTCGGCTGCATCGCCTGAGGCCGGGTGCACGCCCGGGCTCCAGCCACGCAGCGCGGTCGCTGGCAGCCGCCATCGGGCCCGGTGCAGCACGACTCGGCCGCAGCGAATCCGGGGCAGGTGTTCGCGGTCATCGGTGTGCAGGCCGATCCCGCCGAAGTGCCGGGGGAACGCGAACGGTGACAGGGGGTCCTGGCGGATGCTGGGTCCGCCCGCGAGCGGGGCGAGTAGCCTCAGCCGCCGGTCGACTCCGTGCGCACGCAGTTCGGGCCGGCCGTCGCGGACGGTCAGAAACAGCTGTCCGGGGTGCAGGACCTCGCCGGGCCCCTTGGGCGATCGACCATAGACCTCCAGGTCGGGGCATGGATAGGTCAGTTGCGCGCCGGTCTTGTCCGGGTGGGAGCGGGACAGGTCGACCAGGAGTTCGTCGTCGTCGAGCAGCTCCTGGTAGCGCCGCACCACCTCGTCGAGGATGTCCGGCGCCTCGGCTGCGATCAGCGGCGCGAAACTCGAGTGGGTCAGTGCCTCGCGGACGCCGTGGCAGTCGCCGACGACCGCGAGGAACTCGCCGCGGCCGATCGCGGCGGCGTTGGGTGCGGCGATCATTACGTCGGGGTTGCATACCGCCGGTTCCGGCACGGCGAGCGCGGCCAGGGTCTGCTCCAGCCGGCTCCGGTCGGTGACCGCCTCAGCGTCGCCGAGGCGCCAGTCCTCCAGCAGGGTCGCCAGGATGGTGCGCCCGGCTGCCGCGATCTCCTCGTCGACCTGCTCGCATTGGCGGGCGAGGGCGTCGGCATCGACGTAGAACGCGGCGTAGAAACGGTCGAGCCCGACGTTCGTCCCCGCACCGAACCGGTTGGTCATCCACTCGCCGAGCAGCCGGCGCTCGCGGTGGACGCGGATTCGGGGTCCGGTCAGGGCCAGGTCGTAGACGATCCGCAGCTCCTCGGCGATCAGCGCGGCCATGTCGCCGCCGAGGCGCAGATCCTTGACTGGGCCGTACGCCTCCTCGTAGAAGATTGCGCGGTCGGCGTAGTGGGCACCACCGGCACGGTTGGGCACGGTGCCGGTGACGGCGGCGAAGTCCTCCTTGAGCCGGGCCAGCAGCGGCGCCCGGTGTTCGGCGGGGGCGGCGGCGAACCTGTCGAGTTGCTCGCGGAAGGACGCCACGGACCGGGCGTCGTCGTCGGTGTCGGGCAGCAGTCCCGCCAGAGCCCGCAGGGGATCCGCGGTGCCGATCGGGATTTCCCAGCGGTCGATCAGCAGGTCGGCCCGGACCAGGCTGTCGAGCACGTCGTCCAGGTGGGTTTGCCGGTCGCCCCAAGCCGCCCGTAGCTCGCCGATCGTGCGTGTGCCGTCGCAGTGCTGCCACAGCCACCGCTGGTCCTCGTCGAGCGGTGTGGTGGAGACGGCCTCGAACCGCCAGCCGTCAGGCATCCCGGTGGTGGCGCGGAAGGCGTACCGGACGAGGCTTCCGTCGTCGAGAAACGCCAACGGCCGTCGGCGGGGCCGCACCAACTCGTGGTTGCCTGGCCGTCCGCTGAACGTCTCGGCGAGCCGTTCACCGGCCCAGTGCGAGAGATGCGCGACGCGGCGCAGCGGACCGGCACGCCATGAGACACCGGTCGCGGCGGGGATCACCCGAGCCACCGCCAGCGGCCCGAAGTGTGAGTGGGTCTCGTTCTTGGTCGTGACTCGCTGCACATACATGGTAAGCAAGTCGGTCATCCGTCGGATGTGGCCGGACGAGCCGGTGGCGCCTCGCTCGAGCCAGGCGATGAACTCGGCGTACCGGGCGTCGTTGGACAGCAGGAGTACCTGCTGGAAGTCCGGTTCCGCGGCAATCCGGATCACCTCGCGGCGGTTCCGGTCGATCGCGGCCGTAAGCCGTGAGATCCAGGCGGTCCAGGCGGTGTCGAGGTCGGTCGCCGCTTGCTGGTATGCCGTCGCGGCACCGGCCACCGCGCCGGGATGGTCGCGCAGCAGCCGGTCGAGATCAGTCGCGTGGAAAGGGCGCAGCATGCCGACGCCGGACGCGAGATCGCCGCGCCACCCGGCCCTCGCTGCACGCAGGGCAACTTTGAGGCGCTGGGCAAGGCGCCACGTGGTGTCGCGCTGATCGAGCACATCATCGGCGTAGCCAGCGCAGTCCGGGTCGAGAAGGCCGTCGGCCAGGGCAAGAGGAAAGCCCGCCTGCCGTAGCAGCACGACCGGGGCGAGCGACCATCGGCCGATGGTCGCTGCGCGCGCAGCGATGCTCATATTCCCCCGTTACCTGATAGCCATTGCCAGACGGCTGTCAAATCCGCGACACACGTGCGGCGTCGCTCGATCGAGGACAGTGAGGTCCAGTAAACCCAAGACGAAGATCGGAGTCAATGGGATTACGAGTGTTGTACGACCGATGCCGGCAAGGTCCAGGACTGGCGCTGCGTCGGCCGCCTCAGCGTCGGATTGCCCGGCTGGGATCAAGCGTCGGGCCGCAGATGTAGTCGAGCCGTTCGTCCATCCACCCCGGGCAGCAGCAGGTCGGCGGTGCGTCGCCGTGGCAGCCATCGGACCTGCTCGCCAGCGGCGATGTTGGTGCAGGTCCCGTCGTACTCGTAACGGATGTAGGGGCTGATCGGCTCGGAGATGATTCGAGCCCGTCGCAGCACCATGCCGCGTCGGGTGGCCTCAGCCTCGACGTCCAGCCACGGCCGCCACCATGAGGCACGGACAGCCCACAGGTGATGCCGCCGGCATCAACTTTCCCTACGTGGGGCGTGATGTTGGCGGCATCGCGGGGTGAGGAACCTTCGGATGCTGCCGCCGAACGGCGCGAAGCCCTGGTCCGACGCTCCGTCATTGCCGGCGGACCAGGGCTTCGTCGTTGGTCGGGAGTGGTGCGGGTCAGTGTGGGGTCTTCACCGTGTCGACGAAGTGCTGCCAGGCGGCGGTGTCGAAGGTGAGGACCGGGCCGGTCTGGTCCTTGCTGTCGCGGACTGCGACGCGGTACGGGTGGCCGGCCACCTCGACACAGTCACCGTCGGCACCGGACCGGGTGGACTTACGCCAGACGCCGTCAGCCTTCATCGTCGTACTCCTTGGCGATCCGGGTGATGAACTCGGTCGATTCTAGCGGGGTGAGGCAGTGTTGCTTGAGTGACGACCAGATGCCCTCATAGGTCTCGATCTCGGTGGGTTTGTCGAGGTAGACGGCACCACACGGGCCGTCGGAGTAGACGGTGGTCGGCTCGGGCGGGCGGACGCTGACCTTGGGGAAGGTCAGGATGGAGAACGACCCGACCTCTGGCCTGCTGGGAAGTCCGGCGGCGAAGGGGAGGACCCGGACGGTCACGTTGTGGCGTTGGGTGGCGACGGCGGCGAGGTGCCGCAGTTGGCGCGCCATCGCGGCCCGATCCTTCGTCGGACAGTGAAGGGCTGCCTCGCCGATCACCACGTCGAGGTCGGGGGCCTGTGGGACGACGCGGGCGAGCAGCTTCTGCCGCTTGGACCGCACTTCGATGCGTGCCTGCTGCTGGGCCTGGCTCAGGTCGGGGTTTCCGGTGGTGATGATCTCCGTCATGTACTCCAGGGACTGGAGCAGACCGGGGATGACATTCGGCTCGTACTTGCGGATCGTCGAAGCGGCGGCTTCGAGGCCGACGTACAGCTTGAACCATTCTGTGATGGCGTGGTCGTAGGCGTGGTACCAGCCGCGTGACTTGGTCTCGCGGGCCAAATTGCGCATCGTCGTGATCGTTTCCGGGGGCGCGCCGTAGAGCCGGCACATCGCCTCGGCGTCGTTCGGGTGGATCGGCACCTGGCCGCCCTCGTAGCGCCAGATGCGCGGCGGCGACCATTCGAGTGCCTTGGCCGCTGCGGCGACCGTGACATGTGCGTCTTCGCGAAGCTCTCTCAGATATCGACCCAGTTGCCTGCGCGGGACAGTGCTGCCGGCGTCGTCCACGAAACCCCGTCCTCTCGTGTCGCGTAATGGTGGGTGGATGTTGGGTCCGAACCTACCGGTGCGAGATTGCGCTGAGCCAGATGGCGAATAAGCATGATGTGAAGGAAGAGTTCAGTGATCATGGGAAATGTGTTGCGAGAAGGGTTGACAAATGCGGTTGAGGTCCACACGCGACGGCGCGATACGGTTCGCACCGCGACACGCCCGGAACTGGCGGCGACTCGGCCGGTACTGCCGCTGCGGAATACGCTGGCCATGCCCCGACAAGTACCTGCCGTCGACCATCGCCCCGTACCTGCACAACACGCCGGTCCCGCGTCCGAAGCCGACGGATCGGCCGCCAAACCAGTCGCCGCAGTGGGATCGCGGCCCCCGATGGAACCAACCCACCGCGTACGTGTGGGTCGCCGGCCTGTTGACGCGCGGACAGCGTGCCCGAGTGAACGGGGCACACTGATGCACATCGCGTCCCGCCCCCACTGGAATTGTCGCGAGTGCGGTACGGAATGGCCGTGCGAAAGCGCCAAGATCGAGATCACCGCCGACTGGGCGAACGACCGGGTCGGGATGTGCGTCTACCTCGCCACCCTGATGTGTGAGGCGATCGACGACCTGCTGGAATGCGACGCCGAGCAGCTCAGCCCACCGGACCTGTACCGCCGGTTCCTCCGCTGGCCGGACCAGGTCGCCGAGTCCGAAGCTATTGCTCGGCTGTCAGCGCGTCCCGGCGAGCCCTGACCGCTATTGCCTCGTCCCCGCGACCAAGCCCGTCGAGTACGTCCGCCAACGTCCCCAACGCCCCGACCAGGTCCCCGACGTACGCCATTGGGATTTGCTGGTACAGCTTCTCGTAGCGCTCGACCGACTCGGTCGCGGCGGTCAACGCCTCAGGCAGTTCGTACTGGTGGGCTGTCCGTACCCAGGCTTCGGTCCAGAGCGACATGGCGAGGTCGGGTTCGTAGGCGGCGGGTTTGACCTGGGCGAGCCGGCGGCGGATCGTGACGGCTTCGGCGGTGGCGGTCATGGCCTCATCCTGCCGCCCCAGGTCCGACAGCATCACGCCGAGGTTGTTCAGCGACATGGCGAGGTCGGGTTCGTAGGCGGCGGGGTTGGCCTGGGCGAGCCGGCGGTAGACGTCGGCGGCTTCGGTGGTGGCGGTCAACGCTTCGTCGCGCCGGCCCGCCTCCGACAGCCGATTCCCGAGCGATCCGAGTAGACGTGCCGTAGTCGGCTCATCGGCGGTAGCGAGCCGGTGCGTTGTGAGGCGTCTGGTGATAGCTGCTTTGGCGACGGCCAAGCCGACGTGCAGTTCCTGCGGCAGATGCGGCTCAATCGCCTCGAGCGCGCTGATGTCGAGCGTGTCGACGTCGGCTATCCGGGCCAGGATGGTGCCGCCAGCGGCGACCGCCAACTCGGGGCGCTGACGCAACAGCGGGGAGAGCAGCCGGGACGCGACGTGCGGCCAGCGGATCGCGGCCTCGACCAGCACCGTCAACGCCGCTGCCGACCAGGGCGGCTGGCCGGCGCTATCCGATTCAGTGCCGGTGATCAGCCGGGTGATCGCCCGGCCGGACCACGGATCGGCCGGGGAGCCAGCCACCCCGTGACCGGGCAGCCGCAGCGCGATGAAGTCCTCGCCGAGCCGGTCGGGATACAACGGCTCCAGCACCTTGTCCGGCTCGGTCGGCGGGTAGCAGACGGCATGGTCGGCCAGCATCTGGTCGGCAGCGTCCGGCGCGCACACTCCTGCCGTCGTCAACGCGGCCAGGCCGTCGTCGTAGTCGAGCGGCCGGGTCAACGTCGCGGTGCAGACCGTACGGCTCAGCAGCTGCGAGATCGTGACGAAGCCGGCGCGCTGTTCGTACAGCTTGTGCCAGTGGTCGACCTCGCGGCGCAGCAGATAGGCCGACAGGTCCCGATCGCCGGTCGGTGCGGTCCGCTGGCGCGCGGCGGCGTCGACCGCGACCAGCGCCGCCATGTGGATCACCAGGATCTGCCGGTACGCCTCCCCGGTGGCCAGATCGGCCGGCGGATGGATCGAGCCGCCGTCGATGCCGTACGCGTAGGCGAACCGGTCGGCTGCTTCGGTGAAGATCCGCTGCCGGTTCGCGGGTCTGTCGGCGGCCGGGGTCAGCGCGGTGACGTCGGCCGCGTACCCGAGCGTGGCCAGGTCATGCTGGTACGGCCACAACGTCGACTCGGGTCGGGCGAGCAGCAGAAGCCGGGTCGGCACACCCTGGCGCAGCAGCCGGTCCTTGAACATGTCCCGCAGGTCTTCGGCGGGCCAGCGTTCGGCATAGTCGATGATCACCAGCAAGCCACGCCCGGTTGCCTCGGTGGCCTCGGGCGGGTCGTCGGCGGCGAGTTGGCTGCGGTGCCGGGCGACCGCGACCGCCCAGCCGGCGGCGATGCTGTCCGCGCCGAACTGGGCCGCGAGCCGGGTCTTGCCCTGCCCGCCCGGCCCGTGCAGCAGCCGCACAGCGACCCCGCGCGCCGGGTCGTCGCGCCAGGCGGCCAACTCGGCGCGGTCGGCGTCGCGCAGGGCGGTGAACGGCACCACCTGATTGTTGGCGGCGAGCAACATGCTCGGCTGGTCGACCAACGTACGCGGGTCCGGTGGCCGCTGCGGCTGCCACCGCTCCACCCGGTACGCCGGCCGCTGCTCGTAGATGGTGATGTGCTGGTCACCGGCGGCCTGGAACACCTGCCCGTGGCCGCTGGCCTCGCCGTGCAGGTGGATGTCCGGGTTGGTCACTTCTCGTTGATGTGCTGGTCGCGGGCGGCCTGGTAGACGCGGGCGTTGTCTTTGGCGTTGGCGGTCATCGTGATGCTGCCGACCTGCTGCTGGTCGGCGGGCGGCAGCAGGGGAGTGAGGGTGTCGTCGAGCAGGCGACGCAGCTCGGCGGCGAACGCCGGATCCTGGCGGATCAGCCGCTGCAGTTTGCGTTGCCAGTCGTCTACCAGGCCCCGCTCGGCGTCAGTGTCACCGTCGCGGCGAGCGGCCATGACCTCCTCGCGTACCTCGGCCAGCTCGGCGGCGACGGCGTCGGCCTGCTGCGGGCGTACCCGCCGCCACAGCGCGACCGCCCCGTCACGAGCCTTCTCCCACGCGTCCGTCGCGATCGCCTGGATCAACGCGGCACCGGTCGCCGCCGCGACCGGGTCGATGTCCACCATGCCAGCCACTCCGTCCGTCCGAGGTGGCAACCACAGTAGACCCATACCGCCAGCCAGTCGGACCGCCTCGCTGTCGGATCCGCTACAGCAGGGGTGATCGTGGCGCGCTGAACCACCTGTACGAGTGACGGCTGCCGTCACTCCGACTCCGCGTCCCCTTCTGTCTCCTCCTCCACCGGTACGCGCACCACCCGCCGCGTGTCGAGATCGACCCGCCACCCCGCCGGCCACATATCGCTGTCACGATTGCCGTCCCCGATGCGGGCATCAATGAAATCGATCTTTTCTTGGTACATCGCTCCGTCGAACCAGGCAATGCCGATGAATGTCGCTTCAGCGAAGCGGGCGGTGCCGGCGAACGTCACCCCGACGAACCGGGCGTCGTTCAGATGGCAGTTACTGAAGTCGGTGTCGAGGAGGGTGGCCTCGGTCAGGTCGAGAGTCATGCCATTCCAGTAGGCCTGGCTCGGGGTGCCGTTCGGCGTCGTCGGCCGCAGGTGACGGGCGAGGATGCGCTGTGCGGCCAGCCGTACCTGGCGCTCCTCCCGGGGGTCAGGCTGCTTCGGGGCACCCGGTTCCTGGCCGGTATCGGGTTCGGCGGTGTTCTGATCTGCCTGCTCCTCGGTCCGCGGGGTGTACGGCATGCGCAGGTAGGCGCAGATCACCTCGACGATGCTCTGCCGGTGCACCGGGTTGTCCTGGGCGAGGCGTTCCAGGGCGTAGAGGCCGGCCAGGCGTACCGGTGCCTTGTCGGAGCCGAGCTGTTCGGCGGCCTTGACATACAGCTCGGTGACCCGTTTCTCGCCCGCGTCGTACTCGGTGGCCTGCTGGGTCCGTTCGGTGACCTGCTGGCGGCGTAACGCCAGCAGCAGCGCGGCGGCGGCACCGAAACCCGCGCCGACCGATAAGCCGGTGCGGATCGTTTCCACCTGAAGCTGCGCCTGCTCCAGCGGCGTCCCGACACCGGCGAACCGTGGACTGTAGGCCCCACACCGCCGCCCAGGTGATAGCGACGACGGCCAGGAAGCCGATCCCGAGAATCCAGGTCGGCAGTGGACGTAGTGGACGCTGCGGCGGTACGGGTGCCGCCGACGATTCGCCCGCCCGCCGCGCCCGCCGCCACAGCACCCCGCCGACTGCCAACCCAGTCACGCCGGCCACGGCAAGCAGCAGCACCAGCCAGTGGCCGACGATCAGCCGCCCCAGCATCGTCCACAGCCGACCCGGCAGCAGCAGTACGGCGGCGGCGAGCAGGGCCACCGCACCTGCGGCCGCTGGCGTCGCCGCCTTCCAGTGTTTGATCACCCGGGTGTCCCGCCGTCCGCCGAAAGCCATCCTCGGGGCACCACAGTAGATCCGTACCGCCAGAAGGGTCGGACCGGCGCGGTGTCGGATGCCTTACGGCGGAGGTGTCACAGCGGGGTGGGCAGGACACGGACGGCTGCGGTGCGGGACCACTCGGCCAGCAGCAGGGTGGCGTCGTCGTCCGGTGCGCCGCCCCGGTGCTCAGCGACGGCGCGGGCCAGTCGGCGTACCGCCTCGGGGGCCGGCAGCCCGGTGGCGGCCTGCCGTTCGGCGAAGTCGACCAGGCGGCGCAGACCGAACGGCTCACCGGTGCGCACCCCGGCCTCCGGCACCCCGTCGGTGAACAGCAGCAGCTGGTCGCCGGGTTCGAGGATCTCCTCGCCGACGCGGGCGGCGGTGTCAGGGATGCCCAGCGGCAGTCGGCGGCCGGCGCGCAGCTCCCGGACCATTTTGCCGCCGCGCAGCAGCAGCGGCCTCGGGTGCCCGGCGTTGACATACCGCAGCAGACCGGTCTCCAGGTCCAGATCGGCGAGGAACGCGGTGACGAACCGGGCGTCGGTGAACTGGTCGGTCAGCGACGCGTCGGCGGTGCGGCCCTGGGTGACCAGGTCGTGGCCGCAGCGGCGGGCCGACCGGACGGCGGCGATCACCGTCGTGCAGGCCAGGCCGGCTTTCAGGCTGTGTCCGACGGCGTCGAAGATCGCCAGGAAGGCGTGGTCGCCGTCGATGGCGTAGTCGAAGCCGTCGCCGCCGACGTCGTAGCAGGGTTCGAGGACGGCGCTGACGGTGATCCGCTGCGTGGCGGCGGTCAGCGGCGGCAGCACCTGCGACAGCAGTTCCCCGGCGACGGTCGCCGGCCGGGACCGGCCGACCAGCCGCAGATGGTCACCTTTCGGCCGGGTGACGGTGATCAGGTGCCCGACCAGTCCGGCGACGGTCTCGCAACGGCGGCGGGTGTGCCGGCCGTCGGCGTCAGCCGCATCGTCGAAGACGTACTCGATGACGCCGAGCCGGTCGGTGCCGTCGACCATCGGAATCCACCACGCGGGCGCGTTCAACGCCGGGATCGACTCGACCAGGGTGAACGAGCGTCCGGCGACGGACCCTTCGACCGGTTGCGGCTGCGGGTCGGCCCGCCCCGGCACCGGTACGGGCCGCAACGTGTGCTGCTCCTCGTCGGCCAGGTAGATGGTGGCGTGCACACCGAGAGTGGCCATCACGTCGGCGAACGCGCCGCCCAGCTCGTCGGGCTGGAACAGGTGGGAGCGCAGCAGCACGTCGCTGAGCGCGTCGAGCCACTGTCGTTCCGGCGTACGTTCCATGGCCGCCACCCTACGGCGTGGCCGGTCCGATAGATTTCGTCCGGTCGGTACACGACTCGTGGGAGCGGGGACACCGTGGTTGTCGCAGGTCTGGTCCTCGCCGGTGCGGCGGCGCTGATCCACGGCTACATCTTCTACCTCGAATCGGTGGTGTGGACCGCGCCGCGTACCCGAGCGGTGTTCGGCATCCGCAGCGAGCAGGACGCGCTCACCACCCAGGCCCTCGCCTTCAACCAGGGCTTCTACAACCTGTTCCTGGCCGTCGCGGTCGTCGCCGGCATCGTCGTGGTCGCGGCCGGGGCCACCGCCGTCGGCGCGACCCTGGTGTTCACCGGCGCCGGCACGATGCTCGCCGCCAGCCTGGTCCTGGTGGTCTCCCGGCCGGCGATGCTGCGTGCCGCGCTCATCCAGGGGTTGCCGCCGCTGCTGGGTGTGGTCGCCCTGGCGGTCGGGCTCGCCGGCTGACCGGACCCGGCTCACTGTCTGAACCGCTCCGTACGGCAAGGCCAGTCGCTGATTGGTGGCCTGCCGTCGATGTCGGGTCACCAACACCCCAGACGTCGCTGATCCGACGATTCTTCGGTGCAAATGGCGCCGTACCGCTGCATTTTTCAGCCGGACAGGGCCTGCGCGGACGGAAACCCGGTCGGCAAATGGTTAGCGGTGCCGTCGGCGGCCGTGACACGGTGTGCCTCGCCCGACACCGGAGGGCGAACCGCAACCACACCGCAGGAGACACCTCGTGAACACCAGCAGAAGGACGGTCCTCGGCCTGCTCGCCACCGCGGCGGTCGCCGGACCCCTGGCGACGCTGCCGGCCACCCCGGCGGCCGCCGCCGACATCTACACCTCGAACACCGACCTGTACTCGGATCCGAACCTGGCCGAAGGGGTCGACTACGCCCGCCGCTACCGCCGGCATCCGCTGCTCGACAACTCCGACGCCACCGCGACGCCGTTTCCGCGTACCGCGATCATCGCCCCGCACGGCGGCGGCATCGAAGGCGGCACCTCGGAGCTGTGCCTGGCGATCGCCGGCTACCACCCGGCGGACCTGGCGGCGACCCCGCCGGCCGGCCCGACGTACGACTACTGGATGTTCGAAGGCATCCGCTCGTCCGGCAACGCCGAACTGCACGTCACCGCCAGCCACTGCGACGACGTCCCGGCGTTGTCGGTGGCGGCCGGCGCGCTGAACGTCGTCACCCTGCACGGCTGCACCCCGGGCACCGCCGGGCTGCCGTCGAACGCGCAGGCCGTCGCCGTCGGCGGACGCAACGCGGCGTTGCGGGCCGCGCTGATCTCCGCCTACACCACGGCCGGGATCACCGCGTTCGACGCCACCGGCATCCCAGCGATCGCCGGCACCGCCACCGACAACATCGTCAACCGGACGCTGCTCGGCATGGGCGCCCAGCTGGAGCTGACCACGCCGCTGCGGGCGGCGATGTTCGGCACCAACACCCGCTCCCAGCGCAAGAACACCACCAACACCCTGTTCTGGGATTTCGTGGCGGCCACCCGCACCGCCATCACGCAGATCGAGGCGACGCAGCCGATCCTGTGACGCTCACCGCGGCACCCCGCCCCGCTCCCGGGTCACAGCACCCGGGGCGGGGTGTTGCCGGCGGCGACGATCGCCCGGCGCATCGGCACCGCCAGCAGCAGCACGAACCCGACCACAAAGAAGATCAACAACGAGACCAGACCCACCCGGTACGAGTTCGTCAGCTGGAACACCAGCCCGAACGCCAGCGGCCCCAGCCAGCTGGTGCCCTTGTCGCTGATCTCGTAGAAGCCGTAGTACTCGCCTTCCTTACCGGCCGGGATCAGCTGGCTGAACAGTGACCGGCTCAGCGCCTGGGAGCCGCCGAGCACCAGGCCGATCGCCGCGCCGAGCGCCATGAACTGCGCCGGCGCCTCGGCCGGCAGCCGGAACGCCGCCACGATCACCCCGGTCCACAGCACCAGGCTGCCCAGCACCGTCTTCCACGCGCCGATGCGTTGCGCGACCGCCCCGAGCAGCAGCGCCCCACCGAACGCCAGGAACTGCACCAGCAGGATCGTCACGATCAGCGTCGACTGGCCCAGCCGCAGCTCCTCGGTGCCGTACTGGCTGGCCAACGCGATCACCGTCTGGATGCCGTCGTTGTAGACCAGGAACGCCAGCAGGAAGAACAACGTCAACGGGTACGTCTTCAGCCCGCGCACCGTACGGCCCAGCTGTTTGAACCCGTCGGTGAGCACGTTGCCGCCCGGCCGGGCGTCGACCGCCGGGTGTTCCCGCAGCCAGGCCAGCGGCACCAGGGTGAACACCGCCCACCACACGCCGGCCGACACGATCGACCAGCGGGCCAGGTCCAGGGTGCGCTGCGCGTCGCCGTCGACGCTGAACGACTGCACCACCACCAGGTTGACGGCCAGCAGCAGCCCACCACCGAGGTAGCCGAGCGCCCAGCCCCGGCTGGAGATCCGGTCCCGGTCGTCGGGGCCGCCCAGCTGCGGCAGGAACGAGTTGTACACCACCACGCTGGCACCGAACGCGATGTTGGCCAGGACGAACAGCCCGCCGCCGAGCAGGTAGCGGTCCCCGGTGACGAACACCATCGCGACGGTCGCCCCGGCGCCGACGAACGCCGACACCGCCAGCAGCCGCTTCTTGTGCATCGACCGGTCGGCCAGCGCACCCATCACCGGCAGCACCAGCACCGTCAACGCCACCGACAGCGACACCAGGTACGGGAAGTACGCCCCCGGCGCCACCTCGATACCGAGCGGGTACACGGACCCGGCGCACTCGTCGGCGTCGGCCGCGCAGCCGGCGGCCTGTTTGGTGACCGTGGTCAGGAACGGCCCCAGGAACACGGTGATGACGGTGGTGGAGAACGCCGACATCGCCCAGTCGTAGAAGTACCAGCCGGTGCGTTCCCGCCGGGTGCTCGACGGCGCGGCACCGGGCGACGCCGACGGCGGCGGTACGGGCGCGGGCCCGGTAGGTGGCCCGCTGGTTGGCTCGGTGGGGTCGGCCATCGGATCCTTCACTGTCGGTCAACGGGCGGCGCGGTCCACGTCGACCCGCCGGTCGGGCGGCCAGTGGCCGCGGGCGAGATACACGTCACGCAACACCTCGACGTGATCGGTCATGATGCCATCCACCCCGAGGTCCAGTAACTCGTGCATCTGGGCGGGTTCGTCGATCGTCCAGACATGCACCTGCAACCCCAGCCGGTGGCAGTACGCCACGAACCGGGCGTCGACCACCCGTACCCGGTTGAACCGCACCGGCACCTGCGCGGCCACCACCGACGGCGGCAGCCGCAGCCGCCGGCCGGTCAACGACCCGACCCGCAGCCGGGTCACCGCCTGCATGCCCAGCGACGTCGCGACCCGACCGCCGGTCGACGTCCGCAGCCGGTGCAGCCGCCGGTCGGAGAACGACGCCAGCAGCACCCGGTCGGCGGCGGCGCACCGGTCGACCGCCGCCAGCGTCGGCTCCACCCCGCCGTCGGCCTTCACGTCGATGTTGAACCGCACCTGCGGCCAGCTGTCGAGCACGTCGTCGAGCCGCGGCACCACCGACGCGCCGCCGACCCGCACCGTGGCCAGGTCCGCCCAGCGCAGCCGCGCGATGCTGCCCTTGTCGCCGGTCACCCGGTCCAGCGTCGGATCGTGGAACACCACTGCCACCTGATCGGCGGTGCCGTGCACGTCGGTCTCCACGTACCGGTAGCCGAGCCCGACGGCACGGCCGAACGCCTCGGCGGTGTTCTCGTCACCGCGGGCCGCGCCGCCCCGGTGCGCGAACGCGATCGGAGCCGGCGAGTCCAGGTACGCGAACCGGTGCGACACGCAGCGCAGTATGCCCGCCGCCGGCAACCTGCGGGCGTACGGCAGGTTGCGCGACGCCGACCGGTCACCGGCCGGTGACCGGTGCGGGCCGCCGCACCGCCGGCAGTAGGGTGCCCCCATGCGGGCACTCGGCATCGACTTCGGCACCTCGAACACGGTGGCGGTGGTACGCGGCGGCGACGGCCGGGTACGGCCGCTGCTGTTCGACGGCACCCCGCTGTTGCCGTCGGCGGTGTACCGCGACGCCGACGGGCGGCTGCTCGTCGGCGCGGACGCGCACCGCCGCGCCCGCATCGACCCGTCCGGGTTCGAGCCCAACCCGAAACGCCGCGTCGATGACGGCACGGTGCTGCTCGGCGACGCCGACGTCGCGGTGTCGCAGCTGGTCGCCGCCCTGCTGCGCCACGTCGCCACCGAGGCCCGCCGCCAGCTCGGCGGCGTCGACGAGGTCCGGCTGACCCATCCGGTGCGGTGGGGGGAGCGGCGGCGGATGGTCCTCATCCAGGCCGCGTACGCCGCCGGGCTGCCCCGGCCGACGCTGATCGCCGAACCGGTCGCCGCCGCCTCCTACTACACGTCCGCGCTGGGCACGGCGATACCGCCCGGGCGGGCGTTGGCCGTCTACGACCTGGGCGGCGGCACGTTCGACGCCGCCGTGGTCCGGCGTACCGCCACCGGGTTCGACGTGCTCGCCGAGCAGGGCCTGGCCGAACTCGGCGGACTCGACTTCGACCAGGCGCTGGTCGAGCATCTCGGTGGCGTCTACTCGCCCAGCCGCACGAGCGTGTGGAACGGTCTGGTCGCGCCGGCCGACACCGGGTCGCGGCGGGCCCGCGCCCTGCTCTACGACGACGTCCGCGGCGCGAAGGAGATGCTGTCCCGTACGGTCAGCGCCGACGTGCACCTGCCGGCGTTGGACATCGCCGCCCACGTCACCCGCGACGAACTGGAGTCGCTGATCCGCGACCACCTGGCCCGTACCGTGACGTGTCTGGCGCAGACGGTCGCCGCCGCCGGCCTTACCCCGGCCGACCTGGTCGGCGTGTTCCTGGTCGGCGGTTCCAGCCGGATCCCGCTCGCCGCGCAGCTGATCCACACCGAACTGGGGGTTGCACCGACCACCTTGGAGCAGCCGGAGACCGTCGTCGCCGACGGCGCGCTGCGCCTCGGTGCCGCCGCCCGCGCCGGCCTGCCCGGCCCGCGTCCACCGGCGCCGGTGCACCCGACCCCGATGTCGCCGGCGCCGATGCCGACGCCGGTCTCACCGCACCTGGCGCCGATGTCGCCGTATCCGGTGTCTGCCGCGCCGGGCCGCCCCTGGTACGACGAACACGGCCCGGTCCTGGTGGCCGCACTGGCCACCATGGTCGGCATCGCCGCCGTGGTCGTGGTCGTGCTGCTGCTGTCGGGCTGACCGGACATCCCGACACCCCGCCCGCACGGCCCCGACCGCCCCGGCCGGTCCGGTACAGTGCGCCGGTGCAGACCGACACCCTGACGGCGGCCGGCCGTCTGGTCCGTGC
This sequence comes from Solwaraspora sp. WMMA2065, assembly GCF_030345075.1. Classification (NCBI taxonomy): domain Bacteria; kingdom Bacillati; phylum Actinomycetota; class Actinomycetes; order Micromonosporales; family Micromonosporaceae; genus Solwaraspora; species Solwaraspora sp. WMMA2065. Next base: position 1,505,173 of record NZ_CP128361.1, read on the forward strand.
GTCGGCCGCCGTCGTGGTGTTCGCACTGCTGACCGCAGGCACATTGTGGGGCACCGACGACCATTTCCCGTTCGGACCGTTCAGCATGTACGCCGGCGTCAACGGCCCGAACGACCCGGCGCCGGACACCCGGGTCGAAGGCGTCGACGTCACCGGACGGACCCTGGTGCTCAACGAACACAACGCCGGGGTGCGCCGCGCGGAGGTCGAAGGACTCGAATCGGCCTACGTCGACGACCCGGGACGGCTCGAACTGATCGCCGACAGCTACGCGCGGATGAACCCGGACGCGCCGCCGATCGTACGGGTAACCGTGATCGTGCGGCTGCACGAGATCCGCAACAGTTCCCTCACCGGGCGGTGGCACGACGAGACCCGCGCCGAATGGGATCGGCCGTGATCAGCCGCTGGTTGTTCGCCGCCGTCCCGCTCGGGCGGGTCGCCGCGCTGCGGACCGTCACCTACCTGTTCATTGTGTTCGACCTGCTGGTCTACATGTCGTGGGTGCGTGCCCGCGGTGACGTGCCGGCCGAACTGTACGAGCCGCTGGCGTTCGCCCGGGTCCTGCACCTGCCGGCACCGACAGGTGTCGTCGTCGATCTCATCTGGTGGTCGTTGCTGCTGCTGGCGCCCCTGGCGGCGACCGGCCGGTTCCCGCGGGCACTCGGCTGGTCGGTGTTCACGTTCTACTTCGCGTGGCTGATCGTCGCGATGAGCTACGGCAAGGTCGACCACGACAAGTTCGCGTTCCTGCTCGCGCTCGCCGTGCTGCCCACCGTCGGCGCCGCCCGGCACGGCGACGACCGGCCCAGCCAGGCCGCCGGCTGGTCACTGCGGATGATCCAGATCGCCGTGGTGTGCACCTACTTCCTCGCCGCGTACGCGAAGATCCGCTTCGGTGGCTGGGGCTGGATGACCGGCAGCGTCCTGGCCCGCGCGTTCCTGCGGCGCGGCTCGGAGTTCGCCGACCTGATCGCCGCCGTGCCGTACGCCCTGATCGCCGCCCAGATCGGCATCGTCGTGTTCGAGGCGCTCAGCCCGCTGGTCTTCCTGACCCGGGGTCGGCTGCGGTACGCGGTCGTCGGCTTCTTCTACTCGTTCCATCTGCTGTCGTTCGCGACGATCTCCATCTCGTTCGCCCCGCACCTGGTGGCGATGGGCGCGTTCCTGCCGCTGGAGAAGGTCCGGCCGGTCGTGTGGGCGCGGCGGCTGGCCGGCCGCCACCGCAGCGCCGACCCGGACCGGCCCGACGGTGACGGCGGCCACGATCCCGGGCCGGGCGGTGAACCGCCGCGCCTCGCCGGCCCCGGCGCCGACACGTCGGCTGTGCGGGATCGGACACATCCGGTGGCACCGGCTGGCGCCGACGCGGGACAATGATCGTATGAGTGACGCCAGCGCACCCTCGGGCACCTTCGTCTACGACGGCGACTGCGCGTTCTGCACCATGTGCGTCCGGTTCATCGAACGCCGGGTGCCCAACGACGCCACCGTCGCGCCGTGGCAGTGGACCGACCTGGCCGCCCTGGGCCTGACCCGCGACCAGGCGGTGACCGCCGTGCAGTGGGTGCCGGCCGACCGGGCCGGCTCCGCCGCAGGGCCGGCGGCGATCGCCGCGCTGCTGCGCACCAGCAACCCGCTGTGGCGGGCCGCCGGCGCCGTCCTCGGGCTGCGGCCGGTCACCGCCCTGGCCTGGCCGGTGTACCGGTGGGTCGCCGACAACCGGCACCGGCTGCCCGGCGGCACCGCCGCCTGCGCCGTACCGCCCGCTGCGGCACCGACCCCGACGCACTGACCACCCGACCCGCTGCCTGCCCGGTCGGCTGACCGACCGGGCCGGGCCCTGATCCCGGCCGGTCAGCTCCCGGACCAGAACCGGGCCAGCGTGCCCGTCGCCGGGTCGTCGCTGGCCAGCAGCGCCGCCCACAGGTCACCGCCGGCGGCGGCGTCCGCCCCCGCGTAGCCGGCCAGGTCGACCGGGTCGACCGGGTCGACCGGCGTGACGTGCGGCACGGCGGCACCGACCGGGCCGCCGTCGCCGAGCAGCTGCGGATCCGCCCACGGCCAGCCGTCCACCGGCGTCGGCACCCCCGCCGGATCCAGTGGCGGCGGGAACTGCGCCTCCGGCCACCCGTCGGCGCCCGCCGGTGCGTCCGGGTCGACGCCGGGCGGCGGGTCCGCCGCACCGAAACCCTGCTCCGCCGCCGGCTCCGCACCGAACCCGGCGTCCACCGGCTCCGCCGGGTCCGCGCCGGACAGGTCGTCGCCGTAGCCCAACGCCGGCACCGCGTCACCCCCGCCGTACCCGCCGCCGGTGGTGTCGTCGCCGGACAGGTCGTCGTCGACCGGCGGATCGGCGGCCCCGAACCCCTCCACCGGGTCGGCCGCGCCGAACCCTTCCACGGCCGGGTCACCCGACCCGTCGACCGGGCCGCCAAGGTCGGCGGTGTCGGCGTCGTCACCAACCGGGTCGTCCCCGGTCCAGTCACCGAACTCGCTGGTCATCGCGGCACCGCCTCCGCTGTCGGGGTCAACACCCGGGCCCGGGCCAGCACCTCGTCGACCTGCTTCACCCGCGCCCGGACGGCGTCGCGGCGGGCCTGCGCGGCCGACCGTCGCCGCGCCCGGTCCGCCTTGTCCCGCGCCAACGCCGCGTCGATGTCGGCGATGTGCGCGTCCAACTGCGCCAACCGCCGCTCCACGGCGTCGTCCAACGCCACCGTCAACGCGTACTGCAGGTCGGTGAACCGCTGCGCCAACTCGTCGGTCAACGCCGCCCGTGCCTCCCCGAGCACCTCCCGAAGCCACACCCGGGCCTGCTGCCGGTCGCTGGCGACCCGCCGCCGGAACAGGATGAACGCGCCGGCGGCCAACCCCAGACCGAGACCGGCGACCGGGATCAGCAGGCCACCGCCGACCAACGCCCCGGCACCCAACGCCGACGCGCCCGCCGCGACCCCCCGGCCGGCCATGAACGCCATCCCGCCGGCCGACAACGCCACCATCACGTTGTCACCGCCGCCACCGTCACGCCGTGGCCGGGTCGCCAACGCGTGCCGCAACGTGCCGTTGATCCGCTGCAGCACGAACTGCAACTCGGCCGGCGCGAACACCTGCGCCAACGTCCGCTCGGCGACCTTGTGGAACCGGAACCGCAGATCGTAGGACAACTGCAGCGACAGCGCGTGCAACGCCCGGTCCACCTCGGCCGGCAGGTTCTTCAACGTCTCACCGCGGGCCGCGTCGATCCGGGTCAGGAACTGCTCCTGCAACCCGCCGACCGCGGTCCGCAGCCGCCCCGTCGCCTCCACCCGGGCCCGCTGCGTCTCCGTGTTCAACGCCAACGACCACTGCCGCGCCTCGGTCCGTTTCCGCGCCGCCAACCCGGCCCGGTCCCGTTTCGCCCGCTCCACCTCGGCCGGATCCGGGTCACAGGCGGCGACCCGCTCACCGGCGGCCAGATCCAGCCGGACCAGTTCGCTGCGCACCGTCCGCAGCACGTTCGCCTGGGCCAGCAGATGCCCGTTGCCGGCCAACCCCACCAACGCGTGCTGCAGCGGCGCCACCCGCGACTCACCGACCAGCTCACCGGCGGCCTCCGCCGGCAGCGTCAACGCCAACTCGGCCAGCCGCGCCGACACCGGGAACCAGGCGGCGGACGCGAACCTCGGCGCGTGCGCCTGCAGCTGCGCCCGGTTGTCGGCCAGGATCGTCCGCCACCCCGGATAGGCGTCGACCTTCGTCAACGCGAACACCACCACGTCGACCCGTTTACTCGCCTCGATGAGGAAGTCCAGCTCCGGCCGGGTCAACGGCGTCGACGCGTCCACCACGAACAGCAGAGCCGCCGCCCGTGACACCGCGTCCAACGCGATCTCGGTGTGCGCCGGATCCAGCCCGCCGGCACCGGGGGTGTCCACCAGCGTCAGATACTGCAGCAGCGGCGCCGGGCAGGTCACCGCGATCCGCCGGGGCGGGCGCATCCCGTCCGGCAGCGCCGCCACCGTCGCCCAGTCCGCCAGCCGGTCCACCGGCACCGGCACCGGCTCGTCGTGGCCCGGCGCGTACGCCTGCGCCGACGTCATCGCCCCGTGACCGAACTCCAGGTACGCCGACGTCGCCACCGCCGCGTCCACCGGCGACAGGCCGGTCACCCCGATCAACGCGTTCACCAGTGAACTCTTGCCGCGCTTCGTCTCACCGACGACCACCACCGACGGCCGGGTCACCTCCCGGCGCCGCTGCGCGTCGATCTCCGCCGCCGCGTCCGCGTCGACGGTGCGGACGAACCCGAGACACGTGTCGACCGCCCCGGACAGCAGCGCACCCAACGCCGCCGGGCCGCCGCTCACCGCGACACCGCCCGCGCCTGCTGCGACAGCAGATGAAACCCCCGGTGGGCGACCAACGCCACCCGCGACTGCGTCGGCGACGCCCCGGCGACCGCGAACACCCGCCACCGGGTCGCCGCCTCCACCGCCGCCGCCGACAACTCCTGCGCCGACGCCGACGGCAGCTCCAGCACCCAGCGCGGATCCGCCGACAACGCCAACCGGGTCAACTCCCGCTCCATCGGCTCCGGCAGCTCCACCGCGCCCGTCGTCACCTGCTGCGCCACCTCCAGCAGCCGCAGCCGGTGGTACTCCGGCTGGTGCAGCAGCCGCTCGACCGCGTCGCGCAGCAGCTCCCGGTCACCCGGATGCGCCGTGTGGCTGGCCACCTTCTCCAGGCACGACAACGCCCACCCGGCCTTGATCGCGTCGGTACGCCACCGGAACGCCTCGTCCAACGTGTGCCGCAGCCGCGCGAACCCCGACGCCGCGTACAACGCCCGCACCAGATCCCCCGACGCCAACTGCGGTGACGCCTGCAGCTGCGCCACCGCGAACCCCACCCCGTACAGGTCCAGCAACGCCAGCAGCCGCTCACGCTGCCGGCGCGGCACCGGAGCCTCCCGCGACACGAACAGGTCGACCGACGCCAGCAGCACCGCCCGCTGCGCCGCCGGCAACCCGGCCAACGTCCGCAGCGCCTCACAGTCGGCCGCCGTCAACCGGCCCGCCTCGGTCGTCTCCGCCAACAGCCCCACCGTCGGCACCACATCGGACACCACCCGCCGCAGCACCCGGGTCTGGTCGGCCGACAACGGCGCCGCCACCGGCCACGGATCCGCCCCACCGGCCACCAACTTGTCGACCTTGTTGAACAGGCCCACCGAGTTGATCGGACTGCTCGACAGCCGCGCCGACACCGACCGGAACGCCTCCAACGCCCGCACGTCGTCGTCGCGGACCGCCTGGGTGAACACGTACACGATCGCCTCGGCCCCGGACACCGCCCCGACCGAGTCACCGTCGATGCCGGCGTCGAACGGCGCCGTGTCGTCCACCACCGGGCCGCCGCCACCGCCCGGCGCACCGGCCTGCCCGGCGAACAGGAACTGCCGCGCCGACTCGCTCACCCCGGCGCTGGTCGACGACAACCCCGGCGTGTCGATCACCGTCATTTCCCGCAGCCGGTCACTGGTCAACGTGACGTCGACGAACGCGACCTGCGCCCGCGGCACCCCCAGCCGCTGCGGAATCACCCCCGTCGCGTCCAGCGGCAGGCTCACCCGGGTGCCGTCCCGGCGTACCACGTCGACCCGGTCGGCCGTGCCGTACCGGAACTGGGTCACCACCCGGGTGCACTCACCCACCTCGGTCGGCGCCACCCGCCGCCCGATCAACGCGTTCACCAGCGTCGACTTACCGGCCTTCAATCGGCCGGCGATCGCCACCCGCAGCGGCTCGTCCAGCCGCCGCCGCACCCGCAGCACCTCACCGCCGACGGCCGCGCTCACCCGGGGACCCACTTCGTCACACAACGCGGCGACCCGGCCACTCAACGGACCGGCGTTCATGGCCGACCCCCCGCCGCCCGGTCAACGGCGACGACGGGCATCCGACGGCGGCACACACTCATCTCGCTGGTCGTCCTCCCGACAGCACGGCATCCGGTGGTGCGCCCACCACCGGCATCCACCGTACGAATATCCTCACCGGCGCAGGATCCCATGTTCGTGCCAACCTCGCCCGGCGGGGCCACGAGCCGTAGCAGCGGGGGAGGAGGACAAGTGCGGCACCCAGCCGGCGGACACCCCGCCCGCACCCGACCCGACGGCATCACCGCCGGCGGCAGCGTCCCCACCGGGACCGTCGCCGACGCCGTGACCGCCGCCACGCAACGGCTGACCCGCCCCGGGATCGTCGTCCTGACCGGGCCACCCGGCTGCGGACGCAGCACCCTGCTGCGCCGGGTCGCCGCCGCCGCCACCGGGCCCGTCCACACCGGCGGCGGCCTCGCCGCCCTCAGCCACGTCCCGGCGTTCCCCCTCAGCCACGCCCTGCGGGTACGGCTGCCCGGCCACGACACCGCGCTGCTCGCCGAAGCCGTCCGCTCCCGGGTCCGCCACGGCCTGCTCGTCCTCGACGACCTGCAGTGGGCCGACCCGGCGACCGTCGCCGCCCTGCCCGGCATCGCCCGGCACTGCCGGGTCGTCGCCGCCCTGCGCACCCCGCACCAACTGCCCGACGCCGCGCTCGACCCGCTGCGCGGCGACACCGGCCTGTGGCTGACCGTGCCGGCACCCGACCCGGACACCCTCGCCGACCTGATCCGACGCACCGCACCCGCACTCGACCCGACCACCGTCGCCGCGGTGGCCCGCCACGCCGGCGGCAACCCGCTCGCCGCCACCGCCCTGGCCCGCCACGCCGCCCGTACCGGCACCCCACCCACCGCCGGCGTCCCCGGCGGCGACCTCGATCAGGTCGGCTACGCCGTCGCCGCCGCACTGGCCGCCCTCACCCGCCCCGCCCGCACCGCACTGGCCGCCCTCGGCCTGCTCGGCCACGGCGCCCCGGCGGCCCTGCTCGGCGACGGCGTCACCGAACTCGCCGCCGCCGCCCTGGTCCACACCGCCGCCGACGACCTGGTCACCCCGACCTCGCCGTACCAGGCCGCCGTCGCCGCCGGTCTGCTCGACGACCCGGCCCGCCGCGCCCTGCACCGCCGCCTCGCCGACCTCGTCACCGACCCGCTGGCCGCCGCCCGGCACCTCGCCGCCGCCGGTGACACCACCACCGCCTACCGGCGGGCGGTCACCGCCGCCGACACCGCCGCTACCGGCGGCGCCCGCGCCGAGCTGCTGCTGTTCGCCAGCGCACAACCCGACGCCACCGAACCGGTCCGCCGCGCCGCCGCTTCGGCCGCGCTGACCGCCGGGCGGCCCCGCCGCGCCGCCGACCTGCTCACCGGTGGCGCCCTGCCCACCCCCGACACCGCCGTGCTGCGCGCCGAGGCACTACTGCAGGCCGGCAAACCGACCGCCGCCCGCGCCGCCGCCGCGCCGGTGCCCGACGACGCCCCACCACCGGTGGTCGCCGCCCGCGACCGGGTCCTGCTGCTCGCCGACCTGGCCACCGACCCCACCTCCGCCGCCGCCCGCGCCACCACGATCACCCGCCGGCACGGACCCGAACCGGCCCACCTGGGGCTACGTGCCGCACTCGCCGCCACCGCCGCCGCCGGACGCCGACCCGGCTGGGAGTACGCCCTCGCCGGCACCGCAGCGGCCGCCGGCGCCGCCGGTGACCTGCTCACCGCCCGGTGGACCGCCTGGCATCTGGTGCAGGCCCTCGCCGGTGACGGGCGACTCACCGAGGCCGCGCAGGCGGCGCAGGCGGCGGCCGCCGCCTGCGCCGCCGACCTCGCCTACAGCTGGCAGGTCCGGTTCACCGCCGCCCGGCTGTGGTGCCTCGCCCTGCGCGGCGGCCCGCCCCCGAGCCCGACCGCCGACGGCACCGGTCCAGCCGTCGCCCCGCAGCCCGGAGACGATGCCGGGCTGCCACCGGCGGTCGGCGACGACCTGCTGCGCGCCGCCGTCGACCTGACCGACCGCACCCTGCCGGCCGCCGCCCGCGACTACGCCGTCGCCGCCGCCGGCCTACTCGAAGCCGACGGCGGCCTGCTCGCCCCGGCCCGCGCCCGGCTCACCGGTGCCCCCGGCATCCCCAGCACCACCACCGCCGTGCTGGACTGGGTGGCCCGGGAAGCCGCCTGGCTCGACGGCCAACCGGACCAGGCCACCACCGGGGCACCCCACGCCCCCGTACCGCCGCTGGTCGACGGGCTGCGGCGGATCACCGCCCACTGGGCCGCGCACGACGGCGCCGGACCCGCCACCCCGCCGGACGGCACTCCGGCGGCGGCGTTTCCGCCGCCGGCCGCCGCCACCGTCACCGCGTGGACCGCCGGCGACCCACGGCAGTTCGCCCACGCCGCCGACACCTGGCGCGACGTCGCCGTCCGCGAGCAGGTCCGCTGCCTGCTCGCCCATGGCCTGCACGAACCCGACCCCGCTCAGGCGGTGCCCGCCCTGCTGGCCGCCGAGTCCCTCGCCGACCACGCCGGACTGGTCGTCCTGCTCGGCCGGGTCCGCCGCGCCCTGCGCCGGCACGCGGTACGCCGCGACGAACGCGGCCCCCGCAGCGGCGACCTGCTCACCGTGCGGGAACGCGACGTGCTGCGGCTGGTCGCCCAAGGCGAACCCACCCGCCGGATCGCCAACCAACTCGGCATCTCCACCGAAACCGTGGAAACCCACGTCCGCGCCGGAATGCGTAAACTCGGTGCCCGCACCCGTACCGAGGCCGCGGCCCTGGCCATGGAGCCCGACCGATGAGCGACCCGCCGCGCTACGTCCTCGACAGCGCCGCCGACGCCACCACGGTGCTGCGCCGACTGGCCCGCGACGGCTGGACCACCCGGGAAGGGTTCGCCGTCACCGACCCGACCTGGGACCTCACCACCGCCCGGCTCGCCCTGTACGGGCGGGTCCCGGACACCGACACCGTCGCCCTGGTGGTCCTCGCCGCCGCCCGGGGCACCGCCGTCGTCGCCATCTGCGACCCGGCCGGTGACCTCGGCCGCGCCCTGGTCGACGACCTGTCCCGCCTCGGCCCGGTGCTGCGCCACGCCGAGGCCGACCCGCCGGATGCGGCAGCCACCGACACCGTCACCCTCGTACCCGAGCAGCGGGCCCTGCTGGAACGGCTCGCCAACGGCGAGACCATCGCCGCCGCCGCAGCGGCCGAGTTCCTGTCGCTGCGTACCGCGAACCGGCGCATCGCCCAGGCCCGCGCCGCCCTCGGGGTCCGCACCACCCGCGAGGCCGTCCTCGCCTACCTGCGGCAACGACCGGCACCCTGAGCCGGAGCGGGGCGCTCACGCCCGGTCACATCCGCCGTCAGGTCGCGTCCGGAGCCGGGTCGGCCTGGTCGGCGTCGTCGGCGGCCAGCACGTCGGCGGTCGCCGCGTCCGGTACCACGGCGCCCCGGCCGCGCCGGTGCCGCCGGCTCAGGTCCACCGGCCGGGTGGGGTCGACATGCCGGGGCGTCGCCGGCTCGTCGGGCCGCAACCCGGCCAGGGTGTCGGTGATCGCGTCCACGATCCGCACCGTCGCCCGCTGCGCGGCACCCGGGCGGGCCGGGTCGATCCCGGACAGGTCCACCGGCGGCCCGAACCGGACCGTGACCACCGGACGGCGCAGCATCGACCGCAGCACCGCCCGGACCAGGCCGCGGGGCGCCGCCCACGGCAGCACCACGTGCGCCCCCCACTGCGCCACCGGCACCACCACCGCGCCGCTGGCCAACGCGAGCCGGGCGGTACCGGACTTGCCGCGCTCCGGCCACATCTGCGGGTCCAGCCCGATGCGTCCCTCCGGGTACACCAGGACCACCGAACCGTCGGCCACCGCCCGCGCGGCCGACCCCAACGCCTCGGCGACCGTACTGGTTCGCCGGTCCACCCGGATGTGCCCGGCCCGGCGCATCACCGGACCGACCAGCGGCGCCCGGAACAACCCGCCGGTGGCCAGCACCCGGGGTGCGACCCGCCGCACCTGGCAGGCGGCGGCCAGCACAACCGGGTCGAACGGGCTGATGTGGTTGGCGGCCAGGATCAACGGGCCGTCGCGTACCTCGTCGGGCACGTCGCCGCTGACCCGTAGCCGGGCGACCAGCGCGACGACCAGCCGGGCGGTGACCTGCAGCACCCGCCACAGCAGCGGGGCCCGCCAGCGGGGCGGCGGGGCGGCGGTGTCGTCCATCGACCGTCGATCGTCGCACAGCCGGGCCGGTCGGTGGATCCCGCCGCCGGGACGGACGTCCCGGGGGAGAGGGGACCTCCGGCCCTGGCCGCCAGAACGACAGGTTGTAGTATGTACTACGCTTCGTAGTATCTAGATGGGGGAGCCGTGGACGCGCTCGACATAGCCCGCTGGCAGTTCGGTGTCACCACCGTCTACCACTTCCTGTTCGTCCCACTCACCATCGGACTCAGCCTCCTCGTCGCCATCCTGCAGACCGCCTGGCACCGCACCGGCGACGACCGCTACCTCAAACTCACCAAGTTCTACGGAAAACTCTTCCTCATCAACTTCGCCATGGGCATCGTCACCGGCATCGTGCAGGAATTCCAGTTCGGCATGAACTGGAGCGACTACTCCCGCTTCGTCGGCGACATCTTCGGCGTACCACTCGCCATCGAAGCCCTCCTCGCCTTCTTCCTCGAATCCACCTTCCTCGGACTCTGGATATTCGGCTGGGGGAGACTCCCCAAGGCACTGCACCTCGCCACCATCTGGCTCGCCTCATTCGGCAGCATCATCAGCGCCTGGTTCATCCTCGCCGCCAACTCCTGGATGCAGAACCCCGTCGGCTACCGCATCAACCCCGACACCGGCCGCGCCGAACTCACCGACTTCATCGCCGTACTCACCAACAAGGTCACCCTCATCACCTTCCCGCACACCCTCGCCGGCTGCTTCATGGTCGCCGGCGCCCTCGTCCTGGCCGTCGCCCTCTGGCACCTCGTCCGCCACCCCGACGGCCCCGACACCCCCGCCTTCCGCACCGCCACCAAACTCGGCGCCTGGACCACCATCCTCGCCACCGCCGCCGTCATCGGCACCGGCGACATCCAAGGCAAGATCATGACCCAGGTCCAACCCATGAAAATGGCCGCCGCCGAAGCCCTCTACACCACCGAAAGCCCCGCGTCCTTCTCCATCGTCACCGTCGGCACCCTCGACGGCAGCCGCGAAATCTGGACCCTCAAAATCCCGTACCTGCTGTCCTGGCTGTCCACCGGCGACCCCACCGGCGAAGTCCAGGGCATCAACGACCTGCAGGCCCAGTACGCCGCCCAGTACGGCCCCGGCAGCTACACCCCGATCATCCCCGTCACCTACTGGAGCTTCCGCTTCATGATCGGATTCGGCCTCGCCACCGCCGCCATCGCCCTCTGGGCCCTCTGGACCACCCGCCGCGGCCGCACCCCCACCAGCCGCTGGCTGCTGCGCGCCGGCCTCACCCTGCCCGTCCTGCCCCTGCTCGCCAACACCTTCGGCTGGATCTTCACCGAAATGGGCCGCCAACCCTGGATCGTCTTCGGCGAAATGCTCACCCGCGACGGCGTCAGCCGCAGCGTCTCCCTCACCGAAGTCGTCACCTCTTTCACCGCCTTCACCCTCATCTACGCCACCCTCGCCGTCATCGAAGTCAAACTCCTCATCCGCTACGCCCGCAACGGCCTACCCGACCTCACCGACCCGCCACCACCGGACGACACCGACGACACCACCACCGACCGGCCCCTCGCCGCCACCCACTGACCACCAACCGGAGACCCCTCGTGGAACTCACCACCGTCTGGTTCGGGCTCATCGCCGTCCTGTTCACCGGATACTTCATCCTCGAAGGATTCGACTTCGGCGTCGGCGTCCTCGCCCGCCTCATCGGCCGCACCGAAACCGAACGACGCGCCGCGCTGAGCACCATCGGACCCGTCTGGGACGGCAACGAGGTCTGGCTCATCACCGCAGGCGGCGCCATGTTCGCCGCCTTCCCCGAGTGGTACGCCACCCTGTTCTCCGGCTTCTACCTACCGCTGCTGCTCATCCTCATCGCCCTCATCCTGCGCGGCGTCGCCCTCGAATACCGTGACAAACGCCCCGAAACCCACTGGCGGACCCGCTGGGACAACACCATCCTCGCCGGCTCCGTCATCCCCGCCGCGCTCTGGGGCGTCGCCTTCGCCAACATCGTCGCCGGCGTACCACTGGACGCCGACCACGAATACACCGGCACCCTGCTCGCCCTGCTCAACCCGTACGCCCTGCTCGGCGGCGCCACCACCACCGCGTTGTTCATCACCCACGGCGCCGTCTTCCTCGCCCTCAAGACCACCGATCACCTGCGCCACCGCGCCCGCCGCGTCGCCAGCTGGACCGGCCTGGCCGCCGTCGCCCTCGCCGGCACCTTCCTCACCTGGACCCTCACCATCCGCGCCAACCCCACCGCCGTCGCCCTCGCCGTCACCGCGGCGCTCGCCCTCGTCGCCGGGCTGGCCGCCAATCAGGTACGCCGCGAAGGATGGGCCTTCACCGGCACCGCCACCGCCATCGGCCTCGCCGTCGCCGCCCTGTTCGCCACCCTGTTCCCGACCGTCCTACCGTCCACCACCGACCCCGCCGGCACCCTCACCACCACCAACGCCGCGTCCACCCCCTACACCCTGACCATCATGACCTGGGTCGCCGCCGCGCTCACCCCCGTCGTTCTGCTCTACCAGGGCTGGACCTACTGGATCTTCCGCCGCCGCGTCAGCGTCACCGACCAGCCCAGCCACTGACCCGCGCCACGTCGACCTGTCGCTGGCGAAGCCGTCGCGCACCGTCGATGCCTGCTGGACCATCCGCCGTGTCGAGCGGACACCGACGGTGCGCGACGACGTCAACCGACCTCCGGCAACTCCGCCAACCGTGCCTCCACCTCAGCCAGCTCCGCCCGCAACTTCTCCGCCTGCCGCTGTGCCTCGGCCCGCTCCGCCGCCAGGATCTGCTCCACAGCCTCATGGACTCCCGGCACGTCCACCAACGCCACCATCTTCAACGCCTCGGCCGGCCGGACCACGTACGGCTTCGCCAACGCCTTCGCCCCCTGCGTCGCCGCCACCGTCCACTCGCCGTCGGTGTACGCCAACGTCACCGTCAACCCGGCCGGCGCCTTCGGCTTGGCAGCCTTCGCCGCCCGCCGCACCGGCTTGTCCGTACCAGCATCCACCGTGGACCCCTCCGTGTCCTCCCGACGCGCCACCGGTGGCACCGGCGGCGGCTCACCCAACTTGAACTCCGGCTCCGCCACCGGCTCCACCGGCTCCGGCTCCGGTTTCGACTCCGCCCGCCGACCCGCCGCGCCCCGCGGCGCCACCACCAGATCAGCGGGGGAGAACGGCAACTCGTCACGACCGAACCGCACCACCACCCACTCGTCGGACACCGCCGGGTCACCCAGACCCACCACCTGACCGACCTGACCGGCGATCTGCCCCGCCGACTCGGTGAACATCACCTTCGGCTTACGGCCGGCGGACACCGCCTCCCGGATCACCCCCAGCTCCTCATCCGACAACCCACCCGCAACAGCACCCGCGGCAGCCATGACACCCTTTCCGTACACCTGTTTGAGTGCTGACCTTCCTACCAGCCGCCGCCGACACCGTCGACCGCGACCCCACCACCCACGATCACCCCGGCCCGGCAGCACCACCCCACACCCCACGCACCCGGTCAGCCACGAACAGACCCTGCCGGTACCCGGCCCGCGCCGCCCCCGGCCGCCGTGCCGGATCCAGCAGCCGCCGCCCGATCGCCCGCCGCGCCCACCGGTCCGGCGACACCACCACCACATCCGCCGACAGCGCCGCCACCTGGCGCGACACCGGCCGCAGATGACCCAGCCCCCAACTGATCGGCGCCAGCACCACCACCGACGAGAACCCGGCGGCCAGATCCGCGTTCGTCGCCGACCGCATCCCACCGTCGACGAACCGCCGACCACCGATACGCACCGGCGGCCACACCCCCGGCACCGCACAACTCGCCGACACCGCATCCACCAGATCCGCCCCGCACCCCGGACCGCCGAACACCACGAGTTCCCCCGAGTCCGCGTCCACCGCCGTCACCCACAACCGCCGCCGCGGCCACGACCACGACGGCAACGCCTCCTCGAACACCGGCCGCCGTGACACCCCCGACCTGGCCGCCGACACCGCGTACCGGCCGATCCTCACCCGCGCCCGGCGGCCGTCCCGGGCAGCCACCGCCGACCACAGCAGACACGACACCGCACCTGGCCCCATCCGGTCCGGCGACGACTCACCCGGCACCAGTTGCCCCGCGTACAGCCGCGCCAGATCCACGCCGGAACACAGCTGCGCGCCCACCACCGCACCGGCCGACGTCCCGATCACCAGATCGGCCCCGCCCAGCTCGACCCCGGCGCGCGCCAGCCCGGACAACACCCCGAGCTGCCAGGCCACCCCGGTCACCCCGCCGCTGCCCAGCACCAACGCCCGCGTACCCGCCACGCCATGTCTATTGCCCGCCACCGCCGCCGGTAACGTCACCGGCGGGCCCAGACCCGACACGGACAGCAGGGGAGAGGAGTGCCGGGATGACACCGGTCACCGTGGTCACCGGCGGCAGCCGGGGGATCGGCGCCGCGACCGTACGCCGGCTCGCCGCCGCCGGACACGACCTCGTCATCGGCTACCGGACCGACGCCGGCGCCGCCGAAACGGTACGTGACGACGTCGAAGCGCTCGGCCGGCGCGCCGTCACCGTCGCCGTCGACACCACCGACCCCGACGCGGTGACGAGCCTGTTCGACGACGCCGCCGAACTCGGACCGGTCACCGGACTGGTCAACAACGCCGGCGTCACCAGCCGGATCGGCCCGTTCGTCGACCTCACCGTCGCCGACCTGCGCCGGGTCGTCGACGTCAACCTGGTCGGCTACGTCCTGTGTGCCCAGCAGGCCGCCCGTCGGATGTCCGCCGGCGGCGCCATCGTCAACGTGTCGTCGGCCGCCGCCACCCTCGGCAGCCCCGGCGAGTACGTGCACTACGCCGCGGTCAAGGCCGCCACCGACGCGTTGACCGTCGGTCTGGCCAAGGAACTCGGCCCCCGTGGCATCCGGGTCAACGGCGTCGCGCCGGGCACGGTGCTGACCGGCATCCACGCTCTGTCCGGCGAACCGGACCGGCCGGCCCGGGTGGCGCCGGTAGTGCCGCTGCGCCGGGCGGGCCGGCCCGAGGAGATCGCCGGCGCCGTCGCCTGGCTGCTCAGCGACGAGGCGTCGTACACCACCGGGACGGTACTGCGGGTCGCCGGCGGACTGTGAGACCCCGTCGGGGGCTCACAGTCCGCCGCGCGCGACGGGGTCTCCGGGACACCGCCGATATCAGGTCGATAATATACATTATGTCAACTTGAAGACGTGGGTCGAGGTGACCGACCGGCTCTGACGGCGTGGACCCGGCGGATCACGGGCTTTCCCGTGTCCGTCACTTCCCAGCGAGCCCCAGCGTCGCCGGTGACCCGCCGAACTTCCGGCATCGCGTCCCGAGGCGCATCGCCGGCCCTTCGGTGCGGCCACCGCGACACATGTTGGGACGCGGCCACCCCCCGGCCGGGGCTCGCGGGTCCTCGGCCGGATCTGGTGGCACACCGAGAAGACATGCATAATATGCGTTATGCACCAATTTGTGGATCTGGTGGCGGTACGGCTCGTCGAGGACTTCCTCGCCGACCGCGCCTCCCGCAAACCCTCCCCGCACACCCTGGACGCCTACCGCCGCGACCTCGTCGCCGTCCTACGCCTGATCGGCGACTCCACCGAACCGACTCCCCTGCCCTGGACCGACGTACCACTGGAGGCGCTCGACCAACGACGGCTCCGCGCCGCGTTCGCCCGGTTCGCGGCCCCCCGCTCCCCCGCGTCTGTGCACCGGGCCTGGTCGACGTGGAACTCGTGGTTCAACTTCCTGGTCGCCGACGGCATCGCCGCCGGAAACCCGATGCCCGCAGTGGGCCGCCCGCGGGCCCCGGCAGCACTACCGAAGCCGCTGCGAGGCGAGGAGACCCCGGAGACGCTGCTGGCCGCCGCCGCGCGGAGCGACCCCCGCCAGCGCGACCCGTGGCCGGAGCGTGACCTGCTGGTGGTCGCTCTGGCGTTGTGCGCCGGTCTGCGACTCGGCGAGCTGCTGGGGCTGCGGGTCGGCTCGGTCGCGGGACGTCCCGGTGAACGCCGGATCGAGCTGACCGGCAAGGGCGGCCGGCTGCGGACCGTCCCGGTGGAGGCCGCCGTCGACGTCGTCGTCGACGGCTACCTGGCCAGCCGCCGACGACGGTTCGGCCCCCGGTCGGTACGCCCCGGAGGTCCGCTGTTGGTCGACCGGCGCGGTGCCGCCCTGCGGCGCGGCGGCCTGCAGTACCTGGTGCGGTCGTGTTTCCGGCGGGCCGGGATCACCGAGCGGGTGCCGCGGGGTGCGCAGCTGCACGCGCTGCGACACACGTTCGCCACCCGGTTGGCCGAGGACGGGGCGAACGCCGCCGAGATCATGCGGCTGCTGGGGCATGCGAGCCTCACGGCAAGCCAGAACTACATCGAGGTGACGGCCGACCAGCAGCGGGCGGCGGCACGGGCAAACCGGTCGAACCGGTCGCTGCGTCGAGTCGTCGGGCCTGCCTGAACTGGGGCTGGTTGGGGTGGTGACGGCGCTGGCCCCGCCCGGTCGGGGCCAGCGCGGCTACCGGGTGCCGGTCGAGACGGTGACGGTCAGTGGGCGGTGGTCGGAGACGGCGACGTCCGGGGCGGCGACGGCGGTCACGGCGGTCAGCGCGGGCGGCGCGTCACGCGGGTCGAGCAGGATGTGGTCGAGTTGGATGCGGGGTCGGGCGGCCGGGTAGGTGGGCAGCCGGCCCAGCGGCCGCCAGCCGGTGGCCGCTGCGGCCACCCCGGCCGGCATGTTGAGGTCGCCGAGGAGCAGCCGCGGTGGCGGCATGGCCCGCAGGGCGCGGGTGACGATCCGTAGCTGGCGCAGGTTCCAGCCGGGGACGAACGACAGGTGGGTGGCGGCGACGGTGACCGGGCCGTGTGGGGTGTCGAGGACGGCGGCGAGCAGCACCCGTGGTTCGTCGCGTAGGAGCAGCAGCCGGGGGCCGGGTCCGCCGACGGCGACCGGTGCGGGTACGGGGGCGGGGGCGAGCCGGACGGTCCGCCAGTGCCGGGCCGGGTACCGGCTGATCAGACTCACCCCGTAGCGGGGTTCGTCGTGTCCGTCGTGGTCGTGACGGGGCACCCGGTAGGTGGTGCCGGGGGTGCCGACGAGGGCGGCGGCGAACCGGTGGGTGCCGGCGGTGAGCGCGGCGGCGGCCAGCGCGGTCAGGTCGAGGTGCCCGCTGCGGGGTTGGGCGTGGTCGACTTCCTGCAGGGCGCAGATGTCGGCGTCGAGGTCGGCGATGGTGGCGGTGATCCGGTCGGGGTCGATGCGCCCGTCGTGGGGTGAGCGCCCGTGCAGCAGGTTGTAGGTGGCCATGCGCACACGGGCACCTTACGGGGTGCGGGTGGTGTGGCAGGGTGGCGGGATGGTGGTGAAGGCGTTGTGCTGTAGCGCGCTGGTGTTCCTGGTGGTGGGCTGGTGCGGGGTGTGGCTGCGGCGGCGTCGGGGACGGTGAGGCGTGCCGGTGGTGTGTCGGTTGCCTGGTGGGTGGCGCAGGTCGAGGTCCGTGGGAGGTGTGGTGTCGTCGGTGGAGTGTCCGGACGTGGCGGCGACGGTGGCGACGGTGCGGCGGTGCCGGCCGGAGCTGGTGGACGCGGTGGCAGCGGCGGTGCCGGGGGCGCGGGCGGCGGTGCTGGCGCGGTTGTGGGGTGCGTTGGGGCGTGAACCGGTGCCGGAGGTGACGGACCGTCGGGTGGTTGACGGCCGCCTGGTGCTGGGGTTGGTTGACGGGCGGCGGGTGGTGGGGCCGGTGGCGGCGGCGGAGTTGTTCGCGGCGGCGGGCCCGGGGCTGCGGGTGTCGGTGGAGGACCCGGCGGGTGGCCGGGCGGTGGCGGATCCGGCGGAGTTGTTGTCGGTGCTGGGGTTGCCCGGTTGTGGGGCGGTCGCCGGTGAGCTGGCGAACAGTGTGGCGAATCTGGCGTTGGCGCGGGGTGCGCGGGCGGTGGCGGGTGGCGGTGGGGGTCTGGTCCGGTCGGCGCTCGGGTGGGAGCAGGTGGTGGTGGACGGGCATCCGGTGCATCCGGGGTGCCGGACCCGGGTGGGGATGTCGACGGAGGAGGTGCTGGCGTACGCGCCGGAGCATCGGCCGGTGGTGGAGTTGGAGTTGGTGGCGGTGCCGGGTGACCGGTGGGTGAGTTCGGGTGCGGGGTTGCCGCCGTTGCTGCCGGTGCATCCGTGGCAGCGGGATCATGTGCTGGGCGGGTTCGGGTGGTTGCGGCGTACCGGCCGGGTGGTGCGGGTGCGGCCGTTGTTGTCGTTGCGGACGGTGGCGTCGGGCGGGGGTTGGCAGTGGAAGACGGCGGTGGATGTGCAGATGACCAGTGCGGTGCGGACGGTGTCGGAGGCGGCGGTGCGCAATGGTCCGGTGGTGACGGCGTTGGTGGCGCGGTTGGCGCGGCGGGTGCCGGGGTTGTGGGTGTTGCCGGAGGTGGCTGCCGGGGCGGTGGTGGTCGACGGGGGGTTGTGCCGGTCGTTGGCTGTGGTGCGTCGGCGGGTGCCGCGGGTGGGACCGGGGGTGCAGGTGATGCCGGTGGCGGCGTTGGCGGCGCCGGTGGGGGTGCCGGGTGGTCCGTCGGTGGTGGCGGGGCTGGTGCGGGCGGGGTACGGCGGTGATCCGGTGGCGTTCGTGTCGCGGTTGGCGCGGGTGGTGCTGGGGCCGGTGGTGGAGTTGCTGGGTCGGGGGGTGGGGCTGGAGGCGCACGGGCAGAACGTCCTGCTGGTGTGGCGCGGTGGGCGGCTGGTGCGGGTGTGGTACCGGGACGTGGGTGGGGTGCGGTTGGATGTGCGGCGGCTGGCTGGGGCGGGTGTGGCGGTGCCGGTGGTGCACGGCGATGTGGTGGCCGAGGATCCGGCGGAGGTGGCGGTGACGGCGGTGGCGGCGGTGGGGACGGCGTTGGGTGAGCCGGTGGCGGTGCTGGCCCGGGAGTTCGGGGTGGAGCCGCAGGTGTTGTGGCGGGCGGTGGCGGTGGTGGCGCGGGATGTGGTGGCGGGGTTGCCGGCGGCGGTGCGGGGGTTGGTGGCGGCGGCGGTGCTGGGTGGTCGGTGGCCGGTGAAGGCGACGTTGTCGATGCGGTTGGCGTCGGATCCGTTGATGCCGCGGTGGGCGTGGGTGACGAGTCCGTTGGCGGGTGCGTGGTGAGCGGGGCCGGGTCGGCGGTGGGGGTGCTGTCCGGGGGCCGGTCGTGTGGTTGCGGGTTGGGTGTGGTCGGGGTGGATGCGGCGGTGGCGTCGGCGGTGGCCGGGTTGGGGCGGGTGGCGCCGAACCTGGTGGTGGGGTTCCGGGAGGCGGTGCCGTGGGCGGCGGGGGTGGTCGGTGGGCGGTTGGTGGATGCGTTGTGCCGGGAGGATGTGGGTGGGGTGCGCCGGGTGTGGCGGGGCGCGGGTCGGTGGCACGGGTTCGACCGCTTCGTGGCCGATGCGGGGTCGGTGCCGGATCCGGTGGCGGTGTTGCCGGTGTCGGTGTTGGCGAGGCGGCGGGGGTGGGCGTTGGCGGTGGAGTTGACCGACGCGGTGGTGAATCTGGCGGTGGCGGCGGCGCGGCCTGGTCCGGCGTGGGGTCCGGATGATCCGGACGGGTGGGGGGTGTGGGCTGAGCGGCTGGCGGTGGCGGGGCACAACCTGCATCCGTGTGGGCGGACCCGGTTGGGGTGGTCGGTGGCGGATGTGGTGGCGCATGATGTGGAGTCGCCGGTGACGGGGGTCGGGTTCGTGGCGGTGCGCCGGGATCTGCATGTGGGTGAGGATGTGACGGCGGAGTTGGCGCGCTGGTATCCGCAGGTGCCGGTGGCGCCGCCGGGCTGGGTGGTGCAGCCGGTGCATGTGTGGCAGCGGTCGGTGGTGTCGTCGCGGTACGCGGATCTGCTGGATCGGGGGGTGGTGCGGTTGTTGCCGGGGGTGGTGCCGGCGGTGCCGACGGCGGCGGTGCGTACGGTGCTGCTGCCGGCGGGGCGCGACGGTGCGCGGCGGTATCTGAAGGTGTCGGTGGACATTCAGGTGACGTCGACGCGGCGGACGATCTCGGTGGCGAGTGTGCGTAACGGTCCGGCGTTGTCGACGGTGTTGGCGTCGTTGGTGGCGGCCGATGAGGTGGCGGCGCGGCGGCTGGTGCTGTTGCCGGAGGTGGCGGGTGCGGCGGTGCGGGTGGGGTCGGGGCGGGACATGTCGGTGATCGTGCGGGACGGGTTGGCGGGGCGGTTGGTGCCGGGTGAGGTGGCGGTGCCGGGGGTGGCGTTGGTGACGGCGGCGCAGTTGGGGCGGCGGGTGGCGGATTTCGGTGGGGTGCGGGGGTTGGTGGGGGCGGCGGCCGGGTTGGGGTTCCTGGGGGCGTACGCGCGGGTGGTGTTGCCGCCGTTGCTGCGGTTGGCGAGCCGGTTCGGGGTGGCGTTGGAGGCGCATCTGCAGAACTGTCTGCCGACGTTCCGTGGCGGGGTGCCGTTCCGGTTGGTGGTGCGGGACTTCGCGGGTCTGCGGTTGTTGTTGCCGCGGTTGGCGCAGGCGGGGGTCGAGGTGGGGTTGGCGGCGGGTTCGGTGGTGGGTACCAACGACGCGGCGGTGATGCGGGCGAAGTTGGGGTACACGGCGTTGCAGGCGCATCTGGGTGAGGTGGTGCTGGGGTTGGTGTCCGGGTGGGGGGTCGACGAGGCGGCGGCGTGGCGGGTGGTGCGGGAGGTGGTGGATGAGGTGTATGACGGGCTGCGGTCGGCTGGTGGGGTCGCCGCGGGGTGGGCGGCCGATGATCATCGGGCGTGGACGGCGCCGATGGTGGCGCACAAGGCGTTGGTGCGGATGCGGTTGACCGGTGCCGGGGACGTGTACGTGCCGGTGCGTAACCCGTTGGGTGACGCCGGGTTCGACGACGGTCCGCCGGTGGGGGCGCGGTGACGGGTGTGGTGGTGCCGCCGCGGGTGGCGGCGGTGGTGGCGGAGTTGGCGGCCGGTGACGAGCCGGTGTGTGCCTATGTGTACGACCGGGCGGTGCTGCGGGCGATGGCGGCGCGGCTGCGGGCGGCGTTGCCGGCGGGGTCGGTGCTGTTGTACGCGATGAAGGCGAACGGGCATCCGGCGGTGGTGGCGGAGTTGGCGGCGGCGGTGGACGGGGTGGAGGTGGCGTCGGGTGGCGAGTTGGCGGCGGCGGTGGCGGCGGGTGCCGGTCAGCTGGTGTTCGGTGGGCCGGCGAAGACGGACGGGCAGTTGGCGGCGGCGGTGGCGGCGGGTGCGGTGGTGAACGTGGAGAGTGTGTTGGAGTTGCGGCGGCTGGATCTGGTGGCGCGGGCGGCGGGGGTGTCGGCGGTGGCGGCGCTGCGGGTGAACCGGCCGGGTGGCGGGTTGGTGGGCAGTCACCGGATGGCGGGCGCGGCGACGCAGTTCGGGGTGGATGAGGCGGAGTTGGGTGCGGTGGTGGAGGTGGCGGCGGGGTTGCCGGGGGTGCGGCTGGTGGGGTTCAGTTTGCACGCGGTGTCGAACAACGTGGACGCGGTGGCGCATGCGGGGTTCGTGGTGGATGCGGTGGGCTGGGCGGTGGCGGCGGCGCGGCGGTTGGGGGTGGGGTTGGAGTACGTGAACGTGGGCGGCGGGTTCGGGGTGGACTACCGGGGTGGGCGGCGGTTCGACGTGGCGGCGCTGCGGGCCGGGTTGGCGGGGTTGGCGGTGCCGTCGGGGGTGCGGCTGGTGTTCGAGCCGGGTCGGCTGCTGGTGGCGGACGCCGGCTGGTATGTGACGCAGGTGGTGGATCTGAAACGGACGCAGGGCCGGTGGTTCGCGGTGGTGCGGGGCGGTACGCACCATTTCCGGTTGCCGGCGGCGTGGGGGTACGACCATCCGTTCGGGGTGGTGCCGGTGGACCGGTGGCCGTACCCGTTCGCCCGGCCGCAGGTGGCGCAGGTGGCGGTGGATGTGGCCGGTGAGTTGTGTACGCCGCGCGATGTGCTGTGCCGGGGGCAGGTGGTGGGGCGGCTGCGGGTGGGCGACGTGGTGGTGTTCGGCCGGGCCGGCGCGTACGGGTGGGACATTTCGCATCATGATTTCCTGCGGCATCCGTACCCGCGGATGGTGGTGGTGTGACGGTGCCGGCCGCCCACGGTCGAGCCGGCGCCGGGGTCGGGCCGGGGGTCAGCGGCGGGCCCAGTGGGCGGCGCGGATCTCACGCAGCGCCCGGCGGCGGGTGTCGCCGCGCAGGGTGTCGACGTAGAGGCGGCCGTCGAGGTGGTCGGTTTCGTGTTGCAGGGCGCGGGCGAGGAATCCGCTGCCGGTGACGGTGACGGGTTGGCCGTGCTGGTCGACGCCGTGGACGGTGGCGTGGCGGGCGCGGGTGGTCGGGAAGTACAGGCCGGGGATGGACAGGCAGCCTTCGTCGTCGGTGTCGGTGTCGTCGGGTGACAGGGCGCCGGCGGGTGGTTCGAGCCGGGGGTTGACGACGTGGCCGCGGTGGCCGTCGGCGTCGTAGACGAACACGCGGGCGCTGACGCCGATCTGCGGGGCGGCGACGCCGGCGCGACCGGGGGCGCCGAGCAGGGTGTCCATCAGGTCGGTGACCAGTGCGCGCAGGGTGTCGTCGAAGTCGGTGACCGGTTCGGCGGGGGTGCGCAGCACGGCGTCGCCGATGATCCGGATCGGGCGCATGGTCATGGCGGTCAGGCTACCCGGGGCGTGGCGCGGGTGGCGGGCGGCGGGCCGGGTGTGCGGATGGTGGAGTTCGTCGGAGCCGGCGGCGGGTGGCGGCCGGGGCCTAGGATGTGTGGGAGCGTTTCCACGCCGACCGGTCGGACATGCATCGGCCGAAGGGAGGATTCTTGGTCCCGCAGGCCGTCACCTGCCCGGAACGGTGTCGTTCGGCTTGGTAACGTTCATCACTGGTCATGTGAACCATGACACAGCACCCCCCACAGTTCCCGGAGATCCCGATGTGCCAGCACCAACCGATCTGTCCCTCGGCTGACGCCGTCGACCGGGAAGCGGCCCGCGTCGTCGCCTGCTTCCGCGAACAGGGCTGGAGCCTGCTCTGCAACGGTGTCATCGTTTTCGAGGACACCGGCGAGCTGCTTCCCGACGGCAGCAGCATCGCCCCGCACCGCGGCCCCGCCCGGCACGCCCTCGCCGCCTGACCGGCCGGGGCCACCGCAGGCTCACCGTCGAGCCGACCCGACCCGTACTCAGCCGGCGGCGAACGCCTCCGGCGGAGGACACGCGCACACCAGATTCCGGTCACCGTAGGCGCTGTCGACCCGCCGCACCGGCGGCCAGTACTTCCCGGCCCGCTGCCCCGGCCCCGCCGGGTACGCCGCCACCGACCGCGGGTACGGCAGCACCCACTCGTCGGCGGTGACCAGCGCCGCCGAGTGCGGTGCCTGCCGCAACGGGCTGTCCGCCACCGGCCACCGGCCCGCCGCGACGTCGTCGATCTCCGACCGGATCGCGATCATCGCGTCGCAGAACCGGTCCAGCTCGGCCAGGTCCTCACTCTCGGTCGGCTCCACCATCAGCGTGCCGGACACCGGGAACGACATCGTCGGCGCGTGGAACCCGTAGTCGATCAACCGTTTCGCCACGTCCTCGACGGTCACCCCGGTTGCCCGGGTCAACGCCCGCAGGTCCAGCACACACTCGTGCGCCACCAGGCCCTTGTTGCCGGCGTACAGGACCGGGAAATGCGGCCGCAGCCGCGCCGCCACATAGTTGGCCGCCAGCACCGCCGCCCCGGTGGCCCGCACCAGCCCGTCGGCACCCATCAGCCGCAGATACGCCCACGGGATCGGCAGAATCCCGGCCGAACCGTACCGGGCGCCCGACACCACCGGCCGGTCGGCATCGTCGCCGCCGACCGGATCACCCGGCAGGAACGGCGCCAGATGCGCCCGCACCGCGACCGGCCCCACCCCCGGCCCGCCGCCGCCGTGCGGAATGCAGAACGTCTTGTGCAGGTTCAGGTGCGACACGTCCGCCCCGAACCGGCCCGGCCGGGCGAACCCCAGCAACGCGTTCAGGTTCGCCCCGTCGACGTACACCTGCCCGCCGGCGTCGTGCACCCGGGCACACAACTCGGCGATGCCGTCCTCGTACACGCCGTGCGTCGACGGATACGTCACCATCATCGCCGCCAGGTCGTCC
This sequence comes from Solwaraspora sp. WMMA2065, assembly GCF_030345075.1. Lineage (NCBI taxonomy): Bacteria > Bacillati > Actinomycetota > Actinomycetes > Micromonosporales > Micromonosporaceae > Solwaraspora > Solwaraspora sp. WMMA2065. Next base: position 1,529,448 of record NZ_CP128361.1, read on the forward strand.
CGGTGTACGGCGATCAGCCGCGCCGCGTCGTCGACATCGACGTTGCCGTCGGCGTCGCAGCCGACCACCACCACCCGCATGCCCGCCATCACCGCGCTCGCCGCGTTCGTGCCGTGCGCCGACGACGGAATCAGGCACACGACCCGGCGCGCCTGCCCCCGCGACCGGTGGAAGCCGCGGATCGCCAACAGCCCGGCCAGCTCCCCCTGCGACCCGGCGTTGGGCTGCACACTGACCGCGTCGTAGCCGGTCACCTCCGCCAGCCAACGCTCCAACTCGCCGATCAACCGCCGGTACCCGGCCGTCTGCCCGGCCGGCGCCAGCGGGTGCACGTCGGCGAACCCCGGCCAACTGACCGGCTCCATCTGCACCGCCGCGTTCAACTTCATCGTGCACGACCCCAACGGGATCATCCCCCGGTCCAGGGCGTAGTCGAGGTCCGCGAGCCGCCGCAGATACCGCAGCATCGCCGTCTCGCTGCGGTACGCGTGGAACACCTCATGGGTGAGGAACTCACCGGTGCGCCGCCACTCGGCCGGAAGCAGCGCCGGCGTCTCCCCCGCGTACCCGGCCACCCCGAACGCCGCCCACACCACCGCCAGATGCTCCTCGGTGGTGGTCTCGTCACACGCCACCGCCACCGTGTCGGCGTCCACCAGCCGCAGGTTCACCCCCCGGTCCGCCGCCCGCGCCACCACCGCAGCGGCCCCACCCGGCACCGCCGCGGTCACCGTGTCGAACAACGGCCCGTCCGCCACCGTGACCCCGCCGTCGGCCAGACCGGCCCGCAACCGGGCCGCCATCGCATGGGTACGCTGCGCGATCGCCGTCAACCCCTGCGGGCCGTGGTACACCGCGTACATGGCGGCCATGACCGCCAGCAGCACCTGCGCCGTGCAGATGTTGCTGGTCGCCCGCTCCCGGCGGATGTGCTGTTCCCGGGTCTGCAACGCCAGCCGGTACGCCCGGTCACCGGCCACGTCCCGGGACACCCCGACCAGCCGTCCCGGCAGCATCCGTTCCAGACCGGAACGCACCGCCAGGTAGCCGGCGTGCGGACCGCCGAAGCCCATCGGCACCCCGAACCGTTGCGTGGTGCCGACCGCCACGTCCGCACCGTACGCCCCCGGCGGGCGCAGCAGCGTCAACGCCAACAGGTCCGCCGCCACCGTCACCAGCGCCCCGGCGGCGTGCGCCGCCGCCACCACCGGGGCGTCGTCACGCAGCCGCCCCGACACGCCCGGGAACTGCAGGTGCAGCCCGAAGAACTCGTCCGGCAGGCCGGCCTGCACGTCACACACCCGGACCTGCACGCCCAGCGGCTCCGCCCGGGTCCGCAGCACCGCCACCGTCTGCGGCAACGTGTCGGCGTCCACCACGTACACGTCGCTACGTGCCTTCGACGCCCGCCGCGCCAACGTCATCGCCTCCGCCGCAGCGGTCGCCTCATCGAGCATCGACGCGTTCGCCGTGGCCAGCCCGGTCAGATCCGACACCATCGTCTGGAACGTCAGCAGCGCCTGCAACCGGCCCTGGCTGATCTCCGGCTGGTACGGGGTGTAGGCGGTGTACCAGGCGGGATTCTCCAGCACGTTGCGGCGAATCACCGCCGGCGTGTGGGTGCCGTGGTAGCCGGCGCCGATCATCGACACCGCCGCCGTGTTCGCGTCGGCCAGCCGCCGCAACGCGGCCGTCACCTCCGGCTCGCTGGCCGGTTCCGGCAGGTCCAGCCGGCCCCGCCAGCGGATCACCTCGGGAATGGCGGCGTCCATCAGGTCAGCGATGCTGGCGTACCCGACGACATCCAGCATCCGCTGCTGGGCGACCGGATCGATGCCGACGTGGCGGTCGACGAACAAGGACGAGGCACTCACCAGGCGGCTCCCGGGACGAGGTCGGCAGGCAACCTCCCCCTCTGTCGGCGCCGCCGCCTCCAGAGTCGCCAACCCGCGTGGTCCTTCTGCCTGAGAGGTTCCGGGGAGGATTTGCCCCTTCGGCGCCGCCCACCGGGTAGCGGACGGTCTCTCCCACACGGGATGTACGGCGGTCTCCACGCTACCGGCAGCACCCGCCCTACGGGGCGGGGCGGTGACGTCGATCACGAAGCCCGCCCCGACCGCTGCCGCTGCACCGCCGCGCGGGTTCAGCCGGCGCGTCGCCGCGCCCGCCGCGCCGCCAACTCGTCGCCCCCGGCCACCGGAGCCACCACCTCCGGCTCGGAAGTTACCGCCGGCTCCGCCGGAAGCTGCGACAACGACCCCTGAATCTCCTTGAACGCCCCGCCGATCGCGATGCCGAACACACCCTGGCCGCCCTGCAACAGGTCGACGACCTCCTCAGGGGAACGGCACTCGTACACCGTCGTCCCGTCCGATATCAGGGTGATCCCCGCCAGGTCCCCGACCCCGCGCGACCGCAACGTCTCGATCGCCTTGCGGATGTTCTGCAGCGACACACCGGCGTCCAGCAGCCGCTTGACCACCTTCAACACCACCAGATCGCGGAACGAGTACAGCCGCTGCGAACCCGAACCTGACGCGTCACGCACGCTCGGCACCACCAGCGTCGTCCGCGCCCAATAGTCCAACTGCCGGTAACTGATCCCCACCGCGTGGCAGGCGGTCACTCCGCGATAGCCGACGGCGTCGGCGTCCGAACCGGCCCCGTCCACATCATCAGACGACCCCGGCTCCGGCTCTCGCTGTGCGGGCATACGGAAACCTCCCCGTCAGTGCGGCCCACACCAGGACGGAACATGAGCCGATCGACAGGACCAGCGTAACGCCGGCAGAGGGCCGTACCAGGCAACCCGGGCCGCGACACGCCGCGTGCGGGCGACCACGCCACGGGCATGACACCCGCTGGCGGCGGTCAGCCCGCGAAATCCTCCGGACGCACCTGATCCAGGAACTCCCGGAACTTCTCGACCTCGTCCTCCTGCTCATCCGGAATCAGGATGCCCGCCTCGGACAGCACCTGCTCAGCACAACGAATCGGAGCACCGACCCGCAACGCCAACGCGATCGAATCGCTCGGCCGCGCCGAAACCCGCACACTGTCACCGATGACCAGGTCCGCGTAGAAGACGTTGTCCTTCAACTCG